>NZ_JALLKV010000041.1:0-53934 GCF_023093815.1 Pseudomonas sp. PNPG3
TGTCCCTCCTCCTCCCTTCAAGTCTAACCATACAAGCTGGCTTGCCGGCGATGGGGCCGGTGCAGGCAACATCAATCGAACTGCGCGCGCATCCAGGCCTGGTACTCGTCCACGCCCTCTTCTCCTTCGCGCGGCGCCCAGTGCGCATGTTCGCCTTCACCCACCGGCCGATACGGTCCGGCCTTGCACTCGAACAGGATGCTGTCCGGCTTCAGCACCACAAGCCCATGGTAAATACCAGGCGCCAGGTCCACACCCAGGCAATCCCCGCCCGCCTGCAGCACTCGCTTGTCGGTCACCGCCCCCTGCTCGTTGAAGAGCAGCAGGCCCAGGCAACCCTTGAGCACGACCAGCGTTTCGGCTTTGTCATCGCTCAGGTGCCGATGCGGCGGGATATAGGTGCTCGGTTGCAGCCCGACTGCCATGCGGTGGCAAGGCTCTTCCATCTCATGGAAATTGTGATGTTGCCGCCCGCGCGGGTTGGCTGCAGCCTTTGCGGCCAGCCCGGCGAACAGCGATTGGTCGATGAACGCAGGCTGGCGCATGATCACAGCCCCTTTACGGCGAAGATGCCGTTGGCGTTGCGCCAGTAGCCTTTGTAGTCCATGCCGTAACCGAAGATATAGCGGTCGACGCAGGGCAAGCCCACGTAGTTGGCCTTGAGTTCCGGGCTGGCCTTGCGGTCATGTTCCTTGTCGATCAGTACCGCGGTGTGCACCGAGCGCGCACCAGCATGCTTGCAGAACTCGATGATGGCGCTGAGGGTGTGGCCTTCGTCGAGGATGTCATCGACGATCAGTACGTCACGGTCGATGAACGACACTTCGGGCTTGGCCTTCCAGAACAGCTCGCCGCCGCTGGTCTGGTTGCGGTAGCGGGTAGCGTGCAGGTAGCTGGCTTCCAGTGGGAACTGCAGGTGGGTCAGCAGTTTGCCCGAGAAGATCAGGCCGCCGTTCATCACGCAGAAAACCACCGGGTTCTTGTCGTGCAGGTCCTTGCAGATCTGCTCGCCGACTTTGGCGATGGCCGCTTCGACTTCGGCTTCGGTGTACAGGCAGTCAGCTTCACGCATGACTTGACGGATATGCTCGAGATCGGCGGACATGGCGCTCTCCGGGGGTGCATTTTGGAAAAGCGGGCAAAGGTACGCATCCGCTCGTCACAGATCAAGCATTTATGGACTAACGTCCAGAATGACCAGACGACAGCACAGGCTGAATAGATTAATCTAGCGCGGTTTTTTTGCCCGCCTTTCGGAGCCCCCCTATGCCCACTCGTGAGATCCGCCATCCGCTGATCCGCCACAAGCTCGGCCTGATGCGCCGTGCCGATATCAGCACCAAGAATTTTCGCGAACTTGCCCAGGAAGTCGGCGCGCTCCTGACCTACGAAGCCACCCAGGACCTGCCGCTCGAAACCTACGAGATCGACGGCTGGTGCGGCAAGGTGCAAGTTGAAAAAATCGCCGGCAAGAAGATTACCGTGGTACCGATCCTGCGAGCCGGCATCGGCATGCTCGACGGCGTGCTCAGCCTGATCCCGGGCGCCAAGGTCAGCGCCGTCGGCGTTGCCCGCAACGAGGAAACCCTCGAAGCCCACACCTACCTGGAAAAGCTCGCGCCGGACATCAACCAGCGCCTGGCCCTGATCATCGACCCGATGCTGGCCACCGGCGGTTCGATGGTCGCCACCATCGACCTGCTGAAAAAGGCCGGCTGCAAAGAGATCCGCGCCATGGTTTTGGTCGCTGCGCCAGAAGGCATCGAAGTGGTGGAAAAAGCCCACCCGGACGTGCAGATCTACACCGCCTCGATCGACCAGCGCCTGAACGAACACGGCTACATCGTGCCGGGCCTGGGCGATGCCGGTGACAAGATCTTCGGCACCAAGCAAAAGGACGCCTGACCATGCAGGACGGCTTCAACGACCCGCTCTGGCGCCAGGTCGTTTCGGGCGCGCAGATGCTCTTCGTGGCATTTGGCGCGCTGGTGCTGATGCCACTGATCACCGGCCTCGATCCGAACGTAGCGCTGTTCACTGCCGGCATCGGCACCCTGCTGTTCCAGCTGGTCACCGGCCGCCAGGTACCCGTGTTCCTGGCCTCGAGCTTTGCTTTCATCACCCCGATCATCCTCGCCAAGGGCCAGTTCGGCCTGGCCGAGACCATGGGCGGCGTGATGGCCGCAGGTTTCGTGTACACCTTCATGGGCCTGATGGTAAAAATCAAAGGCACTGGCTTCATCGACCGCATGCTGCCGCCGGTGGTGATCGGCCCGGTGATCATCTCCATCGGCCTGGCCATGGCGCCGATCGCCGCCAACATGGCGATGGGCAAGGCCGGTGACGGCAGCGTGCTGCTACCGTACAAGACCGCCATGATGATCTCGATGCCGGCCCTGCTGACAACGCTGATCGTTGCCGTGTTCGGCAAGGGCATCTTCCGTCTGGTGCCGATCATTGCCGGCGTGTTCGTAGGCTTTGCCCTGTCGTTCGCCTTTGGCGTGGTCGACACTGCCAAGATCGCCGCCGCGCCGTGGCTGGAGCTGCCCAACTTCACCGCGCCAGCATTCAACTGGCAGGCCATCCTGTTCATCGTCCCGGTTGCCCTGGCACCGGCGATCGAGCACATCGGCGGGGTGATCGCGGTCGGCAGCGTGACCGGCCGCGACTACCTGAAGAAGCCCGGCCTGCACCGCACCCTGCTGGGTGACGGCCTGGCCACCACCGCAGCCGGCCTGTTCGGCGGCCCGCCCAACACCACCTATGCCGAAGTTACCGGCGCGGTGATGCTGACCAAGAACTACAACCCGAAGATCATGACCTGGGCGGCGATTTTCGCTATCACCCTCGCCTTCATCGGCAAGTTCGGCGCATTGCTGCAAAGCATCCCGGTACCGGTGATGGGTGGCATCCTGTGCCTGCTGTTCGGCTCGATCGCGGCGGTGGGCATGAACACCATGATCCGCCACAAGATCGACCTGGCTGAAGCGCGCAACCTGGTGATCGTGTCGGTGACACTGGTGTTCGGTATCGGCGGCGTACTGATCGGCAGTGGTGATGGCCCGGATGACTGGGGCCTGAAGGGCATCGCCCTGTGCGCCATCGTGGCTATCGCCCTGAACCTGATCTTGCCGGGCAATGATGGCTGGAAGCACAAGAAGGATCAGTTGCCTTGATTCGGCTTTAGCCTGACCCGGCCACTTCGCGGGTAAACCCGCTCCCACAGGTACCCCGCTGCCCTCAGGCCTTGTGCAAAACCTGTGGGAGCGGGTTTACCCGCGAAGAGGCCAGAACAGGCAACCTTGGACTCAGGCTTTTTCGCACATCCCCGCCAGCGCCTTCACCCACTCCGGGTGATCATTCAGGCAAGGCACCAGCACCAGCTCCTGCCCGCCGGCCTCGACAAACTGCTCGCTCCCGCGCATGCCGATCTCTTCCAGGGTCTCGATGCAATCGGCCACGAACGCCGGGCACATTACCAGCAGCTTCTTCACCCCAGCCTTGGCCAGCTCGTCCAGCCGCGCCTCGGTATAGGGTTCGATCCACTTGGCCCGCCCCAGTCGTGACTGGAACGACACCGACCATTTGCCATCGGGTATGCCCATCTTCTGCGCAAAGGCCCTGGCCGTTGCCAGGCACTGCCCGCGGTAGCACACCGCGCGCATGTCGGCACTGGCATCCTTGCAGCAATCGGCCGCCTGGAAGTCATGCTTGCCGGTAGGGTCCAGCTTCTTCAAGTGGCGCTCCGGCAAACCATGGAAGCTCAGCAACAGGTGATCGTAATCCTGCTCCAGGTAAGGCCGGGCGCTGGCGACCAATGCCTCGATGTAGTCCGGGTGCTCGTAGAATGGCTGCAGCACGCGAAGTTGCAACGGCAACTGGCGTTCACTGACCGTCTGCCTGGCCAGTTCCACCACAGTGGTCACCGTGCTGTCAGCGAACTGTGGATACAGCGGCGCCAGGGTCACCTTGCGCACACCCTGGGCCACCAGGCGCTCCAGCACCTCGGGCAAGGCCGGCTGGCCATAGCGCATGGCAATCTCCACCGGGCCATGGGGCCAGTGCTCGACCATCGCCGCCTGCAGGCGACGGGTCAGCACTACCAGCGGCGAGCCCTCTTCCCACCAGATCGAGCCATAGGCGTGCGCCGACTGCTCCGGGCGCTTGATCAGGATCAGCGACACCAGCAGGCGCCGTACCGGCCAGGGCAGGTCGATCACATACGGGTCCATGAGGAACTGGTTGAGGTAGCGGCGCACATCGGCCACCGAGGTGGAGGCCGGGGAACCCAGGTTGACCAGCAGCAGGGCGTGATCGGTCATGCAGCGTCCTATGTCAGAGGCAGCTGGACAGGTTGTCCAGAGCCGATTGCAGATCGTTGAAGCGGAAGGTGAAGCCTGCCGCCAGCAAGCGTGCCGGGCGGGCGCGCTGGCCGCCGAGTAGCAGGGTCGACAGCTCACCCAGCCCCGCCTTGAGCAGCAGTGCCGGCACTGGCAGCAGCGCCGGCCGGTGCAAGGCGCGGCCCAGGCGCCTGGCGAACTCGCGGTTGCGCACCGGCTCCGGGGCGCAGGCATTATAAGGACCGCTGGCATCCTTGTGCTGCAAGAGAAAATCAATCAGGGCGACCTGGTCGTCTATATGGACCCAAGGCATCCACTGCCGCCCGTCACCCAAAGGCCCGCCCAGCCCCAGTTTGAAGGGCAGGCGCAGGCGCGACAAAAAGCCGCCGTCACTGGCCAGCACCAACCCGGTACGCACCAGCACCACGCGAATGCCCTGAGCCTGCGAACGCATCGCTGTCTCTTCCCAGGCAATGCACAGTTGGCTGGCGAAATCTTCGCGCACCGGCGGTGAAGCCTCGGTCAGCTCGCGTTCGCCACCGTCTCCATACCAGCCCACCGCAGAGCCGGAAATCAACACTTCCGGGCGCTGTTCGCGGCTGCCCAACCAGGCCAGTAACTGCTCGGTGAGGGTGACGCGGCTGGCCCACAGCAGGTTGCGCCGGGTCGCCGTCCAGGGCCGATCGGCAATCGGCGCGCCGGCCAGGTTGATCACTGCGTCCAGCTGAACATCCGCCTCCAGTTGTTCCAGGCGGGCGATGCCACGCACGCCGGTCCCACAAATTTTCGGCACCTGTTCAGGCCGCCGACTCCACACCGTCAGGCGATGACCCTGGCCGAGCCAGTACTGGCACAGGTGCTTGCCAATCAACCCGGTGCCGCCTGTCAGCAATATATGCATGGCTGTGTCCTCGCAGAATGCGGCGGTGGTCTATTTTTAACATCAAGGCACTTTTTTGACCCGACGCTCTCGGATAAACATAGGCCAACCTGCCTGCCAACACGGAATAACCTTATACAACATTTGAGCATTGTACAGGTTTGCCTGACAGCGTAGTCTGCTTACAGCAAGGTTTGAAGAGGCCATCATGACAGTACCTATCGCCATCATCGGGGCCGGTATCGCCGGCCTGTCAGCCGCCCAGGCCCTGCAGAAGGCCGGGCAATCCGTGCATTTGTTCGACAAGGGCCACGGCAGTGGCGGGCGCATGGCCAGCAAGCGCAGCGAAGCTGGCGCGCTGGACCTCGGCGCCCAATACTTCACGGCCCGTGACCGCCGCTTCGTCGAGCAGGTACAGCAATGGGTTGCCGCCGGTTGGGCCGCGCAATGGAAGCCACAGCTGTACAACTACCGCGATGGTGAACTCAGCCCCTCCCCCGACGAGCAGACGCGCTGGGTGGGCGTGCCGCGCATGAGTGCAATCACCCGCGGCCTGCTCAAGGACGTGACGGTCAACTTCGGCTGCCGCATCGCCGAAGTGTTCCGCGGCAAGCAGTACTGGCACCTGCAGGACACCGAAGGCTGCAGCCACGGCCCCTACAGCCGCGTGGTGATCGCCGTGCCGGCGCCACAGGCCACGCCGCTGCTGGCCGCTACCCCGAAGCTCGCTGCCGTGGCCGCCGGTGTGCAGATGGAGCCCACCTGGGCCGTCGCCCTGGCCTTCCAGACACCGCTGGATACCCCGATGCAAGGCTGCTTCGTGCAGGACAACCCGCTCGACTGGCTGGCGCGCAACCGCAGCAAGCCCGGGCGTGACGAGCAACTCGACACCTGGGTACTGCACGCCACATCGGACTGGAGCCGACAACACATCGACCTGCCCAAGGAGGAAGTGATCGAACAGCTGTGGGGCGAATTCGCCGAACTGGTCGGCTGCGTGGTGCCAGCACCTACTTTTGCCTTGGCCCACCGCTGGCTTTATGCCCGTCCGAGCAGCAACCATGAATGGGGCGCACTGGCCGATGCTGACCAGGGCCTATACGCCTGCGGCGACTGGTGCCTGTCCGGCCGTGTCGAGGGCGCCTGGCTCAGTGGCCAGGAAGCGGCGCGTCGACTGCTCGAACATCTCGAGTGATGTAGGGTTATACAAAAAAAACTGTTTGCATAACTTCCGGGCTGTGCTGGAATGAACCTGTACAACTATTTTGTCTCGTACAGGTTTTTGGAGGCAGCCCATGCACGACTCATCCGCCCACAGCAAGCCGCGTATCGCCATCAGCGCCTGCCTGACCGGGCACAGCGTGCGCTATAACGGCGGCCACAAGGCCTCCGACCTGTGCCGTATGCAACTCGAGGAACATTTCGACTGGTTGCCGGTGTGCCCGGAGGTGGCCATCGGCCTGGGCGTGCCGCGCGACCCGATCCGCCTGGTCGGCGACCCCGAGCAGCCGGAAGTGGTAGGCACCCGCAACCCCGGCATGGACCTGACCGGGCCGCTGCGCAGCTATGGCGAGCAAATGGCGGCGGAACTCGATGATATCTGTGGCTACATCTTCATGCAGAAATCGCCTTCCTGTGGCCTGGAGCGGGTCAAGGTATACCAAGACAATGGCCACCCTGCCTTCCACGGTGGGCGGGGAGTGTATGCGCAGGCGTTCTGCGCACGGCGGCCGGACCTGCCGGTGGAAGAAGAAGGCCGCCTGCACGACCCCGTGCTGCGCGAGAACTTCATCAGCCGCGTGTACGCGTACGCCGACTGGCAACGCCTGCTGGCCGAAGGCCTGAGCCGTGGCGCTCTGGTGCGATTCCACTCACGCTACAAGTACCTGTTGATGGCCAACAACCCGCAGGCCTACCGCAGCCTCGGGCGCCTGCTCGGCAGCATGAGCAAGGACGATGACCCGCAAAGCATCGGCCCGCGCTACTTCAGCCAGCTGATGCAGGCTCTGCGCCGCTGTGCCAGCCGCGGCACTCATTGCAACGTGCTGCAGCATCTGAGCGGCTACTTCAAGGACATCCTCACACGGCAGGACAAAGCCGAGCTGCAGGCCATTATCGGCCAATACCAGCAAGGCGTGGTGCCGCTGGTAGTGCCGCTAACCCTGCTCAAGCACCATTTGCGCAAGCATCCCGATCCGTATCTGCAGCAGCAGGCCTACCTTCAGCCGCACCCCGAGAGCCTGGGCCTGCGCAATGCCGTCTGAGATCCTGTTGCCCATCGGCGAACTGGCTCGCCGCACGGGCGTCAATCCCGTCACCCTGCGAGCCTGGGAGCGCCGCTACGGCCTGCTCAAGCCCCAGCGTACCGCCAAGGGCCATCGCCTGTATCCGCTGGAGCAGGTCGAACGAGTAGAAGCGATCCTTGCCTGGCTGCAGCGCGGCGCCTCCGTCGGCCAGGTACGCGAGCTGCTCGACAAACCGGCTAGCACGCCGCCGAAAGGCGACTGGCAAGCCCGGCAGTTCCAACTGATCGAGGCCATCGCCACGCTGTCGCAGCGCGCCCTTGACCAGCAGCTCAACCAGGCGATGGCCCTGTACCCGGCCGTCACTCTGTGCGAGCAATTGCTGTTGCCGCTGCTCGACCTCCTCGACCTGCGCTGGCGCAACTATTTCAACGCACGGCTGGAACAGGTGTTTTTCCACAGCTGGTTGCGCAGCAAGCTGGGCGCCAGGGTCTACCACGACAACCAGTTGCTGCATGGGCCTGCCATCTTGCTGGCCGAAGACAGCGAACACACTTTCAGCCCCGGTTTGTGGTTGTGCGCCTGGCTGTTCACCAGCAACGGCCTGCCGGTCGAAGTGCTGGAGCACACCATTGCTGGCGCGCACCTGCAACGCGCAGCCACCATGCTCAAGCCACGCGCCGTGCTCCTGCACCTGGGGCCACGCATCGATGACAAGGCGTTGCACCGTACCCTGTCCAACCTGCCCGTGCCGACCCTGGCTGGCGGGCCGACGCTGGCGCTGCATGAAACCCGGCTGCGTGCCTTGGGGCTGCCCAATCTTGCCCTGTTCGATACCCCGCAGGCGGCATTGCGTTTGCTGCAAGCCCATGACCGCCAGCCTGGAGAGATGACCGCACCATGCACCTGACCTGGCTGCGCAGCGACCTGCGCATCGATGACAACACCGCGCTAGCCGCCGCCAGCGAACGCGGCCCGACCCTCGCACTGTGGCTGGTCAGCCCCGGGCAATGGCTGGCCCACGACGACGCCGCCTGCAAGGTCGACTTCTGGCTGCGCAGCCTGCGCGACCTGCGCCAGTCGCTGGAGCGCTTGAACATCCCCCTGCTGATCCGCAAGATCGACACCTGGGACCAGGCGCCACAGGCCGTACTCGACGTCTGCCGCCAACATCAGGTGCAAAGCGTGCACTGGAACGAGGAGTACGGCATCAACGAGCAACGTCGCGACGACGCCACCCGCGCGCTGCTGGAAAAGTCGTCCATCCAGGCCCACAGCCACCTCGACCAGCTGTTGTTCCGCCCTGGCACCATCCTTACCCGCAGCGGCGACTACTTCCAGGTGTTCAGCCAGTTCAAGAAGAGCTGCCTGGAGCACCTGCACCGCAGCCTCCCTGCCCTGGCCCGCCAGATAAAACGCCAGGCACCGCTGCATGTCAGCAGCGACCCGATCCCACAGCACGTGGACGGCTTCGAAAAACCCGCGCAGGCACTGCGCGACCACTGGCCGGCCGGCGAAGCCGAAGCGAAGGCGCGGCTGACCCGTTTTCTCGATGAAACCATCGACGATTACCAACAGCTGCGTGACTTGCCTGCCAAGCCCGGTACCAGCCAGCTCTCCGCCTATCTGGCCGCCGGCATGATCTCGCCACGCCAGTGCCTGCACGGTGCCCTGGCCAGCAACCGCGGCGAGTTCGACAGCGGCAGCAGCGGCGTGCAAACCTGGATCAACGAGCTGCTCTGGCGCGAATTCTACAAACACATCCTGACCGGTTATCCACAGGTCTCGCGTCACCGAGCCTTCCGCGCCCAGACCGAAGCCCTGCCCTGGCGCGATGCACCGGCCGACCTCGAAGCATGGGAACAGGGCCGAACCGGCTTCCCGATCATCGACGCCGCCATGCGCCAACTGTTGCACACCGGGTGGATGCACAACCGCCTGCGCATGATCGTGGCCATGTTCCTCAGCAAGAACCTGCTGATCGACTGGCGCAAGGGCGAGCGGCATTTCATGCGCCACTTGATAGACGGCGACCTGGCCGCCAACAACGGCGGTTGGCAGTGGAGCGCGTCCACTGGCACCGACGCAGTGCCCTATTTCCGCATCTTCAACCCGGTTTCACAGTCGCAGCGATTCGACCCGCAAGGGCGTTTCATTCGGCACTGGCTGCCGGAATTGCAGGGGGTAGATGAAAAAGCCATTCATTTCCCCGTGAAGTCGGCCGATCTTTTTGCTAGATATTCCTACCACAGTCCAATTGTCGATCTCGACAGCAGTCGTCAGCGCGCACTGGAGGCATTCAAGAACCTCCCGCGCCGGCAGGATCAGAGGGCAGCATCTTGAACAACGCACGCAGTATCTGGGTGACGGGAGCAGGCAATGGACTTGGCCTGGCTTTAGTGGAGGGGCTGCTCGGGCAAGGACACCGGGTAGCTGCAAGCGCGAAGCATGGCGAGGCACTGGATGCCTTGGGTGCACGCTATGGCAGCCAGCTGTTGCGCTTGCCGTGGCAGTTGCACGAAGAACATCAGGCGGCCCAGGCCAGCCAGCAGATCTGCCATGCCTGGTGCACGCTGGATGGCTTGATCATCAACGCCGGTACCAGCGATTACCTGGCGGACGATGTGGCGGACAGCGAGCTGTTCGAGGCGATCGTCACGGACAACCAGTTGGCCGGCGAGCATTGCCTGGCCAGTGCGCTGCCGTTGTTGGCGAAGGGTGACTCGCCGCAGGTGATGGCGGTGTTCAACCGTTATTCGGCGCTGCAGTTGCATGCACCGACGCAGGTGCCTGCGGGCTGGAACAACATGCCGCAATGGATGCGCGAGCAGCGTCAGGCGTTGAAGGCGCAGGGGGTTGAGCTGACCGTGGTGGGGCCGCAGTCGCTGAAGAACCCCGTGACACCGGCGCAGGCGCTACCGGAGGCATGGACGCCGCAGGATGCGGCAGAAGAACTGCTGCGGCGGTGGCCGCAGAGGGAGCCCGAGCTTGTGCTGGAGGCCTTGGATCTCAATGGCCTGTGGCCGTTGACGCGCTAGAGCCTGGCATCGGCACTGCTTTGTTCGCGGGTAAACCCGCTCCCACAGGTACACCACTGCACTCAAGATACAGGGGGTGCTATGGGAGCGGGTTCACCCGCGAAGAGGCCCGCACAGGAGAGGTCAGAGCGCCATGCGGTAATGCAGGCTATAGCTCTCCACCCCATCGTTGGGCTGCTTGATGCCCGCGTTGGAATAGTGAATCGCCCGCACGCCAATCTCATGCCCACCGGCAAAGCGCAATCCAAAGCCGATGCGGTCCTCGAACTGGAATGCCGAGCCCAGCTCGTTGTCTTCCAGCTCGGTGCTGGAGAATGCCGCCACGCCAATCCCAGCCTCTATATAAGGCTTCACCGACTCCCCGGCAAACTCGTAGACGAACACCGGCGCGAACGACAGGCTATGGTTGCTCGCGGTCTCGTCACCATCCCAATAGGTGTAGGCCCCATCCCAATACCCCGTCAGGCGCCCGACGCTGGTCTGCCACCAGCTCGCTTCCCAATTCGATTGCAGCCCCAACCGGTAGACCATGGTCGAGTCACCGGTCTGCCCCACCGAAAACGAAACGTCGGTAGCCTGCGCCGACAGTGAGTGCCCCAGGGTGAAGACGGCAGCCGCCGCCAAGCCGAGCAGCTTCTTCATGAGCAACATCCTTCTTTGCTGTTATTGGTATCCGCCTCATTTCAGGCAAGGCGGTAGAAAACGGCAGCGGTACGATAGTTCAGCTTCTTTTCACGTTTTTTTCACAATGAAAAGCTTTGCACACTGTCCGACTTATGCCACAGCAAAGGCAGGATCTTTCTGAGATATTGCGGATCGGCACTGGTCCAGAAGCGGGTATCCCTGGCCGGCCCATCGGCCAACAGGTCATCCGCGCCCAGCAGCCGCTGCAGTTGGCGTGCCACTGCAGCACCGGTATCGATGATGGCGACGTCGGCTGGCACCATGCCGGCCAGCAACGGGCGCAGGAAGGGGTAATGGGTGCAACCGAGAATCAACGTGTCACAGCCAGCGGCCAGCAACGGCTGCACATAACCTTGCAGCAACTGGCGCAGCGTCGGGCTGGCCAGGTCACCGGTCTCGATCAGATCGACCAGGCCCGGGCAAGGTTGGGTGATGACCTGTACGTCATTGGCAAAACGATCGAGCAAGGCAGCGAACTTGGCACTCTGCAGGGTACCGGTAGTGGCCAGCACACCGACCACGCCAGAGCGCGTAGCGGCGGCAGCGGGCTTCACCGCCGGCTCCATGCCCACCAGCGGCCAGTTCGGGTACAACTCGCGCAGGTCGGCCACCGCCGCCACCGTGGCGGTATTGCAGGCCAGTACCATGGCCTTGGCGCCCTGTTCATGGAAGAACGCAGCAATGCGCCGGAGACGCTCACGGATATAGTCCGGCGACTTCTCGCCGTAGGGTATGTGGCCGCAATCGCCCACGTACAGTAGCGTCTCGTTGGGCAGCAGGCGCTGGATCTCGGCGAGTACCGACAAGCCGCCAACCCCGGAGTCCATCACGCCGACCGGCGCCGATCGCTCAGCCATCGCGCTTACCACAGACCGCACAAGCCGGGTCGCGCTTGACCCGCAATTCGCGGATACGAGTGCCGAGAGCATCGATCAACAGCAGGCGGCCGACCAGCGGCTCGCCGAACCCGGCCAGCAGCTTCATCGCCTCCAGCGCCTGCAGGCTGCCTACCAGGCCCACCAATGGGCCGATCACGCCGGCTTCGCTGCAGGTCAGTTCGGCTTCGCTGCCATGGCCATACAGGCAGTGGTAGCAAGGGCTGTAGTCACGCCGTGGGTCGAATACCGACAACTGTCCTTCCAGGCGGATCGCCGCACCGCTGACCAGCGGCTTGCCAGCCGCGACGCAGGCAGCGTTGACCGCCTCGCGGGTACCGAAATTGTCAGAGCAGTCCAGCACCAGGTCGACCGCTGCCACAGCGGCCGCCAGCGAGTCCTCGTCCAGAGCCTGGCGATGGGCAACCAGGCTGATTTCCGGGTTGATTGCCTGCAGGCGCTGCAGGGCCGAATCGACCTTGCTCATGCCCACGCTCGCACTGTCGTGGATCACCTGGCGTTGCAGGTTGGTCAGGTCGACGGTGTCAAAGTCCGCCAGGTGCAGCTCACCGACCCCGGCGGCGGCCAGGTACAAGGCGACGGGCGAGCCAAGGCCGCCGAGCCCGACGATCAGCGCCTTGCTCTGCTTGAGCCGCAACTGGCCGTCGATGTCGATCTGGGCCAGCAAAACCTGCCGGCTGTAACGCAGCAGTTCCTGATCACTCAGCATGGCAGGCGCCCCAGGGTAATGCGTTCATGGCCGCCCAGGTCCGTGCGGCTGGCGACCTCGATGAAGCCTTGTTCAGCCAGCAAGGCGCGCACCGCCGCTGCCTGATCGTAGCCGTGTTCCAGCAGTAACCAGCCACCCGGTACCAGGTGCGCGGGCGCCTGGGCAGCTATCACGCGCAGATCGTCCAGGCCATCGGCACCGGCCACCAGCGCACTGCTGGGCTCGAAGCGTACATCACCGGCGACCAAATGCGGGTCTGCGGCAGCGATGTAGGGCGGGTTGCTGACAATCAGGTCGAAACGCTCGCCGGCCAGACTGTCGAACCAGTGGCTGAGCCGTACCTGGGCGTTTGCCAGGCCCAGCCGCTGGCGGTTGCGCTCAGCCAGGGCTGCAGCCTCCTCCACGCGGTCCACTGCGGTCACCTGCCAGGCCGGGCGATCGCTGGCCAGGGCCAAGGCAATCGCGCCGGTGCCGGTGCCCAGGTCAAGGACCTTGGCCGGCGTGGCGGGTTGCAGTTCAAGGGCAGCTTCGACCAGCAGCTCGGTATCCGGCCGCGGGATCAGGGTATGCGGTGCCACTTCCAGATCGATCTTCCAGAAGCCCTGCAGCCCGAGAATGTAGGCGACCGGTTCGCCGCCACGGCGGCGCTGCAGGTAGCCAGCATAGGTCTCGGCATCTTCGCTGCTGACGATTCGCTCGGGCCAGGTGTGCAGGTAGCTGCGCGATTTGCCGATGGCCGCGGCCAACAGCAACTCGGCATCCAGCCGCTCGGTAGGCGACTCTGGCAACTGCGCGTTGCGCAGCAGGCTGGCGATGATGGTCATCAGTCCCCCAGAGCGGCCAGTTGATCGGCCTGGTATTCGGCCAGCAGCGGTTCGATCACCGCCTCCACCCCGCCGGCGAGGATATCGTCCAGCGAGTACAGGGTCAGGTTGATACGGTGATCGGTCACCCGCCCCTGTGGATAATTGTACGTACGGATGCGCTCGGAACGGTCACCCGAGCCGACCAGCAGCTTGCGCTCGGTGGCGATGGCATTCTGCGCGGCGCTGGTCTGCATGTCGTTGAGCTTGGCCGACAGCCAGGACATGGCACGGGCACGGTTCTTGTGCTGCGAGCGCTCTTCCTGGCACTCGACCACGATACCGGTGGGCAAGTGGGTGATACGGATCGCCGAGTCGGTCTTGTTGACGTGCTGGCCGCCGGCACCGGATGCGCGGTAGGTGTCCACGCGCAGGTCGGCCGGGTTGATCTCGATGGCCGCCTGTTCGTCCGGCTCGGGCAGTACCGCCACGGTACACGCGGAGGTGTGGATACGGCCCTGGGATTCGGTTTCGGGCACGCGCTGTACGCGGTGTGCGCCGGACTCGAACTTGAGCTTGCCGTACACGCTCTCACCCTCGACGCGGGCGATGATTTCCTTGTAGCCGCCGTGCTCGCCTTCGTTCTCCGAGAGGATTTCCAGGCGCCAGCCACGCTTTTCGGCGTAGCGCGAATACATGCGGAACAGGTCGCCGGAGAAGATCGCCGCCTCGTCGCCACCGGTGCCGGCGCGGATTTCGAGGAACACGTTGCGGCCGTCGTTGGGGTCCTTGGGCAACAGCATGCGTTGCAGCTGCGACTCCAGCGTCAGCAGTTGTTCCTTGGCTTCACGCACTTCTTCCACGGCCATTTCGCGCAGGTCCGGGTCACTGTCCTTGAGCAGCGCCTGGGCACCTTCGAGGTCGTCCTGGACTTTGCGCCACTCTTTATAAGCAGCGTAGACCGGCTCGACTTCGGCGTATTCACGGGAATAGGCGCGAAAGCGCGTCTGGTCGGAAATGACCTCGGCATCACCAAGCAGAGCGGTGAGTTCTTCGAAGCGGTCCTGGAGGATTTCCAGTTTGTTCAGCAGCGACGCTTTCATTGCGGGGATTTGTCCGTCGAGCCCTCGTTGAGGGCAAAGAGTTCCTGGGCCATGGCCAGCGCATCGAGGCGGCCCTCGGCCGAGAGCCTTTTCAATTGCACGCTGGGCGCGTGCAGGAGTTTGTTGGTCAGCCCCCGGGCCAGTTGGGCCAGTACGTCTTCGGGGTTGCCGCCGTTGGCCAGCAGCCGCTGGGCCTTTTGCAGTTCTTCGTCGCGCAGGCGCTCGCATTGCTGGCGATAGGCCTTGAGCACATCCACCGCGGCCAGCTCGCGCAGGCGCAGCATGAAGTCCTCTGCCCCCACCGACACCAGCTCTTCGGCGGCCTGGGCCGCGCCCTGGCGACTTTTGAGGTTTTCTGCCACAACGTCGTGCAGGTCATCGACAGTGTACAGGTAGACGTCATCCAGTTCGCCGACTTCGGTTTCGATATCGCGCGGTACGGCAATGTCGACCATGAAAATCGGCTTGTGCCGGCGCTGCTTCAGCGCGCTCTCGACCGCACCCTTGCCAAGGATCGGCAACTGGCTGGCGGTGGAGCTGATGACGATGTCGCTGTTGGCCAGCTCCTGAGGGATGTCGGCCAGCAGAACGGCGTGCGCACCGAACTGTTCGGCCAGGATGCTGGCCCGCTCAAGGGTACGGTTGGCCACGACGATGCGGCGCACGCCCTGCTCATGCAGGTGGCGGGCGACCAGGGTGATGGTTTCGCCGGCACCGATCAGCAGGGCCTGGCTGCGGCCCAGGTCGCTGAAGATCTGCTTGGCCAGGCTGACCGCGGCAAACGCCACCGACACCGGGTTTTCGCCGATGGCAGTGTCGGTGCGCACCTGCTTGGCGGCACTGAAGGTGGCCTGGAACAGGCGCCCGAGCAGCGGGCCGACGGTGCCGGCCTCACGCGCCACGGCATAGGCGGACTTCATCTGGCCGAGGATCTGCGGTTCGCCGAGCACCAGCGAGTCCAGGCCGGAGGCCACCCGCATCATGTGCTTCACCGCCTCGTGCTCTTCGTGCACGTAGGCGCTGGCGCGCAGCTCGTCCAGGCTGAGGCGGTGGTAGTCGGCGAGCCATTGCAGCACGGCATCGGCGGACAGGTGGTCCTGCTCGATATAGAGCTCGCTACGGTTGCAGGTCGACAGAATCGCCGCTTCGCGGCTGGATGTCAGCCGGCAGAGCTGCTGCAGGGCGTCTACCAGCTGCTCTGGGGTAAACGCCACGCGCTCGCGTACGTCTACCGAGGCAGTCTTATGGTTGATACCAAGTGCAAGAAAGGCCATGCAAGGTCGCTGGTTGTGACGGGAAGCCGATAATTGTCCTCTTTCGCAGGTTTCAGGACAACCACCGTTCGCTATTGCGCTGATAGTCGTGCGGCTATCGCCTTTTCGTAGCCTGCCCTAGCGGTGTTTTCAGGTCTTGCCGGCTTTTGATCTGGCTTTTGATCCTGATCTTGATCTTCGCGACTTCAGGAGGCCGAACGCAGGCCTTGCGCATGGAGGTGACGGGCATGGATGCCCGTCAAGCGCTGGGCCCCAGGATGAGGCCTGCTGCGCAGTCCTCCCGGGAGCAAGCCCTACGCTCGGCCTCCTGAAGTCGCAATCTGCAGCACCTGATCTACCGCGCTCTTAGAAGCAACAGTCACAGCAAAAGCCAGAGCCATCGGCTCGACATCGCCCTAGCCAACTACGCCGACCGGGTCGAGAAGACTCTTTGACATATGTCCATAAGACTTATCCACAGTCTTGTAGTCCATTTCCCAAATACATGCCCAGCTGTTGCCCTACCCTCCTTCCGCACCTAGTCTTGACGCCGCTACATCGATATTCCTCACCGAGACAGCGATACGAGTGGGATAGCATGGCTTTATCAGTCAGTCGGTTTATTTCTATCTACTAATTTTGCTGATGACTAGAAGCTATGTTGGTGAGGATTAGTAAAGATATTGACGGACTGCAATGATGCACATTTACTTGGTGACGCACCCAAAACAAGCATTTTTTAAATTCTTGTTTAACCTATCTTAAAAATGATTTTCTATGCAGGGTATGCTTCATGCATGGCAGGAAGCTATATAATAGGCGCGAGCAATGGAAGAATTTGCAGCATCTCGTAGGCACTCAGTGCTCCTTTGGGGCGTTAACTTGTGTGCCATTTCGGCCTCTACGCTGAGTTATATTTATCTTTCCTACTACATTTATGCTAATACTGCCAGCCTAATACTTTCCCAAGTGGTGCTGTTTGCGCCAATGGTTCTGCCGGTAATTTTTGTCGCTCCTATCTACCGTCTGGCTGACTATCTAGCGCCACGCACCTTGCTGTGGAGTGCCAACTTGCTGTCGCTGGGCTGCGCGGCGGTCACCTACAAGATCCTGCCACATCATGTGGAAGTCGCCGTGTTAGGCGCGGTAGTCATTGGCGCCCTGGATGCGCTGCAACGGGTAGGGCGTATTGTTGCCATCAAGTGTTATTTCCCGAGTGCGCAAATCGCCAGCTCAGTGCCTCTGACACTCACCGCACAATTCATTGCCGGCGGCCTGGCAGGCATCAGTCTGGTACTGTTCAAAGCCAACATGACGCCTGGGTTAGCCCTGCTCATTACTGTCAGTCTTTTTTCCATCGCGGCTTTGGCGGCCTATCTACTACCTGCGCCAACAAAGCCTCCGATCACCGTGCAGGTCGCACCAAGACTATTGACTGCCCTTGGTTCGCTTTTGCAGGAGTATCCCGCGCTACGCCTCAGCCTCTATCAGTTCATCGTCTTCGTCAGCGTTTTTCAGGGTTTCTTCAATGTGTCCAGGGTGCTGTTACCGGCCCATGTGCTGGGCTTGGGAGAGGTGTATATCGGCTTGTTGCAGGCCGTCAATAGTTTGGCAGCTTTGGTGGGCGCAGTACTGTTCTATCGTTTGGGCAAGTGTAATTTGCGACCGCTACCTATGCCGATGGCTGTAGCCAGCGGCCTGTTCATGATGCTCGCAGCGTTCGGCCATGATATTCAGTCCAGTTACATCGCGTATTTTTTCTACATATTCTTTTTCGAACTGACATTTTTCAAGTTGCAAGCCGATCTTGTCAGGAGCACACCTACCAGTGCCATGCCGTTGATGGCATCTGTCCAGTATGCTGGGGTGTACTTAGGCATGATAATTACCATCTTCGTCGGTTCAATTCTGGTTAAGTATGCAGGCCTGTTCAGCACGAGCGTTATCTTCGTTGCTTTCTATTTCGTCGTAACCAACGCCCTTCGAAAGACAGTTGCGATCAAGGGAAAACAACCTGTCTAAATAGTTTCTTCAAGGAGAACAATATGCCCACATTAGCGCGTGTATTTCCGTTCGTCCGTCTTTTGGATTTGGCGAACATATTAACAATGTTCAATATCGGTTTGGCCTTCGGTACTGTTTATTTTGCGTTGCAAAGACGGTTCATTCTGGCGGCAACGGTGATTTGCCTGGCCGCGATGCTCGATTTCCTTGACGGCCACATCGCCCGACGCTACCTGGCGGCGAACAACGCGCAACGGGCCTTCGGCAAGCATCTAGACAGTTTTGCCGACTTGCTCAATTTCAGCATCACGCCAGCCCTTGTCATCCTAATCCTCGACCAGTCTCTTTCGGCCACGCTGGCCGCAGCAACTCTGGTTTTCACAGCCATTTTGCGGCTATCGCTGTTTGGCATGCCCAGCACATCGGCTGGCGAGGGATATCAGGGGCTACCCACCACATATTCAGGATTTGTCTTTGCGCTGGCGCTGATGGGGCTATCGGCCGGGCATTACGGTGCCGGTGTGATCGTCGGCCTGGTGGCCCTGGTCGGCATCCTCCAGGTCACCAGCTTGAGAATTCCCAAGTATGGCGCACCTTCGACGGTCGCTTGCTTCGCAATGCTGTTCGGGCTCAGCACCATTTACTTTCATCCCTGGTAATCCGAGGTTCCAATGAAACACGTGGTTTTCGTCGACAGCACCGTAAGCGGCCTGCTGGCTTTTGAGGCAGCCAAACGGCTTGGCTGCCATGTCACCTTCATTCATCAGCGCGACGCCTCGTTCCTGACGATCTCGATCAAGGACGACACCTCCCGTCTCGAGCCTTACCTGCGATATGTGGATACTTATTTGCGTATCGATAATCTGGAAGACGGCGAACTCAGCCAGTTGTTGGCCAACCTGCACGCGGAGCGTCCTATTGACGCCCTCATCTCTACCTCTGAAGCAGCCATAGTACCGGTGGCGCGTGAGGCCCAGCGTATCGGCACCCTCTACCCGAGGTACGAAGCTCTGTGCGGGGCGGTATACAAGAGTCGATTGCGCGAAACGCTGCGGGCACACGGACTACGCTCTCCTGATTTTGAAGTACTGAGCGAGGAGCAACTGATCAACGGGGTCGTTCCGAGTTTGTCGCTGCCATTCGTTGTCAAGCCGACCCGAGGATTCGCCAAGCAGTTTTCCGCCATTTGCCATAGCCAGGCCGACGTTGACGCCTTTCTCGCCGAGCTGCGCCAGAGTCGCAAGGGTGCTGATCCTATGATCGACCACTTGGTAAGCCGCGACTATCTGGTCGAGCAATACATCAACGGTACATTGCATTCAGCGGAAGTCATCGTCCAAGACGCCAAGGTCTCCTGCTTTGCGACCACCATCCGTTTCCGCGCCGACCATAGCGAAATATTAGAAATGACCGCGACCATGCCGTCAGGCCTTGACGCAGCACAGCGCGACGAGATCAAAGCATATGTGCAGGCAGTGTTCAGCGCTCTGGGGCTGGATGTTGGCCTTTATCATGTTGAACTGTTGCGCGATGCCAAAGGGCCCTGTCTAGTGGAGATCAACGCACGCATGATGGGTAGCGTAGCGCCGCAGATGTACCGGATGCTGACCGGCATCGACCCGTTCGAACTGCTAGTCCGTCTGCACCTAGGCGAGCCCATTCTAATTGACGACTCAGTGCTTCAGCGCGCAGGTAGCGTCGTAACTGTCGCCTCCCGCAATGGCGGTCATATCGCCAACGACTACACCCCCGACTCCCTACAGCCATTACTGGACAAGTACAACATCCGGTTTTGCACCGCCCACGTTGCGCCTGGCCAGGCGGTAAACGTCTATAGCGGCAACATCGGCACAATTGGCCACGTCATCGTTGAGGACGACTGTCCCTACGCTGCGGCGAAAAAGGGCAATCGCTTCCTGCGCGAGCTGTCCTCACTTTACGGCCTTGAACTCGCGACTTATACCGGCGCCGAGTTGGCTTAAACCTGACACAAACTTACAGCCCCTGCGAAGGACTGATTGGACTGATTAGGGAAGACATATGCACTCGGTAAATCCTTCTTCCGTGTTCGCTTTTTCCGGCAAGGCCGATACCCTGCAGCAACTGGCACCACTTCTGAGCACCGGGCAAGTGTTGCCCCTTCATCGATTCACCGTGGCACAGTGGCGGGAGGACTGGCAGGCAGTGATCTCGCACTGTCAGGCGTTCTTTGGCGATGAGCCGCTGATTGTAAGATCCAGCTGTCTAGCCGAAGACCGCGACGGCCATTCCGGTGCAGGGATGTACGCGTCAATTCTAGATGTGTGTGGCGGCCAGGCACTCGGCGAAGCCATCAAGACGGTGATCGCCTCCTACGGCCTAGCTCGCGAGCGCGATGAGGTGCTGGTGCAGCAGATGGCGAGAGGTGTATTGGCCAGCGGAGTGGCGATGACCCGTGATCCAGAGACGGGTTTGCCATATTACGTAGTTGACTATGTACTAGGTGCCAGCACCGACGGTGTCACTGCCGGCAACGAGACTGTGCACGCTTTCGTCTCCCTTGGCAGCGAGGCGGCAAGCGAGCCTGCGGAATTACTAGGGCTGTTTTCGTTGCTCGAAGAGGTACAAGTTCTAACCGGGCACGATGCCTTGGACATAGAGTTCGCGATCACTGTCGATGGCCCTCTGCTATTCCAAGTGCGTCCCATGACCGCGGATGGGCCCCGTAATGCCAGCGCACTTGCCGACGCCCAACTGCGCAAAGTTTTGGAGCACGAGGCCTCTCAGCTCGAAGAGCTGATCTGCAAGCAACGCCATCCGCGTCCTACGTCGACCGCCTTCCTTGGCCTTATGCCGGACTGGAACCCGGCGGAAATGATCGGTACCAAGCCGCGGGCGCTAGCCTACTCGCTATATAAGGAGCTGATCACTGACCTTAATTGGGCCTCTGCCAGGTTCCGATACGGCTACCGGGATCTGCGGCGCAAACCGCTGATGTACCAGGTGGGTGGCTCTCCTTACATCTGCATTGCCCACAGCATCGAGTCATTCATCCCTGCCTCGGTACCTCAAGATGTTGCCGAGCGCGTAGTCGAACAGTGCGGCGACTACTTGGCCATGCATCCTCATCTGCATGACAAGATCGAGTTCGCGATCATTCCTACTTGCTTCACGCCAGAGCTTACTAGCCCCGGTGCCGCTGCCGCGCTGCCGGCGCTCCGGACTCTTAGTACCGAGCAGCACGAATGCTACTTGAACGAGCTACGCCAGTTGACCGAGCACATTATCTCCCCCAGCGGCCCGTTCTTCTCCGACCTGACACGCCTACCGAGTATTACTGACAAGGTGCAGAGTTTAATGGCGGGGGAACCTCGGCGCGAGTCCTTGCAACGTATGAGGAATGGCCTATCGGCGGCCAACGTGGTCGCTGAAATATTCGCTGGCGCTGCCCGTGCAGCGTTCATAGGTACCGCAATAATTAAATCGCTGGAAACAGCGGGGGTAGTATCTGCCGGTTTCATCGATCATGTGACCGGAGGGGTCAATAGTATCGATCGCGAGATGGCCAGCGATTTCCAGACGTTGCATAAGGACGATTTCCTAAAGCTGCACGGTCATGTCCGGCCGGGTACCTACGATATACGTGTGGCACGCTACGACGAGACTCCGGAGCGTTATTTTGACTGGCAGCGCCCATTACAGCGGCCCCCAAAATCTATGAACGGGCTAACTGTATCTCGGGCCCAGGTCAACGCCATTCAGCAAGCTTTTGACCAGTGCGGTCTTAACGTTTCCGCCGAGCAGTTTCTACAATTTGCTCAGGCCGCTATTGCGTCGCGCGAGAAGCTCAAATACCTCTATGCAGCGTTTGTTTCGGATGTTCTGCGCTCACTATGCGATTGGGGTGAGGTACATGGTTTTGACCGCGACCAACTCAGCTTTGCGCAAATCACCGAATTTACCAGCGTTTATGCCGACATCGATCGCAAACGTTTGCACCAAGCAATTGCCCACAACCGCAGCCGCTGGTATGAAACGCAGTTAGTCCGTACGCCAAGCATCATCTGTCAGCCGCAAGATCTATTCGGCCATCGAGTGCACTGGTGCAATCCCAACTTCATCACTCGACGTGCCACTCACGCGCGGGTGGCCCAAGTGCTTCCAGGGCAATTGGCACCGGACATAGAGGGTTGCATTGTCTTAATCGAAAACGCTGATCCGGGTTTTGATTGGATTTTTACCCACCGCATTGCTGGTTTCATCACCGCCTACGGAGGCGAGAACTCGCATATGTCGATCCGAGCCCGAGAGTTCGCCATTCCCGCAGCTATCGGCGTGGGCGATACTCGATTCAAAACCCTATTGGCGGCGACAAGCCTGCTGCTCGACTGCGCCGAGCGGCGTATACAGGTGCTGGCATGATTTTGGTTGGGATGACCATGCTCAGGCAGTTCAACGCCGAACGCCAGGAATGGCGGGACGCGCTTGACCAGCGCTGGGTTGAATTCTTAGACCAATGTGGGCTGACCCCGCTGTACCTTCCAAACGATCCGAGAGTCAGCATGGCGCTAGTCCAATCATTGCGCCCTCAGGGCCTCTTGCTTACTGGTGGAGGGAGCTGCCAGGCCCTGAGTGGGACAGCCGACACACGCGACGCCACTGAGAGGGTCTTGCTTGATCTTGCGGAAAATCTACGGCTTCCGGTGCTCGGTGTATGCCGCGGCATGCAGGTAATGTTGACGCGAGCTGGCGGCACTTTGGAACGTTTGGCCGGCCATGTAGGCGAACACATGATCAACATGCAAGAACAACGGCGGCGAGTGAATTCCTATCATGAATACGGCTTTCGGGAGGCGCCCGACGGCTACCGCGTACTAGCCCTGGCCGACGACGGCGTGATCGAGGCTGTGTATGACGACCACCGTCGTCATACCGGGATCATGTGGCACCCCGAGCGAGAACTACCTGCCGATCCATTGGATATTCAACGCGTGCGACATGCCTTTGGAGCTTTTTCATGAAAGCCATTATTCTTGCTGCAGGTCGCGGGAGTCGCTTACAAGCCCTGACCGATGAACGCCCCAAGGCCTTGGTACCCTTTAATGGTGTGCCACTGCTACAGCGCGCGATTGAAACGCTCCGTCGATGCGATGTCAGCGAGGTTGGCATCGTTGCAGGCTATCGAAGCGAAATGCTTGCACCATTCACCGACACTTTGTTTCACAACCACCGCTGGCACAGCTCCGGTATTTTCAGCTCTCTAAATTGCGCCAGCGGTTGGTTGAGCGCAGAGCCTTGCCTTGTTAGCTACGGTGACATCTTCTACGACAGCACCCTAGTATCCGAGCTAATTAACCATCCAGCCGATATTGTCCTGGGCTACGATCCCGCTGCAGTGCGTCTCTGGCAGCAACGCTTCAACGATCCGCTACCAGACCTGGAGAACTTCCGGTTAGTCGATGGATTGGTGAGCGCTATTGGACAGACCGCTACCAGTCTTGAGGTCATTCAGGGCCAGTACATAGGCTTGTTCAAAGTCACGCCAGCGGGTTGGCAGGCGTTGAAAAGGCAATTGCAAGGGCTCACGCCTCAGGCACGCGACCAGACTGACATGACATCGCTATTAGGGGCACTAGTCAGCGAGGGTTTTCCAGTCGCCGGCGTGGCGACGCACGCTCCCTGGGGAGAAATTGACTGCCCCAGCGACGTGGCACTATACGAGCGGATCTATCCTGACCTGTGATCTCGACAAAATTGTCGGCGCAGGTAGGGGCTGGGTCATTGTGTCAGAAGCCCCTTCGAACCTCTCCCCCACCCCGCTGTCCCACTCTGCACCACCCAGCCTGTAAACCACGACCTTCGCAGGTGGGTTTGCCACCGCGCTTGTGTCATCATGCTCCGACCGCCGGTGAGTCCTTTTTAAAGCCTTCTATGAACAAACCATACGCATTGCTGCTTGCCTTCGCCCTGCTCCAGGGCTGCCAGAGCCTGGCCCCGCAAAAGGCCGAGCCTCCCGTCGCCGAGGCCGGCAAGAGCGAGGCGGAAAAACCCGTGGTGTATGGCTCGTTCAAGCAGGATACGCTCTACAGCCTGCTGGTGGCCGAACTGGCCGGCCAGCGCAACCGCTTCGACATCGCCCTGGCCAACTACACCGACCAGGCCGCGAAAACCCAGGACCCCGGGGTTTCCGAGCGCGCCTACCGCATTGCCGAATACCTCGGCGCCGACGAACCGGCACTGGACAACGCCCTGGTCTGGGCCCGCAACGACCCGCAGAACCTCGACGCCCAGCGCGCCGCAGCCATCCAGCTGGCCCGCGCCGGCCGCTATGACGACTCCATGACTTACATGGAAAAGGTCCTGCAGGGCCAAGGCGACACCCATTTCGATTTCCTCGCTCTGTCCGCCGCCGAAACCGACCAGAGCACCCGCGACGGCTTGCTGCAAAGCTTCGAACGCCTGCTGGCGAAGTACCCGGACAACAGCCAGCTGGTGTTCGGCAAGGCCCTGCTGCTGAACCAGGACGGCAAGGCCGAAGAAGCCTTGGAGTTGCTCGAGTCGCACCCGCCGCAAAACGGCGAAGTCGCCCCGGTCCTGCTGCGCGCGCGCCTGCTGCAAGCCCTGGACCGCGGCCCGGAGGCCCTGCCACTGCTGCGCGGGGCGATTCGCGACAACCCGGACGACAAGCGCCTGCGCCTGACCTACGCGCGCACCCTGGTCGAACAGGACCGCATCGCCGATGCCAAGGGCGAGTTCCTCAGCCTGGTCCAGCAATACCCCGAGGACGACGAGCTGCGCTATTCGCTGGCGCTGGTGTGCCTGGAAAACAAGGACTGGGATGAAGCCGAGGGCTACCTGCAGGAGCTGATCGAACGCGACAGCAACGTCGACGCCGCGCACCTGAACCTGGGCCGCATCCGCGAAGAGCGCCACGACCCTGCAGGCGCCCTGCGTGAATACGCCCTGGTCGGCCCGGGCCCCGACTACCTGCCGGCGCAGCTGCGCCAGGCCGACATCCTGATTGCCAACGGCCGTGGTACCGAAGCCTCGCGCCTGCTCGCCGATGCCCGCGAATCCCAGCCGGACTACGCCATACAGCTGTTCCTGATCGAATCGGAAAGCTACAGCAACAACAACAAGGACGCCCAGGCCAGCCAGGTGCTGCAGCAAGCCATCCAGCGCTACCCGGACGACCTCAACCTGCTGTACACCCGTGCCATGCTGGCGGAAAAGCGTGACGACCTGCCGCAGATGGAAAAAGACCTGCGCGCCATCATCGCCCGCGAGCCGGAAAACGCCATGGCCCTGAACGCCCTCGGCTACACCCTGGCCGACCGCACCACCCGCTACAGCGAAGCCAAGGCGCTGATCGACAAGGCCCATCAGCTGACCCCGGATGACCCGGCGGTGCTCGACAGCCTGGGTTGGGTCAATTACCGCCTGGGCAACCTCGACGAGGCTGAAACCTACCTGCGCAAGGCCTTTGCCAGCTTCCCAGACCACGAAGTGGCCGCCCACCTGGGCGAAGTGCTATGGGCCAACGGCAAGCGCCGCGAAGCCCGCCAGGTCTGGGCCAAGGGCTTCGAAGCCCAGGCCGACAGCCCCATCCTGCGCAAGACCATCCTGCGCCTGACCGGATCCGAGACTCTCTAACACCATGTTCCTGCGCCATTGCATTACCTTCACCCTGATCGCCCTGCTGGCCGGCTGTGCCGGCTTCGGTAGTCGCGAGGCCCTGCAGGGCCACGGCGACCCGCAGCAGTGGCGCGCCCATAAAGAGCAACTGAGCAGCCTCGATGGCTGGCAGATCAACGGCAAGGTCGGCATCCGTGCCCCGCGCGACTCCGGCAGCGGCACGCTGTTCTGGCTGCAACGCCAGGACTACTACGATATTCGCCTGGCCGGCCCGCTGGGCCGTGGCGCCGCTCGCCTGACCGGCCGCCCCGGCGGCGTGGTACTGGAAGTGGCCAACCAGGGCCGCTACGAGGCCCTCAGCCCCGAAGCCCTGCTGGAAGAACAACTGGGCTGGCAGTTGCCGGTCTCGCACCTGGTCTGGTGGGTCCGCGGCCTGCCGGCCCCCGACAGCAAGAGCAAGCTGACCCTGGACGGCGACAGCCGCCTGGCCAGCCTCGACCAGGACGGCTGGCAGGTGCAATACCTGAGCTACACGGAACAGAACGGCTACTGGCTGCCCGAGCGTATGAAGCTGCACGGCAAGGACCTCGACGTGACACTGGTGGTCAAGGACTGGCAGCCCCGCCAGCTGGGGCACTGATACATGCAGACCCTAACCCTGCCCGCTCCGGCCAAGCTCAACCTGTGGCTGCACATCATCGGCCGCCGTGCGGACGGCTATCACGAGCTGGAAACCGTGTTCCAGTTTCTCGATCACGGCGACGAACTGAGCTTTGCCGTGCGTGACGACGGCGTGATCCGCCTGCACACCGAGATCGAAGCAGTGCCGCATGACAGCAACCTGATCGTGCGTGCTGCGCGCAAGCTGCAGGAACAATCCGGCACGACGTTGGGCGCCGATATCTGGCTGACCAAGGTGCTGCCCATGGGCGGCGGCATCGGCGGTGGCAGCTCGGATGCCGCCACTACCCTGTTGGCCCTCGCCCACCTGTGGCAACTGGACTGGGACGAAGACCGCCTGGCCGCACTAGGCCTGAGCCTGGGCGCCGACGTACCGGTATTCGTGCGCGGCCACGCGGCATTCGCCCAGGGCGTGGGTGAACAATTGACCCCGGTCGACCCGGAAGAGCCGTGGTATGTCGTGCTTGTGCCGCAAGTGTCTGTCAGCACAGTAGAAATTTTTTCACATCCACAGTTGACACGTGATTCGCTCCCCCTTAAGATGCGCCCCGTTCCCGAGGGAAACAGTCGAAATGACTGCCAACCGGTGGTAGAGCAGAGTTACCCGGAAGTTCGCAATGCGTTGAATTCACTGGGTAAATTCACTGAGGCTCGACTGACCGGTACTGGAAGTTGTGTGTTTGGGGCCTTCCCAAGCAAAGCCGAAGCTGATAAAGTTCTGGCCCTTCTTTCAGCGACCCAAACAGGGTTTGTGGCGAAAGGAAGCAACGTTTCGATGTTGCATCGCAAGCTGCAAAGTCTGGTCAAGAAGTCGAGCGCATAAGCGTTCGCAGCAACAGATACAGGGGCGTCGCCAAGCGGTAAGGCAGCAGGTTTTGATCCTGCCATGCGTTGGTTCGAATCCAGCCGCCCCTGCCATTTTCCTTATACTCATCCAGGTTACCCTCAGCCTTCAGGTACTGCGCGTGTCCAAGATGATGGTCTTTACGGGGAACGCCAACCCCGATCTGGCTCGGCGTGTCGTACGTCAGCTGCATATCCCTCTCGGTGACGTTTCTGTCGGTAAGTTCTCCGACGGCGAGATCAGCACTGAGATCAATGAGAATGTCCGCGGTAAAGACGTCTTCATTATTCAGCCGACCTGTGCCCCGACCAACGATAACCTGATGGAACTGGTAGTGATGGCCGACGCCTTCCGCCGCTCCTCAGCATCCCGAATCACCGCCGTGATTCCTTACTTCGGATACGCCCGCCAGGACCGCCGTCCGCGTTCGGCACGTGTAGCCATCAGCGCCAAAGTCGTCGCTGACATGCTCACTGTCGTAGGTATCGACCGTGTACTCACCGTCGACCTGCACGCTGACCAGATCCAGGGTTTCTTCGATATCCCGGTCGACAACATCTACGGCTCGCCCGTACTGGTCGACGATATCGAGGACCAGCGTTTCGAGAACCTGATGATCGTCTCCCCGGACATCGGTGGTGTCGTGCGCGCACGTGCTGTTGCCAAGTCCCTGGGCGTCGACCTGGGTATCATCGACAAACGCCGCGAGAAGGCTAACCACTCCGAGGTCATGCACATCATCGGCGACGTCGAAGGGCGCACCTGCATCCTGGTAGACGACATGGTCGACACCGCCGGCACCCTGTGCCACGCGGCCAAAGCCCTGAAAGAACACGGCGCTGCCAAGGTTTACGCCTACTGCACGCACCCTGTCCTGTCGGGCCGCGCGATCGAGAACATCGAGAAGTCGGTACTGGACGAGCTGGTGGTGACCAACACCGTTCCGCTGTCCGCCGCTGCTCAAGCCTGTGACCGTATCCGCCAGCTGGATATCGCACCGGTTGTCGCTGAAGCGGTCCGCCGCATCAGCAACGAAGAATCGATCAGCGCGATGTTCCGCTAAGCGGAACACACGCTGACGAAAAGCGCCCCGCCCCAACACTGGTTGTTGGGGCGGGGCTTTTTTGCCATCCCCGTTGGCGCTGGTCGCAAACGCCCTCGGGGGGCTACTTTGGAGAAACAAAATGACCGAATTCACTCTGAACGCCCAAGCGCGTACTGACCTGGGGAAAGGTGCGAGCCGCCGCCTGCGTCACTCCGCGAACATCCCAGCCGTTGTCTACGGTGGTAACCAAGACGCTCAGTCCCTGACCATCCTGGCCAAGGAAATCACCAAGCTGTTCGAAAACGAGGCTGCCTTCAGCCACGTTCTGGAACTGAACGTCGACGGCGCCAAGCAAAACGTCGTGGTCAAGGCTCTGCAGCGCCACCCGGCCAAAGGCTTCATCATGCACGCCGACTTCGTTCGCGTCGTTGCTGGCCAGAAACTGACCGCCAAGGTACCGGTTCACTTCATCAATGAAGAAGCCCCGGTCAAGAAAGGCGGCGAGATCTCCCACGTAGAAGCCGAGATCGAAGTTTCCTGCGAAGCCAAAGACCTGCCTGAGTTCATCGAAGTCGACCTGGCCAACGCTGAAATCGGCACCATCATCCACCTGTCGGACCTGAAAGCTCCGAAAGGCGTAGAGTTCGTAGCTCTGGCCCACGGTGATGACAAAGCTGTTGCCAACGTTCACGCTCCACGCGTTGCTCCAGAAGCAGAAGGCGCTGCCGAGTAATCCACTCGCGCGCCGGCGTTGATCGGGTTACAGTGCCGCGCGCCCTGTAACCCACCAACTCCAAGGAAGAGCCCCTGACGTGACCGCCATCCAGTTGATCGTCGGCCTGGGTAACCCCGGCCCCGAATACGAACAGACCCGGCATAACGCAGGGGCTCTTTTCGTTGAACGCATTGCCAGCGCCCAGCGCGTCTCGTTGACCGCTGACCGCAAATATTTCGGCCTGACGGCTAAGTTCAGCCATCAGGGCAGCGACGTTCGTCTGCTCATCCCCACCACCTACATGAACCGTAGCGGCCAGTCCGTGGCGGCCTTGGCCAATTTCTTCCGCATCAAGCCGGAAGCGATCCTGGTGGCACATGACGAACTCGACCTGCCCCCGGGCGTCGCCAAGCTCAAGCGCGGCGGTGGCCATGGTGGGCACAACGGCCTGCGCGACATCATCGCGCAGCTCGGCAACCAGAACGACTTCCACCGCCTGCGGCTTGGCATCGGCCACCCGGGTGACGCCAAACTGGTCTCCAACTTCGTCCTGGGCCGCGCGCCGCGCGCCGAGCAGGAGAAGCTCGACGCCAGCATCGATTTTGCCCTCGGCGTGCTGCCGGACGTGCTTGCCGGCGACTTCGCCAAGGCGATGCGCGAGCTGCACAGCCAGAAGGCCTGATTTCCTTAGAGAGGGGAATACCCATGGGTTTCAATTGCGGCATCGTCGGCCTGCCCAACGTCGGCAAGTCCACCCTGTTCAACGCCCTGACCAAGTCTGGCATCGCGGCGGAGAACTTCCCCTTCTGCACCATCGAGCCTAACAGCGGCATCGTGCCGATGCCCGATGCGCGCTTGAATGCACTGGCTGAAATCGTCAAGCCAAACCGCATCCTGCCGACCACCATGGAGTTCGTCGACATCGCCGGCCTGGTGGCTGGTGCCTCGAAAGGCGAAGGCCTGGGCAACAAGTTCCTCGCCAACATCCGCGAGACCGACGCCATTGCCCACGTGGTGCGCTGCTTCGAAGACGAGAACGTGATCCACGTTTCCAACAGCGTCGACCCCAAGCGTGACATCGAGATCATCGACCTCGAGCTGATCTTCGCCGACCTCGACAGCTGCGAGAAGCAACTGCAGAAGGTTGCCCGCAACGCCAAGGGCGGCGACAAGGAAGCCCTGGCGCAGAAGGCCATCCTCGAACAGTTGATCCCGCACTTCACCGAAGGCAAGCCAGCGCGCAGCCTGATGAAGAACATGAGCGCCGAAGACAAGGCGGTCATCCGCGGCTTCCACCTGCTGACCAGCAAGCCGGTCATGTACATCGCCAACGTGGCCGAAGACGGCTTCGACAACAACCCGCACCTGGACGTGGTCAAGGCCATCGCCGAGGAAGAAGGCGCGGTAGTGGTGCCGGTGTGCAACAAGATCGAAGCGGAAATCGCCGAACTGGAAGACGGTGAAGAGAAGGATATGTTCCTTGAGGCCCTGGGCCTGGAAGAGCCTGGCCTGAACCGCGTTATCCGCGCCGGTTACGAGCTGCTGAACCTGCAGACCTACTTCACTGCCGGCGTGCAGGAAGTACGCGCCTGGACCGTACGCGTCGGTGCCACCGCACCACAGGCCGCTGGCGTGATCCACACCGACTTCGAAAAAGGTTTCATCCGCGCTGAAGTGGTGGCCTATGACGACTTCATCCAGTTCAAGGGCGAGAGCGGTGCCAAGGAAGCCGGTAAATGGCGTTTGGAAGGCAAGGACTACATCGTCAAGGACGGTGACGTGATGCACTTCCGCTTCAACGTCTAAGCGCCAGACTGCAGTACCCACGAACCCCTTGAGGCCAACGCCTCAAGGGGTTTTGTTTTTTCTGGCATTTGGCAAGCGGCACGCTCCCCCTGTGGGCTTTAGCCGCGAAGAATCCAACGCGGTGCCTGGCACCGGCTGCGCCGGTGTTCGCGGGCATGCCCGCTCCCACAGCTACCACGCATTTTCTGGACATTGCATCAAAGGCCTTGTGTCGCGAAAGGGCCGCAGAGCGGCCCCGGAATTCAGCATCTAAGCTGTGATTCAGCACCCTCCCCTGGACGCACGCCCCATGCCCGAAAAAACCCGCCTCGACTGGCAACGCTGGTTACCCGGCCTGGTCACCCTGCTCCACTACCAACCCGCCTGGCTACCCAGGGACATCGCCGCCGGCCTGGTGCTCACCACCATGCTGGTGCCGGTGGGTATCGCTTATGCCGAAGCTTCCGGCGTACCTGGCATCTACGGCCTGTACGCCACCATCATCCCGCTGCTGGCCTACGCCCTTTTCGGCCCCAGCCGCATCCTGGTGCTGGGCCCGGACTCGGCGCTGGCCGCGCCGATCCTGGCAGTGGTGGTGCAGTACGCCGCCAGCGACCCGCAACGGGCAATCGCCATCGCCAGCATGATGGCCCTGGTCGCCGGGGCGTTCTGTGTGATCGCCGGTTTGCTGCGCCTGGGCTTCATCACCGAACTGCTGTCCAAGCCGATCCGCTATGGCTACATGAACGGCATCGCCCTCACGGTGCTGATCAGCCAGTTGCCCAAACTGTTCGGCCTGTCGGTCGACAGCCAGGGCCCACTGCGGGATACCTGGAACCTGATCCAGGCATTGCTCGCCGGCCAGGGCCATTGGCCAAGCTTCGTGGTCGGTGGCGGTAGCCTGGCGCTGATCCTGCTGCTCAAGCCGTTCAAGCGTTTGCCGGGCATTCTCATTGCTGTGGTGCTGGCCACGCTGGCGGTGAGCCTGCTGGGGCTCGACCAGCAAGGCGTGAAAGTGCTCGGCGAACTGCCCCAGGGGCTACCCAGCTTCGTGTTCCCCTGGGTCAGCGATATCGACCTGGTGGAGGTGCTGCTCGGTGGCATCGCAGTAGCGCTGGTGTCGTTCGCCGATACCAGTGTGCTGTCACGTTCATACGCCGCGCGCATGAAGGCCCCGGTCAACCCCAACCAGGAAATGTTCGGCCTGGGTGTGGCCAACCTGGCCTCGGGGCTGTTCCAGGGCATCCCCATCAGCAGCAGCTCATCGCGCACCCCCGTGGCCGAAGCGGCCGGCTCGCAGACTCAGCTCACCGGTATTATCGGCGCGCTGGCGGTGACCCTGTTGCTGCTGGTGGCGCCCAACCTGATGCAACACCTGCCCAACAGCGCCCTGGCGGCAGTGGTGATTGCCGCAGCATTGGGCCTGTTCGAGTTCGCCGACCTCAAGCGCATCTTCCGCATGCAGCAATGGGAATTCTGGCTGTCGTTCACTTGCTTCGTCGGCGTAGCGGTATTCGGGGCCATTCCCGGTATCTGCATTGCCGTGGCTATATCGGTGATCGAATTCCTGTGGGACGGCTGGCGGCCGCATCATGCGGTGCTGGGACGGGTGGATGGCACCCGCGGTTACCATGATGTGCAGCGTTATCCACAGGCCCGACGCATTCCGGGGCTGGTGCTGCTGCGTTGGGATGCCCCGCTGTTCTTTGCCAATGCCGAACAGTTCCAGAGCACGGTGATGGCGGCGGTGGATGCATCGCCTACCCCGGTACAACGGCTGGTGATCGCGGCAGAGCCGGTGACCAGCATCGATATCACCTCGGCGGACATGCTGGCCGAGCTGGACCGGGCGCTGGAGGCGCGGGGGGTGGAGTTGCAGTTTGCCGAGATGAAGGACCCGGTAAAGGACAAGATGCGGCAGTTCGAGTTGTTCGAGCATATGGGGGAGTCGGCATTTCATCCCACTGTTGGGGCAGCGGTGGACGCCTACCTGGAAGAGAGTGGGGTTGACTGGAAGCCCTAGGTTTTCCTGGGCTGGCCTCTTCGCGGGCATGCCCGCTCCCACAAGAATTGCGTGATCCCATGGGCAACACGATACCTGTAGGAGCGGGTTCACCCGCGAAGAAGCCCACGCCGCATCCGAAGCCGGTCGATCCAGATCAGCATGGCACTGGCATACACCGACACCGCCAGAAACAGCGCCATGCGCACGGCAAAGGCGCGGTACACATCCTGCCCGCCCGCGCTGTCCTGCACCGACTGCCCCAGCAAGATCAGCATGGTCGTCAGGCAACTCACCCAGTACGCCGGGCTTTGCCTGGTATCCACCGCACGGTAGAGCCTGCGCCCCTGCCAGAGAACGAACAGCAGCACCCACAGAAAAAACATCCACAGGTGCACGAACAGGCTCAACGCGCCCCACATCAATATCGCCAGCAACCCGGCCAGCAAGGTCGAGCCGATCAGCTCGCGGCTGGCATGCCGTGCGCGGGTCTCACCGGCCTGCTGCCCCAGGCTCACTGCCTTCATGATCAGCGGCATGTACTGGTCCGGGGCGATCAGCGCCAGCAGGAAGGCCGGCATGACGATCAACGTAGCACGCAAGGCAACCCAGCTCACCTGGTCACCGTCGAGCAGAGGCGGTGCCGGTTGCGCCGGCGCATCGGCCGGCTCGGGAAACAGCACATGCGCCGCTGCCGTGCCCAGCACCGCCAGCAGCATGCCTTTGGCCAGCGCTTCGACCACCGACAGCGCCAGGCTGAAGTCGCTGGTGCCGGCGGCAGCGATCATGGTCAGGCCGATAACCAGCAAATTGGCCAACAGGCCATTGCCGCCTTTCAGTGCATAACGCAAGGTAAGGAAAACCCCCACGCTCACCAGCAACACCCCACTTACCGGGGCATGGCGCAGCAGCGGAATCAGCAGCAGCCCGCTGCCGCAGGCAAGCAGCACCAGCACCGCCAAGGCCGGTGCCGCACGCAGGGGCAAGGGCTGGCTGCGCATGGCCAGCAACAACACCGCGAACACCGGCGCCAGGATCGGTACCGGCAAGCCGATGCCGAAACTCACCGCCAGGCAAAGCGCCACGCCCCAGGCCAGGCGCAGGGCACGCAGGCGGCGTAGTTCAATAGGCATACGACAGCCAGCTCATCAGCCACATGAACAGCCGGCCCAGCAGGTTCAATGGGTTGCCCTCGCTTGGCAGGGCCATGACTTCGGCCTGGCCACCGACCCGCAATACGGTCTTGTCCTGCAACTGGTCACGCTCCAGTTCGACGATAACCGGGAAGCGCTGTGCGGAGCGCAGCCACTCGCGGCTGTTCTGTACGGTCGGCAACGTACCTGGCGGGGCACTCTGGCCTACGCTCACACCGTAGCCGATGCTGCGAATGCGCCCCTTCAACACCGTGCCGGGCAGCGCATCAAGCACTACCAGCACCGGGGTTTCAGGGCGCAGCCGACCTAGGTTGTTCTCGGTCATGTCGGCACTTATCCACACGTCATGGATAGCGATCAGGGTCATCATCGGGCTGCCGGCGCCAACATAGTGGCCAACGTCGGTGCGCAGGTCGGTGATCAACCCGTCTGCATCGGCGCGTACCATGGTGCGCGCCAGGTCCAGCCGGGCTTTTTCCACATTGGCCGCCGCGCTGCGCAGCTGGGCGTTGTCGTCCTGCGCCCCGCCCTGCTGCTCACGGGCCCGCTCAACTTCGGCACGGGCTGCCGCCACCTGGCTGATGGCCTGGTCGCGGGTGGCCTGGGCGCCCTCGAGGCGGCGCACCGACACCGTGCCCGGGTCTTCATCGATCAGGCGCTTGAGCCGCTCGGCGTCCTGCCGGGCCTTGCGCTCGTTGGCCTGGGCCGCCACCAGCGCCGCCTGGGCCGAGTCGATGCCAGCGGTGTGGGCGCCGATCTGCCGGCGTACCGTGTCCAGGTCGGCTTCGGCTCGGGCCAGGGCGATGCGATATTGCTCCTGGTCCAGTTCGAACAACACATCGCCCTTGCGCACTTCCTGGTTGTTGCCCACCGCCACACGCTTCACCTGCCCAGCCACCTCGGCACTCACCGGCACCACGTAGGCCTGCAGGCGGGCTTGCTGGGTATAGGGCGTGAAGCGATCGGCCAGCAGGTACCACAGCAGGCTCACGACAATCAGCAGCAGCACCCAGCGCATGCCGCGATCGGGGGCTGGCGGGGATGGCGTCGGCGTGGTGTCGCTCATTTCGTTTCACCTTGTGCATGTGCGCTGGGGCCTGGTTCGTCAAGCAGCTCACCCCAGTCGGTGCGTTGCTGCATCTGCTGGCGGGTGGCCGGGTCGATCGGTGCGCGGCTGGCGTCCCAGCCGCCGCCCAGGGCCTTGTAAAGCGTCACCAGGCTGCTGACCGCATTGCCGCGGCTGACCAGGTAGCCGTCCTGTTGCTGCAGCAGCAGTTGCTGGGCGTCGAGCACGCGCTGGAAGTCGGCAAAGCCTTCGCGGTACTGCGAGCTGGCCAGGTTCAGGGAGCGCTGCGCGGCCTGCGAGGCCTGGTCGCGGATACTTGCGCTCTGCAGCGAGCGCACCAGCCCGCTGGCGGCATCGTCGGCCTCACGGGCGGCTTCGCGCACATCCTGGTGATACAGCTCGATCAGTTGCTGCAAGCGGGCATCTTCCACGCGCACAGCGTTCTTGCGTCGACCGTAGTCGAACGGGTTCCAGATCAGGCTGGGCCCGGCGGCGATGTCGAAGGTATCGGGCAAATGATTGGCCGTGACGAAACTCCAGCCGATGCTGCCCAACAGGCTCAGTTGTGGATAAAGGTCGGCCTCGGCTACCCCGACCAGCGCCGACTGCGCCGCTACCGCCTGCTCGGCGGCACGGATGTCCGGGCGGCGCTGCAGCAGGCGGGCGGGCACATCCTGCAGCACGGCACGGTCCGGCAACGGCAACTGGCCATGACCGGCATCGAGCTGTGGCAGCGGCCCGGGCGCGCGGCCCAGCAGCGAGCACAGCACGTTGCGCAGGGCATTGAGCTGGTTCTGGAACTCGGGGATGGTGGCCTGGGTAGCCAGGTACTGGGTGCGCGCCTGTTGCCAGTCGAGTTCGTCGTTTTCGCCATGACGGAACAGCCGCTCGGTTATCTCCAGGCTGCGCGCCTGGCGGCGGGCGTTTTCTTCGGCGATATCCAGCCGCGCCTCGGCGGTGCGCAGGGCAAAGTAGGTGTCGGCCACCTGCGCACGCAACAGCAGCATGGCATCGGCGTAATTGGCCTGGGAGGCGAAGTAGACGGCGTCGGCGCTTTCGATGGCGCGGCTGAAGCGCCCCCAGAAGTCGATTTCCCAGCCAATGTCGAAGCCCGCGCTGGATTGCCAGAACACCGAGTCGCGAGCGGTGGCGGTGCCGGACTGATCCTGCTTCAGGTAAAGGCTCTGCGCGCGCAGTTGCTGCAGCTGTGGATAACGCCCGGTCTGCACGATGGCCAACTGGGCGCGGGCTTCGGCAACGCGCAAACCAGCCACGCGCAGGTTGCTGTTATTGGCATCGGCCTCGGCGATCAAGGCATCCAGGGCAGGGTCGGCGAACACGGCCCACCACTGACGAAGGTCGGGCGCCGCGGCCTGCTGCCCGGCCTGCTCCAGCAGCGGGGTATTCCAGGTACCCAGCCACGGGTCCTGCGGCGGCTGGAAATCCGGGCCGACCTGGGTACAGCCCACCAACGCCGCAGCCAGGCTCAGTGCAAAACCACAGAAGCGTCCGGGCATGGCAGGCCTTGGCTTACGCCGACGGTTCGACGGGATTTTCCGGCACCTGCAGCGCCACCCACTGCCAGAACAGTACATAAGTGACGCCCAGGATCACCGGCCCGATGAACAGGCCGATGATGCCTTTGACCACCATGCCGCCCAATGCCCCGATCAGCACCACCGGCATCGGCACGTCCACCCCGCGCCCCAGCAGCAGCGGCTTGAGCACGTTGTCGGCAAGCCCGGCGACGAAGGTGTAGATGGCGAAAATGATGGTCGCCACGGTAAAGCCTTCGACGTTGAAGATGTAGATGATCACCGGCACCGTTATCAACGTGGCCGGTGCCTGGGCAATCCCCAGCATGAGGATGACGATTGCCAGCATCCCCGCTCCCGGTACCCCTTTGATGACGAAGCCGACACCGATCAGCAGCATCTGGATGAAGGCAATGCCGATCACGCCCTGGGCCACCGCGCGAATGGTGGCGGTGCACAGCTTGGCCAATGGCTTGCCGCGCTCCTCCCCCGACACCCGCATGGCAATGCGCTGCGCCGCGATTTCGCCGCGGTCACCGAACGCCATGATGATGCCCGAGACGATGATCGCCGCGATGAACAGCAGGAACGCGCCGCCCGCACTGGCTGCAGCCCCCAGCACCGTGCGCCCGGCACCCTTGAGCTGGGGCATCCACTGGTTCAGCACACCGGCCATGTTTTCCGAGGCGGCCAGCCACAAGGCATGCACCTTCGGCCCGATCAGCGGCCAGGCCGCCACCGAGTCGGGAGGGGCCGGCACGGTCCAGGCCCCGCTTTTCAGCAGCGTCACCAGGCTGTCCACCGATTCGCCGATCGACATCACCACCAGGTAGATCGGCACCAGCAGCACGACCAGTACCAGCAGAACGACCAGCGTCGCCGAAAGCCCGTCCTTGAGCCCTGTGCGGCGCTGGATGCGGCAATACAACGGGTACAAGGTCACCGCCAGGATCACCGACCACAGCATCAGCTCCAGGAACGGCTGGAACGTCTGGAAGGCGAATATCACCAGCGCAGCCACCAGGCCGGCCTTGATGAGCACATCGAGCAAGCCCCGCGACAGGCGGCTGTCCATCTTGATACCCGGTTGCATGCTTCACCTCCGAACTCCAGGTGCGCCATGTGGCGCGATTCAGTGGCCCGCTTCAGGGGCTGCCGGTGTGGGGCTGTCGTCACGCAACTGCCGCGCCAGGGCCATCATTACCAACGGCACTACCGCCATCGACAAGGTGATGGCCAGCACCAGCAGGTCATGCACCTGCTGCCCCAGCACCTGATGATCCAACGCCAGCTTGAACACCACGAAGGCAAACTCGCCGCCAGACGCCAGCACCACGCCCAGGCACAGCGCCTGGGCCTGGGTGAGCCCACCTGCGGTGCGGCCCAGGCCATAAAGCAGCGGCAATTTGATCATCACCAGCAGCAGGGTCAGCCCCAGCACCATTAACGGCATGCCGAACAGCAGGCGCAGGTCGGCGCTCATTCCCACGCCAACGAAGAACAGCCCCAGCAGCAACCCCTTGATGGGCTCGATCTGGGTTTCCAGTTCGTGGCGGAAAGGCGACTCGGCCATCAGGACGCCCGCCAGAAACGCCCCCAACGCCATGGACACACCTACGTGCTCCATCACCCAGGCGGTGCCCAGCACCACCAACAGGGCGGTAGCGGTAGACAGCTCGGGCAGGCCAGAACCGACTGTCCATTTGAAGACAGGGGTCAAAAGGTAGCGGCCAAAGATGATCAGCACACCTATGCCAACCACCACCGCCAACACCGGCCAGGCGCCTTCGTCGGCGGTACTGACATCACCACCGAGCAGCGGCACCACGGCAATCAGCGGGATCGCGGCAATGTCCTGGAACAGCAGGATCGCCACGGCCAGGCGGCCGTGCGGCTTGCCCAGGTCCTTGCGCTCGGCCAGTACCTGCAGGCCAAACGCAGTTGACGACAGCGCAAGGCCCAGGCCCAGCACGATGGCAGCCGGCTTCGACTGGCCGAACAGCCAGTACGCCAGCAGGCCAAGCACTACAGCACTCAGGCCCACTTGTAGCGAGCCGACGCCAAACAGCGCCCGGCGCATGCCCCACAAACGCCGCGGCGAAAGCTCCAGGCCGATGACGAACAGCAACATCACCACACCCATCTCCGACAGGCGTGCCACGTTATCCGGGTTGTTCAGCAGGCCAAATACCGATGGCCCTATCAGGATGCCCGCCAGCAGATAGCCGGGCACCGCCCCCATTTTCAAACGCTGCGCCAGCGGTACCAGAAGCACCACGGCCAGCAGGAACACCACCGTCGCCTGCAACAGGCTGCCATCATGTGGCATAGGCTCGCACCCTCGCTGCTCCCCGCGGGGAGAGATCAGAAACGCTCTTCGACGACTTTGAACGGGTAGTTGACGGCCTTGTATTTGCCGATCTTGCCGCGCTTGGGCAATTTCACCAGCCCGTCACGGGTGATGTCCTTGTAGGGAATGCGCGTCAACAGATGGCTGATGATGTTCAGCCGGGCACGGCGCTTGTCGTTGGAATGGGCCATGAACCACGGTGCCCATGACGAGTCGGAGGCGGCGAACATTTCGTCGCGGGCCCGGGTGTATTCATCCCAGCGTGTGTAGGACTTGAGGTCCATCGGCGACAGCTTCCACAGCTTGCGGCCATCGTTGATGCGGTCCTGCAGGCGGCGGGTCTGCTCTTCGGCGCTGACCTCCAGCCAGTACTTGATGAGGATGATCCCCGACTCGACCATCATCTTTTCGAACAGCGGCACCACGGTGAGAAACTTGCTGCTCTGCTCTTCACTGCAGAAGCCCATCACTCGCTCGACACCGGCGCGGTTGTACCAGCTGCGGTCGAAGATCACTACCTCGCCCGCGGCAGGCAGGTGGCCCAGGTAGCGTTGCACATACATCTGGCTCTTTTCCCGCTCGGTTGGCGCCGGCAGCGCCACCACGCGGAATACTCGCGGGCTGACGCGCTCGGTAATGGCCTTGATGGTACCGCCCTTGCCGGCGCCATCGCGGCCCTCGAAGACAATGCACACCTTCAGGCCCTTGGCCACCACCCATTCCTGCAGCTTCACCAGCTCCACGTGCAGCTGCTTGAGCTCCTTCTCGTACGCCTTGCCGCCCAGTTTCTCCGGCTGGTCCTTGGGGTCTCTCTTCCTGGACGACTTCGACATGGCACTCTCCTGAGGGCGAATGAAGAGTCAGTATGGTCGATCCATGGCAGTTTGCCGCTTCGCTTATGGATTTCGCAGGCTTGCCTCTATCTCATTGATTCTACGAGTGCTGGTGAGTGTTCCGGGGTGGGTGTAGGAGCGGGTTTACCCGCGAATGCGTCATCAAAGCTACCGATGCATTCGCGGGTGAACCCGCCCCCACAGGGTACGGGGTGCCTTCAAGGCCGGATTACTTGGCCATCTTGTTGTAGCTGGTCATCAGGTTGCGGTAGTCCGGAATATGGTTGGAGAACAGGGTCCCCAGCCCTTCGATGTCGTTGCGCCAGTCACGGTGCAGCTCGCAGGCCACGCCGAACCAGGTCATCAGTTGCGCCCCGGCGGCCTCCATGCGCCGCCAGGCCGAGTCACGGGTCAGTTCGTTGAAGGTGCCGGAGGCATCGGTGACGACGAATACCTCGAAGCCCTCCTCCAGCGCCGACAGTGCCGGGAAGGCCACGCACACTTCGGTCACCACGCCGGCGATCAGCAGCTGCTTCTTGCCGGTAGCCTTGACGGCCTTGACGAAGTCCTCGTTGTCCCAGGCGTTGATGTTGCCAGGCCGGGCGATGTACGGGGCGTCGGGGAACTGCTCTTTCAGTTCGGGCACCAGCGGGCCGTTGGGGCCGGTCTCGAAACTGGTGGTGAGAATGGTCGGCAGCTTGAAGTACTTGGCCAGGTCCGACAGGGCCAGGACGTTGTTCTTGAAGCGGTCGGGGTCGATGTCCCTTACCAGCGAGAGCAGGCCGGTCTGGTGGTCGACCAGCAGCACGGCGGCGTTGTTCTTGTCCAGACGCTTGTATTGGAAGGCCATGACGGGTTTCCTTGCGTTAGCGGGTTGGGAATATCAGCGTAGGCAAGGATGAAAGGTGGATGGGACCGTCAGTCGGTTCGCCTGCCAAGGCCGGCGATGGGGCCGCACGGCGGCCCCTGCGATGCTTAGCCGAGTACCTTGCCAGCTACCTCATCGACCGCCACCTTGGTGATGGCGACGATCTTCTCGGCATCCTCCTGGTTCAGCACCAACGGCGGTGCGAAACCGAGAATGTCACCATGCGGCATGGCCCGGGCGATCATCCCGCGCTCAAGGCACGCTGCCGACACCTGTGGCCCGACTTTCAACGCCGGGTCGAACGCCGTACGCGCCTCGCGATCGGCCATGAACTCGATTGCGCAAAGCATGCCGTCACCCCGTACTTCACCTACCAGCGGGTGGCCTTCGAAGGTTTCGCGCATGCGCCGGTTCAGGTATGCACCCACCACTTCGGCATTCTCGGTCAGGTTCTCGCGCTCGAGAATATCCAGGTTGGCCAGCGCCGCCGCCGCGCAGATCGGGTGCCCAGAGTAGGTCCAGCCGTGGCCCATCGGGCCGGCCTTCTGCGAGCCTTCTTCGATCACGTTCCACACCTTCTCACCAACGATCACTGCCGACAGAGGCGCATAGGCGCTGGTCAGGCCCTTGGCCGTGGTGATCAGGTCCGGGCGGATGTCGTAGCGCTGGCTGCCCATCTTCGAGCCCAGGCGGCCGAAGGCGCACACCACTTCGTCGGCGATCAGCAGCACGTCGTAGCGATCGAGCACGGCCTGGATCGCCTTCCAGTAGCCCTTGGGCGGCACGATGATGCCACCGGTGCCCATCAGCGGCTCGCCAATGAACGCGGCGACCGTGTCGGGCCCTTCGGCCAGGATCAATTGCTCCAGCTCGTCGGCGCAATAGCGCACGAAGGCCTGCTCATCCATGCCGGCCGGTGCCTTGCGGTACCAGTGCGGGCAGACCGTATGCTTGACGCCTTCCACCGGCAGGTCGAAATGCTGGTGGAAGCTGGGCAGGCCGGTAAGGCTGCCGGTCATGATGCCCGAGCCGTGATAGCCGCGGTCGCGAGAGATGATCTTCTTCTTGAGTGGACGACCGAGGATGTTGTTGTAGTAGCGCACCAGCTTGACCTGGGTCTCGTTGGCATCGGACCCCGACAGGCCGTAATAGACCTTTTTCATCCCAGCCGGCGCCCAGTCGATGATGCGGCTGGAAAGCTCGATGATCGCTTCGGTCGAGTGGCCGACGTAGGTGTGGTAATACGCCAGCTCCTTGGCCTGACGATGGATCGCGTCAGCGACCTCGGTACGCCCGTAACCGATGTTCACGCAGTACAGGCCGGCGAAGGCGTCGATCAGTTCGCGGCCTTCATGGTCACGCAGGCGGATGCCCTCGGCACCGGTGATGATCCGGCCCTTGAGCGCGCCGCTGGCGTGATCATGGGCGTGGGTCGAAGGGTGCATGAAGTGGGCGCGGTCCTGTTCGAACAGCTGGCTGAAATCTTGGCTCATGGCAAACACTCCTTAGAACTGACCGTGGTGGTGCAAGCAAACGTATTTGGTTTCGACGAAGGGTTCGAAGCCCTCGCTGCCGCCTTCGCGGCCCAGGCCCGAGGCCTTCATGCCGCCGAACGGGATGGGGTGGCCGGTGAACTTGACGCCGTTGATCGCCACCATCGCGTGGTCGAGCCGGCGCACCAGCGGGTGCACGACATCGAGGCGGTTGCCGACGATGTAGGCAGCCAGGCCGTACTCGGTGTCATTGGCCATGGTGATGGCCTGCTCCAGCGTGTCGAACGGCATGACCCCGGCAATCGGCGCGAAGTTTTCTTCCTGGTAGATGCGCATCGCCGGCGTGACATCGGCGAGCACCGTCGGCTGGAAGAACCAGCCACCCAGCGCATGGCCCTCGCCACCGACCAGGCGCCGGGCGCCACGCTGCAGGGCGTCCTCGACCCGGGCCTGGGTGGCATCGAAGGCGGCCTGGTGCATCAACGGGCCGACCTCTGCCGCCGTCTCCTCGCCATCGACCATCGCCGGGCCAACCTTCAGCGCCCGCACCGCTTCGGCGAAACGCATCAGGAATGCTTCGTACAACGGCCGCTGCACCATGATCCGGTTGGCCGCGCAGCAGTCCTGGCCAGACGTCTGGAACTTGGCGGCCACGGCCACCCGCACGGCCAGCTCCAGGTCGGCATCGGCGCAGACGATGAACGGCGCGTTGCCGCCCAGCTCCAGCGCCACTTTCTTCACATCCTGAGCCGCGGCTTGCAGCACCAGCTTGCCGACACGGGTCGAGCCGGTGAAGCTGACCGCCCGCACGCGGCTGTCGCACACCAGGGTTTCCATGGCCATCTGCGGCTCGCCGATTACCACGTTGAACACCCCCGGCGGGAAGCCGGCGTCCTCTGCCAGCTGGGCCAGGGCCAGCGCCGAAAACGGTGTTTCGTGGGCCGGCTTGACCACCACCGTGCAGCCGGCCGCCAACGCCGCAGCCGCCTTGCGGGTGATCATGGCACTGGGGAAGTTCCACGGGGTGAGCAGCGCGCAGACCCCGACGGGCTCCTTCAGCGTACTCAGCTGGGCACCCGGAATATGGCTGGGGATAGTCTGCCCGTTGAGGCGCCGGGCCTCCTCGGCAAACCAGGGGATGAAGCTTGCCGCATAGGCGATTTCACCGCGTGCTTCGGCCAGCGGCTTACCCTGTTCCTCGCTGAGAATGCGCGCCAGAGCCTCCTGGTGCTCGAGCATCAATTCAGCCCAGCGCCGCAACAGCGCAGCGCGGCTGTCCAGACTCTGCTGGCGCCAGGCCGGGAAAGCCCGCTGGGCGGCATCCACCGCGGCGACGATCTGCTCGTGGTCGAGCAGCGGCACATGGCCGATGACCTGGCGGTTGGCCGGGTCATGCACGGCGATGCTGTTGCCGCTGTGGCTGTGCAGCCATTGGCCATCGACGTGGCACAGGCTGTTGAATGGGTAGTGGTGTGACATGACTGTTCTCCATACCTCGTTGTCGTGGCGCCAGGTTCAGGCCAGTACGTCGGCTATCACCGCCAGGGTGTCGCCGCACTGCACCAGGCCGGGAAAGTGCCGGGCTGCGAGCAAGCCATTGCGTCGGGCGCGGTACTCGACCGGGGCGCTGCCGGTGCGGCGGATGTCATGGATACGGGCGATCACTTCGCCCTGGCTGACCGTTTCGCCCAGGTCGCGGCACATCTCCAGCAATCCGTCGTGCTCGCTGGCGATGAAGCAATCGCCATCGGGCATGTCCAGCAGGGTTGTCTCGCCCTGCTCCACTTCGCCGGCAAGGATGCCGGCGTGAATCAGCACATTGCGCACGCCGCGCTCCGCCAGGGCCACGCTTTTCGCCGTGGAGGTGCCACCACCGCCCAGTTCGGTGGTGATGAACACCTTGCCCTGCTCTTCTGCCGCGGTGTCGTACATCGCCTGCGCATCCAGCTCGAGCATGCGCATGCTGTAGGGCGCGGCGAAGGCCTGCATGCCGGCTTCACAGCGGGCCTGCTGGGCCTTGTCGGGCAGCACATGGCATGCAGCGAACGGCAGGAAATCGAGGGTGCGACCACCGGAGTGGATGTCCAGGACGATATCGGCCAACGGCAGCAAGGTGCGCCGGAAATAATCGGCGATCTTTTCCGTCACGCTGCCATCAGGCCGGCCAGGGAAGCTGCGGTTGAGGTTGCCCCGGTCGATCGGCGAAGTACGGGTGCCCGCCTGGAACGCCGGTGTGTTCATGAACGGCACGATGATCACCCGCCCGTTTACCTGCTCGGGCTGCAGCTGCTGAGCCAGCTTGCTCAGCGCCACCGGGCCTTCGTACTCATCACCGTGATTGCCACCAGTGAGCAAGGCAGTAGGGCCACTGCCATTCCTGACCACCGTCAGCGGAATCATCACCGCCCCCCAGGCCGAGTCGTCACGCGAGTACGGCAGCTTGAGGAAGCCGTGCTGCACACCGTCCTGCTCGAAATCCAAGGTACAGGTGATCGGGTTGGCCACCGTGGCGGCGGCCTGAGCGATTGCATTCATGGGTCAGTCCTTCACGAACAGCTGGCGCGGCACGTTGCACAGGGTCTCGACCCCGGTCTCGGTGATGAGGATGCTTTCGGTGATCTCCAGGCCCCAGTCGTCCATCCACAGCCCCGGCATGAAGTGGAAGGTCATGCCCGGTTGCAGCACGCTGGTGTCGCTCGGGCGCAGGCTCATGGTGCGCTCGCCCCAATCTGGCGGGTAACTGATACCGATCGGGTAACCACAGCGGCTGTCCTTGTGTATGCCGAACTTCTCCAGCACACGGAAGAACGCCCTGGCGATGTCACCGGTGGTATTGCCTGGCCGCGCGGCATCGAGGCCGGCCGCGATACCTTCGACCACCGCCTTTTCGCCATCGAGAAAGTGTTGCGGCGGCTTGCCCAGGTACACGGTACGCGACAGCGGGCAGTGGTAGCGCTTGTAGCAGCCGGCAATCTCGAAGAACGTGCCGGCGCCGCGGGTGAACGGTGAATCGTCCCAGGTCAGGTGCGGCGCGCTGGCATCAGCGCCAGTCGGCAACAACGGCACGATGGCCGGGTAGTCGCCACCGTGGCCATCGACACCGAGGATGCCGCTGCGGTAGATCTCGGCCACCAGCTCGTTCTTGCGCATGCCGGGCTCGATGCGTTCGAGGATGCACCCGTGCATCTGTTCGACGATGCGCGCGGCGATACGCATGTATTCGATTTCCTGCGGCGACTTGACCGCCCGCTGCCAGTTGACCAGCCCGGCGGCATCGCTGAAGCGCGCCTGCGGCAAGTGCTTGCACAGCGCCTGGTAGGCCGCCGCGCTGAAGTAGTAGTTGTCCATCTCCACGCCGATGCTCAGGCCGCCCCAGCCCTTGGCCAGAATCACCTCCTGGCACAGGTAGTCCATCGGGTGGCGCTCGCGTGACTGCACATAGATATCCGGGTAGCCGACGATGTTGTCGTGCTGCATGAACACCGTGCGCCTTGCGCCATTGGCGTCCTGGCCGCGGCCAAACCAGATCGGCTCGCCATCGAGCGCCAGCAGCACGCACTGGTGCACGTAGAACGACCAGCCGTCATAGCCGGTGAGCCAGGCCATGTTCGATGGATCGGTAACCAGCAAAAGCTCCAGGCCCTGTGCCTGCATGGCAGCGCGGGTCTTGGCCAGGCGCTGGGCGTACTCCTGCCGGCTGAACGGCAGGTTGACCACTGTCTGTGACATACGGATGCCCTTCTTGTGAGTGGGTTGTGAAAACTGTCAGCTGTGAAACGCCAGGCCTTTGTTGGCGGCGATTGCGCGTTCGAAGGCAAGGTTGGCGATGGCGGTGTCCTGGGCCCCGGTGCCGGTCAGGTCGCACAGGGTGACCTCTTCGGCCTGCACACGGCCCGGGTGCAGGCCGGCGATGATCTGGCCCAGCTCGGAATGAACGGCCTGTTCGCTGACCACGCCAGCGCGCAAGGCGTGGTGCAGTTCGCCCAGCACGCGGGTCTGGCTCAGGCGGTCGGCCACATAACGGTCGAGCCGGGCCAGGGCCATGGGCGCGATCTCGTTCTTGTGCTCGGCATCCGAGCCCATGGCAGTGATGTGCAGCCCCGGTTGCAGGTGATGCGGCTGGATCAGCGGCTCGCGGCTGGGGGTGCAGGTGATGGCGATATCGACCGCCTGCATGGCCTGGTCGACACTGTCGCAGGCCTGTACCTGCAGTTGCCCATCGCGCCCCAGGTCATCACATAACGCTGCGGTTCTCTGCGCATCGCGCCCCCACACCTTGACCTGCTCGATCGGCCGCACCAGGCGCAGTGCCTGCAGCTGCAGGCGTGCCTGTTCGCCACTGCCGATCAAGGCCACGCTGCGGCTGTCCTGCCGCGACAGCCAGCGGGCAGCCACCGCACCGGCTGCAGCGGTGCGCACGGCGGTGAGGTAGCCATTGTCGAGGAGCAAGGCATCGAGCAGGCCAGTGCGGGCCGACAGCAGCATCATCATGCCGTTGAGGCTGGGCAGGCCAAGCTTGGGGTTGTCGAAAAAGCCTGGGCTGACCTTGATCGCGAAACGCTCCAGACCAGGAAGGTAGGCGGTTTTCACGTCCACCTCGCCGTTGTGCTCGGGCACATCCAGGCGCAGGATCGGCGGCATCGCCACATTGGCCGTGGCAAGCAGGGCAAAGGCCTGCTCGATGGCATCGATCGCGTCGCGGTCGAGGGTAATGCAGCTACGCAGGTCGGCTTCGCTGAGCAAGGTGATGGCCGGCATTCGAATACCTCCAGTGAAGGAACGTGAATTTCAGGCGTCGCCGCCATTGATGACGCGCTGATGCTGTGCGCTGTCGACGTTGCGCCCGCTGACCACCACCACCACCGGGCCGCGGGCCGTCACCAAGCCGTCGAGCAGCGCGGCGATGCCGACTGCACCGGCACCTTCGAGTACCAACCGTTCGTGCTGGTAGGCGTGGCGCATGCCATTGGCGATCGACGCTTCCGGCAGCAGGTGGAGTTGGTCGAGCAGACGCTGGGTCATGTTCAGGGTGTGCTGGTTGCCCAGGCCGATGCCGCCGCCGAGCGAGTCAGCGAGTGTCGGCAGCTCCTCAACCTCGACCGGCCTGCCGGCCTGCAGGCTGGCGTACATCGCCGCGCCGCGCTGCATGCTGATGCCATGGGTGGTGATCGCCGGCTTGATGCTTTTCATGGCCAACGCCACACCTGCGAACAGGCCACCACCGGAGAGCGGAATCAGCACCTGCTCCACCTCGGGCAACTGCTCGATGATTTCCAGGCCCAACGTGCCCTGGCCGGCGATGACCTGAGGGTGATCGAAAGGTGGGATCAGGGTTGCGCCCTGTTGATCGGCATGTTGTTGCGCGGCCTGCTGGGCATCGTCCTGGGAGTGGCCGACGATGCACACTTCGGCGCCCAGATCGCGGATGGCCTGGACTTTGTTGGCTGGCACCAGTTGCGAAAGAAACACGGTTGCCTTCACGCCCAGTTGCGCAGCAGCGTGGGCCACCGCCCGGCCGTGATTGCCGGTGGAGGCCGTAACCACGCCGCAAGCGCGTTGTTCAGCGCTGAGTGCGGCGATGGCATTGCTGGCCCCGCGCAGCTTGAAGCTGCCGGTAGTCTGCAGGGCCTCGAGCTTCAGGTAGACCGGCGTGCCCAGGCGCCGTGACAGGCTGGGGGAAAGTTCCAGCGGCGTGCTGCGCACCAGGCCGTGGATACGCTGGCGGGCGAGGTAGAGATCGTGAAGCGAGAGCGCTGACATGACCGGGACCCAACAAGTGAGCTGATGTTGGGCGGAGTGTATGAGGCGAAAATTGTCGTGCTGAATGTACTAGGGCAATTTGCCGGGGAATTTGTTTTTGCCTGTACCGGCCTCTTCGCGGGTAAACCCGCTCCCACAGGTTCCGTGCGGGGTTCAGGAAATGCGCGATTCCTGTGGGAGCGGGTTTACCCGCGAAGAGGCCGGTACAGGCCGCTCAAAGCTCGTGGATCTGCGGATACTGCCCGAACAACTCCCGCATATCGCCAAAGGCCTGGCGCAACTTTGCCTCGGAACACTCGGCGCCCACGCACAAGCGCACGGCCCGTGGCCGCGGTGTACCGCGCACCAGGAACGGCTCCGGCGGCGTCACCGCAATCTGCCGGCGGCGCAAGGCACGCACCAGGCTGTCCACTTCCCAGCGCTCGGGAATGTTCAGCCAGGCACCCAAGGCATGGGCGTGCTGACCACGCACATACTCCCCCAGGTACTCACGCAACAACGCCTGACGCTCGCCCAGCAAGGTGCGCTGCAGCGCCACCAGTTGCGCCGCGCGCCCGTCGTTGATCCAGCGCGATGCAATCTCCGCCACCAGGGGCGTGGCCATCCAGCTGTTGACCCGCAAGATGCTCTCGGTGCGCAGCGCCAGCCGCTTGGGCATGGCCAGATAGCCCACGCGCAGGCCGGTAAGCACCGATTTGGTCATGCTGGTGCAGTAGAACGACAGCTCCGGCGCATAGGAACTGAGCGGCCTGGCATGGCTGCCACCCAGTAGCGGGCCGTAAACGTCATCTTCGATGATATGCACGCCAAAGCGCCGGGCAATTTCGGCAATCTCCTGGCGCCGGCTGTCGGGCATCAGGCTGACGGTCGGGTTGTTGAGGTTGGGTGTGCACACCAGCGCGGTCACCCGCTCGTTGCTGCAGATGTCCTCGAAATGTTCCGGGTTGATGCCCTCGCGGTCCATCTCCAGGCCCTTGAGGGTGAAACCGAGCACCTGTGAATTGCCGATCACGCCATGGTCGGTCAACCCCTCGCACAGCACCACATCATCCGGCCCGGCCAGCGAGGCCAGGGCCAGGAAGATGGCGTGGGCGGCGCCGTTGGTTACCAGCACATCGTCACGCTCGACCTGCATGCCCAGGCCGGCAAGCCAGCGCACCGCGGCCTCGCGGTGGCTCTCGAAACCGGCGATGGGCCGGTAGGCATGGATCCACGGCTGCTCCTCTTCCACGGCCAGCTCGGCGCAAGTGTCGCGCCAGATGCGCTCATGCACCTGGGTGTGCAGGATGCGGGTGATGGAGAAGTCGACCAGGGTACGCTCGGGCAGGTCGATGATGTCATCCGACACACGGTCGCTCATGCGCCGGCTGACGAAACTGCCACGGCCGATCTCGCAACGTACCAGGCCTTGGCGCTCGAGTTCCTTGTAGGCATTGGTCACGGTCTGCACGCTGATGCCCAGGGCATCGGCTACCTGTCGCTGCGGTGGCAGGCGCTGGTCATGTACCAATACGCCGCGCTCGATCTCGCCGGTGACGGCCTGGACCAGGATCTTGTATTTGGACTCGCCGATGCGGGCCGCGTCCAGGGCTGCCTTCCAACTGTTCATCATGAGGTTCGCTTCGCTTGCCGGGGCCAGGGTCACAGCATCCCCCGTACAAGTGCTTCGGGCAATTGTCCTAGTGCAATGCCATCGCCGTTTCAGCTTTTGTATGCTCGCCCCAAGGTCGAACTCCCGCTGCCTGGCAGCCTCGAACAAAAGACCGACCTGCTATCGCTGTTTTGCTCCACTGCCTCCTAACACAGAGCCGTCGACGACGGTTTTTATAACAAACAGGAGCTTCATTGATGAGCCAGCCTTTCAACGTTCCACGCCCCTTCCAGCGCCTGCTGATGGCCTGTGCCGCCGTCGGTGTGCTCGCCAGCGCCCAGGCCGCCAGCCTGGACGAGATCAAGGAAACCAGCCGCATCCGCATCGGCTACGCCAACGAAACCCCGTTCGCCTTCACCGAAACCGATGGCCGTGTAACCGGTGAGTCGCCGGAAATCGCCAAGATCATCTTCGAGAAAATGGGCATCAAGCAGGTCGATGGCGTGCTCACCGAGTGGGGTTCGTTGATCCCGGGCTTGCGCGCCGGGCGCTTCGATGTGATTGCAGCAGGCATGTACATCACCCCCGCACGCTGCAAGCAGGTGATCTTCACCGACCCGCAGTACGCCCTGCCCGACACCCTGCTGGTGGCACAGGGCAATCCGAAGAACCTGCACAGCTACGCCGACATCGCCAGGAGCCCGGACGTGAAGCTGGCGATCATGGCCGGCACGGTCAACCTCGCCTATGCCCGCGACTCCGGCATCACCGATGCGCAGATCCTTCAGGTGCCGGACACCACCGCCCAGTTGCAGGCCGTGCGTGCCGGCCGCGCCGATGCTGCCGTGGGCACCCAGCTGACCATGAAGGGCCTGGCGAAAAAGGGTGGCGACAAGGTCGAGGCGATCAGCGACTTCACGGATGACCCGGCCCACACCGGCTACGGTGCCCTGGCCTTCCGCCCCGAGGACAAAGCCCTGCGCGACGCGGTCAACGCCGAGATGAAGAAGTGGCTGGGCAGCGAGGAGCATCTGAAGACCGTCGCGCCGTTCGGCTTCGACCGCAGCAACGTGACTGACAAGACCGCCGCCGAGCTCTGTGCCCAGCAGTGAATCGAGGTGGCATGGCGCTTGCCGTGCCATTCCCTGTGTAATCCGATTATTCAGGTCGAACCATGGGTGAATTGATACCGTTGTTACTGCAAGGCGCCTGGATCACCATCCAGGTGACCTTCTTCGGCTCGCTGCTGGCCATCGTCGCCGCGATCCTCGCCGCCCTCGGCCGGCGTTCGTCATGGCGGCCATTGAGCTGGCTGTGCGTGGCCTACATCGAGCTGTTCCGTGGCACCTCGCTGCTGGTGCAGTTGTTCTGGCTGTTCTTCGTATTGCCGCTGCCACCGTTCAACGTCGAACTCAGCGCCTACACCGTGGCCATCGTCGGCCTCGGGCTGCACATCGGTGCCTACGGTGCCGAAGTGATGCGCGGGGCGATCAGCTCGGTGGCCAAGGGGCAGTACGAAGCCTGCACCGCGCTGAACATGCCCGCCACCACCCGCTTCCGGCGGATCATCCTGCCGCAGGCATTGCTGGCGGCCATCGCACCTGGCACCAACCTGCTGATCGAACTGCTGAAGAACACCTCGCTGGTGTCGCTGATCACCCTGTCGGACCTTAGCTTCCGCGCCCGTCAGCTGGACCAGGCGACCTTCCAGACCCTGGAAATCTTCAGCCTCACCCTGCTGCTCTACTTCGTCCTGGCGCAGGTCATCAACTTCCTCATGCGTCGGGTCGAACGGCGCCTGAGCCGTGGTCGCCTGCGGGGGAGCCTGTCATGAATTTCTGGGACTGGAACTACGTCGCGCAAATCCTCCCCGACTTGCTGCAGGCGTCGCTGAAAACCCTGGGCATCACCTTGGTTGGCTTCCTGATCGCAGTGGTGCTGGGCCTGTTCCTGGCCATTGCCCGACGCAGCCGCCAGGCCTGGCTGTCGTGGCCGGTGGCATTGCTGATCGAGTTCATCCGCAGTACGCCGCTGCTGATCCAAGTGTATTTCCTCTACTACGTGCTGCCCAACTACGGGGTGAACATGACGGCCATGCAGGCCGGCATCATCGGTATCGGCGTGCACTACGCCTGTTACCTGGCCGAGGTTTACCGCGGCGGCCTCGACTCGGTGGCGCGCAGCCAGTGGGAAGCGGTGGTCGCCCTCAACTTCGCGCCGTGGACCGCCTACCGGGCAGTCATCCTGCCCCAGGCGATTCGCCCGATCCTGCCGCCGTTGGGCAACTACCTGATCGCCATGCTCAAGGACACCCCGGTGCTGTCGGCCATCACCGTGGTGGAAATCATGCAGCAGGCCAAGAACGTCGGCTCCGAAAGCTTCCGCTACCTCGAGCCGATCACCCTGGTCGGTCTGTTCTTCCTGGCCTTGAGCGTCGCTCTGGCCTACCTCGTTCGGCGCCTTGAAGTGCGCCTGGAGCTCCGCTGATGATCGCCCCTGTGACCCACTTCGCCACTGCCACCGCCACCCAGCCGCTGGACACCCACATGCCCACACCGGCCATTGCCCAACCGATCGTCAGCTTCAAGGACGTGACCAAACGCTACGGCAGCTTCACCGTGCTCGACGGCCTCAACCTCGATGTCGCCCCCGGCGAAAAGGTGGCGATCATCGGCCCCAGCGGCTCGGGCAAATCGACGTTGCTGCGGGTACTGATGACGCTTGAAGGCATTGACCAGGGCATGATCGAAGTCGATGGCGAATCGCTCACCCACATGCCCGGGCGCAACGGCCAGCAGCTCATCGCCAACGAGCGCCATGTACGCAAAGTGCGCGCGAAGATCGGCATGGTGTTCCAGAGTTTCAACCTGTTCCCGCACATGAGTGCCTTGCAGAACGTGATCGAAGCCCCGGTCCAGGTACTGGGCGTGAAGCCCTCCGAGGCGCGCGAACGGGCTGCGGAGCTGCTGGAGATGGTTGGCCTGGGCAACAAGTTCGAGCATTACCCGTCGCAATTGTCCGGTGGCCAGCAACAACGCGTGGCGATTGCCCGGGCGCTGGCGATGCGACCCAAGGTGATGCTGTTCGACGAAGTGACCTCGGCGCTGGACCCGGAACTGTGTGGCGAGGTGCTGAACGTGATCCGCCGGTTGGGCAGCGAACACAACCTGACCATGCTGATGGTGACGCATCAGATGGGCTTTGCCAGGGAGTTCGCGGATCGGGTGTGCTTCTTCTACAAGGGGCAGATCCACGAACAGGGGACGCCGGCGCAGATCTTCGAAAACCCGCAACAGGAGCGGACCCGGGCGTTCCTCAGTGCAGTGCGGGAGGCGAACTGACCGGCGATCGTCGCGTCAGTACTCGCGCCGCTTGCGAAACGCCCAGCGCCCCACCAGCACGGTGAAGGTCGCCACCAGGGCCACCAGCACCCAGAAACCATGGGGGTTTTCCGCCAGCGGCACACCCCCGACATTCATGCCGAAGAAACCGGCGATGATGTTGATGGGCAGCGCCAGCACGGTCACCACGGTCAGGGTGAACAGGGTGCGGTTGGTCTGTTCGTTGAGCTTGGCGGCGATTTCTTCCTGCAACAGCTTGATCCGCTCACCGAGGGCGGTGAGGTCGCTGATCACCAGGGTGAACTCTTCTGTGGCCGCGCGCAGCTGGCGTATGTCCTGTTCCTGCAGCCAGTCGGGCGGCCGGTTGAGCAGGCGCAGCAGCGCCCCCGGCTCCAGCGCCAGCAGGCGCTGCAAGCGCACCAGCACCCGGCGCATGCTGCCCAGTTCGGCGCGGTTGTCGCTCAGGCGCTGGGACAGCAACTGGTCTTCGATGCGGTCGACGCTGGTGGTGGTTTCACGCACGATCTGGGTCAGCACATCGCCCTGGTCGCGCAACAGATGGACCAGCAACTCGATGGACGAATGAAAGCGCTCGCCATGCTTGACCGACGAGCGCAGCTTGTCGACCGAATGCAGCGGCTGCAACCGCGCGCTTACCAGCAACTGGCTGCTGGCGCAGGCCCACAGCGTGGAGATGTCCGAGGACACCAGGCCGAAGTTGAACACCACATCGTTGACCACCGCCAGCAGTGCCGAGTCGGCGTGTTCGATACGGGTCGAGCGCGAACCTTCGCGCAGGGTTTCGAAGAAGGCTTCGGGCAACTGCAGGTGGGTGCGCAACCAGCGTTCGCAGGCAGCGTGGGCCAGGTTCAGGTGCACCCAGAGAAACTCGCCAGGTTCCAGCGGCTGGCCGAGCGTGCGCAACAACTGCGCCGAATCGATTTCGCGCCCCGGCTGGCCAGGGCGGAAGGCGAAGGCGTAGAGCAGGCCGAACAGGTCGTGGTCCTGTGGCAGATGCAGCGCGGGATGGCCCATTCGAACTCGCAATGAGGCACGGGGAGATGGCAGAAAGGTTGCTGAATATTCGTTGCAGTCAGATGACAGCTGGATAGCTGAAAGCCCTTTGGGCTGCGCTGTCGCGTAGAGAGCCGAATTCGCAAGCGGTCCGCATACCCTGTGGGAGCGGCTTTAGCCGCGAAGAATCCAACGCGGTGCATGGCACCGGCTGCGCCGGTGTTCGCGGCTAAAGTGAACTGGCCTAATGATCCCGGACACCTCTTAAGGGCGATATGATTCGCCCAATC
>NZ_JALLKV010000042.1:0-53887 GCF_023093815.1 Pseudomonas sp. PNPG3
CCCATGTGAGAGTAGGTCATCGTCAAGATTCATTTCGCAAAACCCCTATCTGCACATGCAGGTAGGGGTTTTGTCTTTGTGGCGAAAAAATTCCCGGGCATACGCAGTCCCTGTGGGAGCGGGTTCACCCGCGAACACCGGCATAGCCGGTGCCATCCACCACGTCGCCCGCTTCGCGGCGGTTCGACACCTCGACTCGCCCGCCCCACAGGGGCCCGCGTAGCTCCGAAGGCAATCATGAAATGTGCGTCATTTATGCCTGACGAATCACAGGTCAATGCTACGCTCGCGGAAATACTCAGCACGGATACCCATCATGGAAATGAACTGGCACCAGGCCCTGCAAGAGAGCCTGAGCTGGCTGGCAATCGCTTCGTTCATCACCCTTGTCTGCTTCACAGCAGCCGCCACACTGGCCGTACGTTGTACGCGCTGGGGTAGCCAGTTCTGGCAGCTTGCCGGGCCTTATTTCAGTTTCAGGCGCAGTTGGCGGCCGTTACTGGTGTTCGCCCTGCTGCTGGTTCTGACGCTATTCTCGGTGCGTCTGAACGTGCTGTTCTCATTCTGGTACAACGGCTTCTACAGCGCCTTGCAGGGCCTTGACCAAGCGGCCTTCTGGTACCTGCTCGGTGTCTTTGCAGTATTGGCCACCATCCATGTACTGCGTTCGCTGTTCACCTTCTATGTAAGCCAGGCGTTCAGCATCCAATGGCGAGTCTGGCTGACCGAGCGCCTGACCCACGACTGGATGCACGGCGATGCCTACTACCGTGGCCAGTTCCTCGCCGAGCCCGTGGACAACCCTGACCAACGTATCGAACTGGACGTCAACGCCTTTGTCAGCAACTCGGTGACCCTCGCCCTGGGCGCAGTCAGTGCGCTGGTTTCGCTGGTGGCGTTCACCGGCATCCTCTGGGGGCTGTCGGCGCCGCTGGCCGTTGCCGGTGTGGAGATTCCCCGGGCTATGGTGTTTGCCGTGTACCTTTACGTCATCGTCGCCACCTGGATCGCCTTCCGCCTCGGGCGACCGCTGATCCGCCTGAACTTCCTCAACGAAAAGCTCACCGCCAACTTCCGTTACGCGCTGATGCGTCTGCGCGAAAATGCCGAGAACATCGCTTTCTACCAGGGCGCGCAGGTCGAGCGGGGCACGTTGCTGGGTCGCTTTGGTGCCTTGATCGTGAATGCCTGGGCGCTGGTGTTCCGGAACCTGAAATTCAGCGGTTTCAACCTGGGCGTGAGCCAGGTCGCAGTGGTGTTCCCCTTCATTCTGCAGGCACCGCGCTTCTTCAGCGGGGCGATCAAGCTGGGCGACGTCATGCAGACCTCCCAGGCCTTTGGCCAGGTGCAGGATTCGTTGTCGTTCTTCCGCGAGTCGTATGATGCGTTTGCCCAGTACCGGGCCACCCTCGACCGTCTGACCGGTTTCCTCGATGCCAACGAGCAGGCGAGCGCTTTGCCACGCGTCATCACCGAGGACCAGGAGCATGCCTTGGCGATCAGCCGCCTGCAGGTGCTGCGCCCGGACGGGCATGCCCTTATCACCGACCTGGACCTTGATCTGCATGCCGGCCAGGCGCTGTTGATCAAGGGGCCGTCGGGCAGCGGTAAAACCACGCTGCTGCGTGCGCTGGCGGGACTCTGGCCGTACGCCGAGGGTGAGGTCAGGCGCCCGCTGGGCCACCAGGCTCTGTTCCTGTCGCAGCGGCCGTACCTGCCGCTGGGCGATCTGCGCACGGTCATCGCCTACCCGGTGGCCAGCAGACCTGAGGATGAAACGCGGATGCAGCAGGCCTTGCGCCAGGTCAACTTGGCCCACTTGGCCGAGCGACTGGAAGTCAGCTGTGACTGGTCACACATTCTCTCGGTTGGTGAGCAGCAGCGCCTCGCATTTGCCCGGGTGCTGTTCAACCGGCCGCAGGTGGTGTTCCTTGACGAGTCCACTTCGGCCATGGACGAAGGGCTCGAGCATGCCCTGTATTCTCTGCTGCGTACGGAAATGCCGGGGGCATTGCTGGTCAGTGTCGGGCACCGCAGTACACTGGCAGGTTTCCATACCCACCGGCTGGAGGTGGATGGACATGGCGGCTGGTCGCTACTGGAGCAGCAGCCAGCGCTGGCCTAGTTCGGATTGCCGGTGATCGGGGCCGGCCTGAGCAATACGACCCCGATCAAGGTGCCGCCGGCACATGCTGCGCCAAGCAGGAATGTCGCCTTGAAGCCGACCCCGTCCCACAGCAGCCCGGCCACCACGCTCGCCACCAGCAGCGCCATGCCGGTCAGCAGGTTGAACAGGCCGAAGGCTGTACCGCGCAGCTCCGCGGGGGCGCTGTCGGCGATCATGGCGGCAAAGATGCCTTGGCTGAAGCCCAGGTGCAGGCCCCAGGCAGCCACCCCCATGGCCAGCCCGGTCCAGCCCGGCAGCAGGGCCAGCAGCAGGTCGGCGACGACCAGCAGCCCCAGCCCGGTCATCAGCACGCCGCGGCGGCCTACGCGGTCCGACAGCACCCCCGCGGGGTAGGCCGACAGCGAGTAGGCCAGGGCCATGAGCACCAGCACTGCCGGCGCCCACAGCGGCGCCAGGCCCATGTCCTGGGCGCGCAGCAGCAGAAACGCCTCGCTGAAGCGGGCGAGGGTGAACAGCGTGGCCAGGCCGATTAGCCGCCAGTAGGACGGGCCCAGGCGTGCCAATTCGTGCAGGGCCAGCGGTGAGCGCACCGGCCGGGTGGTGGCCGGCGTTTCAGGTTCGCGCACGAAGGCGATGAGGATGTACACCGCCACGAACGCCGGAAGCACCGCCACCCAGAACACCGTCTGGAAATGGCTCGCGGTCAGCCACATCAGCACGATCGCCAGCAACGGCCCAAGGAAGGCGCCCACGGTATCCAGCGCCTGGCGCAGGCCGAAGGCTGCACCACGTAGTTCGGCGGGCGTGACATCGGCCACCAGTGCATCGCGCGGCGCCCCACGAATGCCTTTGCCGACCCGGTCGACGAAGCGTGCTGCGGTCAACCACCCCAGCCCGGAGGCCATGGGGAACACCGGCTTGGTCAACGCACCCAGGCCATAGCCCAGCACCGTAAGCAGCTTGCGCTTGCCCAGCCGGTCGCTGAGGGCGCCGGAAAACACCTTGGTGATCGAAGCGGTCGCTTCGGCAACACCTTCGATAAAGCCCACCGCCACTACCGAGGTGCCAAGCACGGTGACCATGTACAGCGGCAGCAGGGCGTGAATCATTTCCGAGGAAATGTCCATGAACATCGATACGAAGCCCAACGCCCAGACGCTGCGAGGGATCTTCGACAGGGACCTGGTGGCGTTCATGGCGTGGCTTTCTTCGTGGCTGCGCATCAAGAGGCTCGGCAGAGGGTGCTACGTTCGAAACTGTAGGAGCCGTCACGCAGGATGCAAATCGGACAGGTGTATGCAAGCATCAGCGCGAATAGCCGGGCTGCGCCGGCAACGCTGTCGTGTCAGCAAAGTTCCGTTACAAACATGTAAACTTCGTAAATAAGATTTAAACTCATTTGCGAATCTATATATTTACCATCCCTGTTGGCCACCAAACTGTGTTTGCGAGGCCGGTGGGCGAGGGCTCCCGGTCTCCGCCAGGGATGTGCCGTTTCGCTCATGAATCGCAGGAGATGTACCCATGCAGTGCAAGACTTCACCCAACAGCCTGGCCCTGGCGTTTGTCGCGCTGGCGTCACCGGCCATGGTGGCCACCGTGGCCCAGGCCGAAGAACAGCGTACGGGTGAGGTGCTGGAGATGCCGGTCGCCGACAACGCGCTGGTGATCCAGGACACCCTGGTCACCGCCGAGCGCGAGGCACGCCAGGCCTTGGGTACGTCGATCATCACCGCCGAAGACATCAAGCGCCACCCGCCGGCCAATGACCTGTCCGAAATCATCCGCCGCGAGCCCGGGGTCAACCTGACCGGCAACAGCGCCAGCGGCGCGCGTGGCAACAACCGGCAGATCGACCTGCGCGGCATGGGCCCGGAAAACACCCTGATCCTCATAGACGGCAAGCCATCCAGCGCACGCAATGCCGTGCGCTATGGCTGGAACGGCGACCGCGATACCCGCGGTGAAACCAACTGGGTACCGGCAGAAGCGGTCGAGCGCATCGAGATCCTGCGTGGGCCGGCGGCCGCACGTTACGGCTCCGGCGCCATGGGCGGGGTGGTCAATATCATCACCAAACGGCCCACCGATGAGCTCAAGGGCAGCGTCAGCCTGTACACCCAGCTGCCGGAAGACAGCGCCGAGGGCGCCAGCCGCCGGGCCAACTTCAACCTGGGCGGCGGCCTGACCGACAACCTCGGCTTCCGCCTGTACGGCGGCCTGGCCAAGACCGATGCCGACGACCTGGACATCAATGCCGGGCATGCCACCAGTGCGCTGGTGGCGGGCCGCGAAGGCGTACGCAACAAGGACATCAATGGCCTGCTGAGCTGGAAGCTGAACGACGAGCACCGCTTCGAGGCCAGTGCCGGCTACAGCCGCCAGGGCAATATCTTTGCCGGCGACACCATGAACAGCAACGGCGGTGGTGACGTCGAGTTCGTGTCCAGCTTGTACGGCCACGAAACCAATGTGATGCAGCGCAGTACCTACGACCTGACCCACCTGGGCGATTTCACCTGGGGTACCAGCAAGACCGTGCTGGCCTACGAGTACGTGCGCAACTGGCGTCTGAACGAGGGCCTGGCAGGCCGTACCGAAGGTGCTCCCAATGCTGAAGGCGCCGCCATGTCGCGCCTGCGCAACACGCGCCTGAGCAGCGAAGTGAACCTGCCATTCGCCATGGGCAGCACCGAGCATGTGCTGACCCTGGGCGGCGAGTACCTGTACGAAACGCTCAATGATCAGGGCTCGCTGCGCCCACAAAGCTCGGACCCCACGGGTAATGACGGGCTCGTCGGTTTCGACCGCAGCAGCTCGAAGACGACCGCCCGCAGCTATGCGCTGTTCGTCGAGGACAACATCATTGTCGGCGACACCACCATTACCCCGGGCCTGCGTTTCGACCACCACGAAACCTTCGGCGACAACTTCAGCCCCAGCCTGAACCTGTCGCACAAGCTGACCGAAGCACTGTCGGTCAAAGGCGGTATCGCGCGCGCCTACAAGACCCCGAACCTGTACCAGTCCAACCCCAACTACTTGTTGTACAGCCGCGGCAATGGTTGCAGCGTGCAGCAGACCAACAACGGTGGCTGTTACCTGCAGGGCAACGCCGACCTCAAGCCCGAGATCAGCGTCAACAAGGAAATCGGCCTGATGTACGACCGGGGTACCTGGCGCACCAGTGCCACGTACTTTCGCAACGACTACAAGAACAAGATCGTCGGTGATACCGATGTGTTGTACACCATCGGCACCGGCAGCCGCGTGACCCAGTGGGACAACGCTGGCAAGGCGCGGGTGGAGGGTATCGAAGGCAACCTGTTCATCGAGTTGACCCCGGCCCTGGACTGGAACACCAACCTGACCTGGATGCTCGACAACGACAACCGCGAGACCGGCGAGCCACTGTCGGTGATCCCGGAATACACCGTCAACACCACCCTCGACTGGCGCGCCACCGAGAAGCTGTCGTTCCAGGTGGCGGGTACCTACTTCGGCAAGCAGAAGTCGCCGACCTTCAACGACCGCACCCAGCAAAGCTACGACAAGGCCGCGCAACAGGATGTGGAAGCCTACGGCCTGGTGGACGTGAGCGCCGGGTACAAGTTCAACGCCAACTACGACGTGCGGGTGGGGGTGAACAACGTGTTCGACAAGCAGATCCTGCGTGGTGGCAACGCCAGTACTTCGGGCGCCAATACCTATAACCAGCCAGGCAGGGCGGTGTTCGCTGCGCTGAATATCACCTTCTGACATCGGGGTGCTGTATGGCCCATTCACCGATAAACCGGGGAACACTGGCGCAGGCGGTGCCATATTTGTTGCGGCAAAAAGTGCCGCAGCATGCTAAACCTTGCGCCTCAACCCGCCATGAGAAGAAACCGGTGAAAGCCGTCCGCCTGACGCTGATCTGCCATGCCCTGACCCAAGCCCAGAAGTCCGGGCGACTGCACCATGCCGAAGACGGCATTCTTCCACTGGGACAACAGCCTTTCGCCGACCTATCCGGTGTGCCGGTGCTGACTGCACCAGAGCGGCGAGCCTGCGAGACAGCGGCGTGGTTTTCTGGGCCGGTGCAGGTCGAGCCGGCATTGGCCGATTGCGACCTGGGGCGTTGGCAAGGGCTGACACTGAAGCAACTGCAGGCCGAGCAATCGCAGGCGTTGACCGAATGGCTTCAGGACCCGGCCAGTGATGTTCACGGCGGCGAGTCGTTCGCCGTGCTTTGCCAGCGCATCGCCGCCTGGCTGGCGGCCTTCGACAGGCCTGGTGAATGGCTGGCAGTTACCCACCCGATGGTGATGCGCGCCGTGCTTGTACAAGTACTTTGCTGCCCGATGAGCGCCAGCCAGCGAGTCGACGTGTTGCCCCTGTCGCGCCTGGAGCTGAGCTTTACCGGGCAATGGCGTCTGCGCCTGGGCTGAAGGTCAGAACGCCAGCTTGTAGCCAATCAGCAACAGCATCGCCGCCAGGCACGGGCGCAGCACGCGGTCGGAAATCCGCCCGGTGAGGTGGCTGCCCAGGTAGATGCCTGGCAGCGAGCCCAGCAGCAGGTAACCCAGCAGCGACCAGTCCATGTTGCCCATCCCCGCATGGCCCAGCCCTGCCACCAGGGTCAGCGGCACGGCGTGGGCGATTTCGGTACCGACCAGGCGGCGGGTGACCAGGAACGGGTACAGCAGGAACAGCGCCACGGTACCCAGTGCGCCAGCGCCGATGGAAGTAAGGGTGACCATCACCCCCAGCACCACGCCGGTAAGCACGGTAAGGGTATTCAGGCTGCGGTCGCTGAGGTGATAGTGGTCACCGGCATGGCGGCTGGCGAAGGCCTGCAGACGCGATTTGAACAGGATGGCCAGCGCGGTCAGGATCAGGACCACCGCCAGGCCTTGCTTGATGACGGCGTTGAGCGCCGATGTGTCGGTGTGCAGGGTGCTGAGGAACCACAGGGTCAGTGCCGCGGCGGGCACGCTACCCAGGCTGAGCAGGCCGGTGATCTTCCAGTCGACGTTCTTGTTGCGCGCATGCACCCAGACGCCACTGGCCTTGGTGATGGCGGCATAGAGCAGGTCGGTACCGACGGCCGTTGCCGGGCTGATGCCGAACCACAACAGGATCGGGGTCATCAGCGAGCCGCCACCGACGCCGGTCATGCCGACGATGAAACCCACGACCAGGCCTGCAATGGTGAAACCGAAAGAACCTACATCCATACGCTACTCGACCGCCCAACTTTGCCCGTTATCGGATGCAGCCAGCATATAGATTTTTTTATAGCCAAATAGACTTGTTCGTTATTAGGTTATAACCAGGTGCTGCCTGCCAGGGCCCTATCAAGCCGGCTCCCACACCGACGCATCAACCTCAAGGCCTGTGCAGTACCTGTGGGAGCTGGCTTGCCGGCGATAGGCCTTGGCAGGCAGCACCGGGTCAGCGATCAGTCATCACCACCATCACATGCGCATCTGCGCCATCGTCACTTTCCGACAGGTAGATATGTCCCACCTGGCTGTCGAAATACGCCGTCTCCTGCGGCCCGATGCTCACCGCTTCCCCGGTTTCGAACTCGATACGAACGCGCCCGCTCAGTACCAGCGCGAACTCTTGGCCCGGGTGGCGGATAAAATCGTCGAACTGGCCACGTTCACGGGCAATGATGCGGGCATAGGCGGGCGTCATGCGCCGTTCAGGGAAGTCGCCGGCAATCGGGTGATAGTCATAGGTGCCGGTCGAGTAGCCCGCCGCCGCTGGCAGTGAATCGACCACCACCGTCACCGGCACTGGTGCGGTTACCGTGCCGCTGGCGCGCAACAGCTGGGCAATGTCGACGTTCAGCGCCCGGGCGGCGGCGGCGAGTTTTTCGTAGCTGACCGAGACCTGCGCCAGCTCCATCTTCGACAAGGTGGACAGCGGGACGCCACTGGCTTCGGACAATTGCTTGAGTGTCATCTGGCGCGCCTTGCGCACCTGGCGCAGGCGCTGGCCGACTACGGCACGGTCCAGCAAGGGTAGGGCAGCGGGCATTCGGGGGTCTCGGCATGCGGCGTTGGTCGGGCATCTTACCTTGGACCCTTGCGTATTCGTAAATTCTCATATATTAGAATTCTCATATATGAAAATTCCCTGGCAGGAGCGTGCATGATCCCGATCTACGACACCCTCATCATCGGCGCGGGCATCGCTGGTGCATCCCTCGGTTATCGCCTGGCCGGCCGGCAGAAGGTGCTGCTGCTCGAGCGCGAGGCGCAGCCTGGCTACCATTCCACCGGGCGTTCGGCAGCCATGTTCATGGAGGCCTACGGCACTCCGCAGATACAGGCGCTGACCCGTGCCAGCCGGGCCTTCTACGAAGCACCACCGCAAGGGTTCTGCGAGCACCCGCTGCTGGAACCGCGCGGCTGCCTGTACGTCGCCAGCCTGGAACAGCGCACGCTGCTCGAGCAGACCCACGCACAGAACCTGGCCAACGGCACCGAAGTCAGCCTGCTCGACCGCGACGCAGCCCTGGCCCTGGTACCGAGCCTGCGTGCCGAGAACCTGGCCGGCGCGGTGCTTGAAGCGGGCGCAATGGATCTGGACGTACATGCCCTGCACCAGGGCTTCTTGCGCGGCTATCGCGCCGCTGGCGGTGAACTGCGCTGTAACGCCGAGCTGATCCAGGCCTGGTACCTGGATGACCTGTAGCAGGTGCAGCTGGGCGATGGCAGCCGGGTACAGACGCGCCAGCTGGTAAATGCTGCTGGCGCTTGGGCCGACCGAGTGGCCGAGCAGTGCGGGGTGGCGCGCATCGGCCTGCAACCCTGCCGGCGCAGTGCCTTCACTTTCCCAGGCCCGGCAGACCAGGATTTCGCCCGCTGGCCGGCGGTGATCGGCGTAGACGAAAGCTTCTACTTCAAGCCCGACGCCGGCCAGCTGTTGGGGTCGCCGGCCAATGCCGACCCGGTCGAACCCCAGGACGCCGCGCCCGAGGAGCTCGACGTGGCTTTGGGCATCTACAACATCGAAGCCATGACCACCCTGTCGATCCGCCGGCCGAGCCACACCTGGGCCGGGCTGCGCTCGTTCGTCGCCGACGGCGACCTGGTGATCGGTTTCGATGTGCACGCGCCAGCGTTCTTCTGGCTGGCGGCACAAGGTGGCTATGGCATCCAGTCGGCTGCGGGCGCCTCGCGCCTGGCTGCCGACCTGCTGCTGGGCCTGCCCCTGTGTCCCGGCCTTGTCAGCCAGGGGGTGGTGCCCGAGCGCCTGTCCCCGGCCCGTTTCCAGCAACCCTGAAAGGAGCATCCCATGAGCAATGATATCCAGCGTTTTCCCAGCAGCCTGCCGTTCCCGTTCTCCCGTGCGGTGAAAGCCGGCGGCTTCCTGTTCCTTTCCGGCCAGGTGCCGATGAGTGCTGGCGGTGAAGTGGTGCGCGGCGACATCCAGACCCAGACCCGCGCCGCCTGCGAGCGCATCTCCGAAAGCCTGGCTGCCTGCGGCGCGCGTTTCGACCAGGTAGTCAAGGCCACGGTGTGGCTCTCGGACATGAGCCACTTCGCCGGCTTCAACGAGGTGTACAAGGAGTTCTTCGGCGCAGCGCTACCGGTGCGCTCGACCGTGGCCTCGGCATTAGCGCTGGGGGTGGATGTGGAGATCGAAGTGCAGGTGTTCGTCGGCGACGCCTGAGCGGGCAGAAATCTGCGCATGAACAACTGTCTTGCGCAAAACCTGGAAGATTGCCTGGCCCTGTGGGAGCGGGTTCACCCGCGAACACCGGCGTAGCCGGTGCCATGCAGCGCGGTGCCTTCTTCGCGGGTGAACCCGCTCCCACAGGACCAGCGCTGCATTCAAGGACGGTGGATTACCTGTAGGAGCGGCGGACTGACTTGCCCGCCAAAAAGCAAAACAACAATAAATCCAGAGGTTCACATGCAAGAGCAGCTGAAGATTGCCGGCGCGTTTGTCGGCGTGATCGTGGGGGCGGGGTTCGCTTCGGGGCGGGAACTGTTGTTGTTCTTTGTCGATTTCGGTGTGTGGGGGCTGGCCGGTGCGCTGGTCAGCGCAGCCTTGTTCACCTTCCTCGGCATGGCCCTGGCGGGGCTGGGCAATCGCCAGCAGGCCACTTCGCACAAGGATGTGATCCAGGCCATCTGCGGCCGTCACCTGGGCCTGTTCGTTGACTGGCTGATCACCTTTTTCATGTTTGCCGTCACCGTGGTCATGCTGGCCGGTGGTGGTGCCTTGCTGGAGCAGCAGTTCGGTATCCCCGCGCTGGCCGGCAGCGTGCTGGTGACGCTGGTTGTGGTGGGCATCGTGTGCCTGGATGTGCGCAGGGTGATCCTCGCTATTGGTGCCATAACGCCGTTGCTGATCCTGGTGGCCTCGGCGATTGCGTTGTACGCCGTGTTCAGCCGGGAACAGAGCTTCGCCCAGCTCGACCAGCTGGCCAGCCAGCAACAGGCGGGCGCCCGTCACTGGCTGCTGGGGGCGTTCCTGTACGTGTCGTACAACATCGTTGCCGGCGCGCCGATCCTGGCCATCCTGGGTGGGTCGGCCAAGGGCGAGAGAACCGCTGTATGGGGTGGGCTGCTTGGTGGCGCCGCATTGGGTGGGCTGATGCTGGTAATGAGTGCCGGGCTGTTGTCGCGCCTGGACAGCGTGGCTGACCTGCCGATGCCGATGCTGTCGATCGCCAACGAAGTATCGCCACTGCTGGGGCTGGTGATGTGCCTGATTATCTTCGGCATGATCGTCAACACTGCGGTGGGTACGTTGTTCTCGTTTCTCTCGCGGCTGATGCCGGCGGGTACGGTGAGGTTTCGCTTGGGCTCGGTGGTGACCGGCGTGGCGGCGTTCGGATGCAGCCTGGTGGGGTTCATCAGCCTGGTGGGTGAGGTGTACCCACTGTTCGGCTACCTGGGTTTCGTGCTGATGGCGGCGGTGCTGCTGGCCTGGGTCCGGCGGAGCAAAGTGGTTAAAGCGGCGGTGGCGTAGGGGGCTGCTGCGCAGCCCGATCGCGACACAAGGCCGCTCCCACAAGGATCGCATGGCACCTGTGGGAGCGGCCTTGCGTCGCGATTGGGGCGCAGAGCGCCCCCCAGGGCCATCAGATCCTGAAGCTGCCTACCAGCTGCTTCAGGCGCCCGGCCTGCTGGGCCAGTTGGTCACAATGGCGCAGGGTCTCGTTGAGGTTCTCCACCCCTTGCTGGTTCAGGGCGTTGATCTGGGTGATGTCCAGGTTGAGGCTCTCGACCACGGCGGTCTGTTCTTCGGTAGCGGTAGCCACCGACTGGTTCATGCCATCGATCTCGCCAATACGCTGGGTCACGCTGGCCAGGCGCTCGCCGGCCTGGTTGGCCACCTGCACGGTCTGCTCGCTGGAAACCTGGCTGGTGTTCATGGTGTGCACCGCTTCGCGCGAGCCTACCTGCAGGCTGGTGATCATGCGGTGGATTTCTTCCGCCGATTCCTGGGTGCGGTGCGCCAGGTTGCGTACCTCGTCGGCCACCACGGCAAAGCCACGGCCGGCCTCACCGGCACGCGCCGCTTCGATGGCGGCGTTCAGCGCCAGCAGGTTGGTCTGCTGCGAGATGCCCTTGATCACGTCGAGGATCTTGCCGATTTCGTCGGTGCTGGCGTTGAGCGTTTCGATTTGCGCGCAGGACTCGCTGATGCGCTGCGACAGGGCGGTCATGGCACTGATCGCTTCTTCGACCACTTCACGGCCACCGTGGGCCTGCTCGCTGGCACCGCTGGCATGCTGCGAGGCATCGGCGGCGTTGCGGGCGATCTCCTGGGTGGCAGCACCCAGCTCGTTGATCGCTGCGGCCACGCTGTTGGTGCGCATGCTTTGCTCTTCGGAACCGATGATCGACGCATTGGAGGCATTGACCACCTTCTCCGACAGGTCGTGCACCAGGCGGGTTGCCGAGGACACTTCGCTGATCGAGGCATGAATGCGCTCGACGAAGCGGTTGAACGAAGTGGCCAGTTCGCCGAACTCGTCCTTGTTCTGCACGGTCAGGCGGCGGGTAAGGTCACCTTCGCCCTCGGCGATGTCGCGCATGGCGCGGCCCATGGTGGTCAGCGGGCTCATCAGTATCGGGATCAGCAGGCCGAGCAGGCCGGCGATGGCAGCCACCGCAATCAGCATCGCGATGATCGCCGAGGTGCGGAACTGGCTGAGCGCAGCGTAGGCCTTGTCCTTGTCGATCGACAGGCCGATGTACCACTGTGCCGAAGGCAGGCCGGCCACCGGGGCGAAGGAAATGATGCGATCCTGGCCATTGAGGGTGACATCCTGCATGCCGGCGGCGACTCGCAGGTTGCTGCCAGGGTAGATGTCCTTGAGGTTCTTCATCACTTGGTCTTTGTCGGGGCTGACGATCACCTGGCCATTGCTGTCGGCCAGGAAGGCGTGGCCGATGCCGCCGAAATCGACCGAGTTGATGATCTCGACCAGGGTGTCGAGGGTGACGTCACCGCCGACCACGCCGATCAGCTCGCCATTGTTCTTGCTTTTCACTGGCGTGGCGATGGTTACCATCAGGCCGCCGACAGCCCCCTGGTACGGGGCAGTCAGCACGGTCTGCCCGGCGCTGGCCGCGGCGCCGTACCACGGGCGCTGACGTGGGTCGTAACCGGCGGGCATCTGCGCATTGGGGCGCTGGGTGAACGCACCGGTGGCCTGGCCCAGGTAAGTGAACAGAAAATTACGCGTATAGGATGGCTGCTCGATCAGTCCTTCCAGGGTATCGCCAGCGCCTTGCTGGGCGATGTCCTGGGCCAGGTTTTCCAGCACCAGGATGCGCCCGCTCATCCAGTTCTGCACACTACTGGCGGTCAGTGCGCCCGACTGCTGCACCGAAGCTTCGATGTTCTGGCGGATGGTATTGCGTTGCAGGTAGTCGTTGTAGAGCGTGAACAGGGCAAATGCCAGGACCACGACACCGCAGGCGCTGAGCAGGATCTTGTGGCGAAATTTCAGGTTCATGTTTCGAGACCTTGGGCCAATGAGGGGAGGGCGCAGCGCGCTCATGACGCATTGCGGAACCTATCGACCGGGATATCGGCTCAAGAGGTAAAAGATTGAAGCGCTTGCAGAAATTTCTTACGGTCGATTCGACGGACGGTCTTCACTGCTTACACAACTGCTCGATCAACAGGCGTGCGGCCTGCAGCAGCGGTTGTTGCTTGCGCCAGAGGATGTGTACTGGCAACTGCAATTCATTGCGGGTGTTGCGAAAATCCAGGCGCACCAGACGCCCGCTGGCCAGCAGTGGCGCGACCCTTGACAGCGGCAAGTCGCCCCAGCCCAGGCCGGCCTCGACCATCTGCAGGGCGAGGTCGAAGCTGTCGGTTGACCAGTGCGTGGCGCCTATCAACGGGCGTGGGTCTGTCACCGGAAGGTCATGGCTACGCACCAGGATCTGGCGCACCCGGGTCAGGTCTTCGAGGTAGTGGATACGCCCCTCGCGCAAGGCCGGGTGTGCGGGGGACAGCGTGGCCACCAGCGACTCCATGCCGATGTGCTGGAAGCCGCGACGGGCATCGACCTGCAGCCCGGCAAAAGCCACGCAGAGGTCGGCGCGGCCACTGTCCAGCAGGTGTACTGCCTCTTCCTGCGGGGCGCTGAGCAGGGCGATGTCCAGCAGCGGGTGCCGCTCACCCAGGCGAGCGATGGCCGCCAGCAGCGGGCGGTGGTCGATGTCCGGCACCACGGCCAAGGTCAGGCTGCTCTCCAGCCCCTGGGACAGTTCCAGGGCATGCACCTGCAGCAGCCCCAGTTGTTCGGCGATCAACCGGGCATGAGGTTCCAGCGCCTTGGCCTCGGCGGTGGGGCGGACTTCCCGTGGGCCGCGCTCGAACAGGGTGTAGCCCAGTTCGGCCTCGAGGTTGCCGATGGCCATGCTCACGGCCGAAGGCACCCGCTGCAGGGCCCGCGCAGCGGCGGAAAACGAACCGCGGTCGAGCACGGCGAGAAACAGCTGGATATTGTCGCTGGAAAAGTTCATGGCAGCCTCCTGTCAGAAGATCTGACAGCTGCTGACTTTTACTGTCAAGCACGATGAAGCATGATCGCGCCCCATCGCTTTGTCATTGGAGGTAATCCCGGGTGCAGGGACTCAAACGCAAACTCGTCTACGTGACTTTCTATGAACTGATCGGGCTGTGCATGTCGACCCTCGGGCTGGCCTACCTGTCGGACACCCACGCATCGCATACCGGGCCTCTGGCGGTGATGATCACTACCATCGCCATGCTCTGGAACCTGATCTACAACACCCTGTTCGAGTGGTGGGAAAGCCGCCAGGCCAAGCGCGGGCGCAGTGTGGCACGGCGGGTGGCGCATGCCATCGGCTTCCAGCTGACCCTGGTGGTGTACCTGATCCCGCTGATTGCCTGGTGGCTGGACATGACATTGCTGGAGGCGTTGCTGGTGGACATGGCGTTTATCGTGCTGGTGCCGTGCTACACCTTTGCCTACAACTGGGCGTTCGACCGGATCTTTGGCTTGCCCAGCTCAGCCTTGGCAGCAGCCTGATTCAACCTGTTCCGGCCTTTTCGCAGCACAAGGCTGCTCCTACAGCGACCGCACAACCTTCAGGCGGGAGCGGTCCCTGTAGGAGCAGCCTTGTGCTGCGAAAAGGCCGACACAGTCAACCACTACGGCGGCAGGCGAATGATCAAAGGCTCCTGCTGCTGCTTCACCTGCTGCTCAACCGGTTGTTCCTCCGTCCTCGGTGCACTGGCCAGCAAGCTGTCCTCGACCTGGCCCGAAAGGTAGTACACCCCCGACATGGCCCCGCTCTGGCGGTTCTCCATCAGCTCCTGCCATTCCTGGTTCAGCGCCACGTTGAGGATCACCCGCAACTGCTCGACCATCTGCGGGTGTTCGCGGTCATGGGTCATGACCCCATAGCCGGCCGCCGCAATAGAAATCATCGCCCCCGCCACTTTGCCCACTGCCGACGCCACGGCACTGGCGATGCCGCGCGGAGCCAGGGTGGCGCCGAGCTTTTCGCTGGCCTGGTTGGCCACCGAGTTCAGCCCGACATCGGTCTTGCCCGGGCCTTTGCTGGCCTGCTGGTGCAGATGCTGGCGCATGGCTTGCCAGGCAGGTTGCTGGGCCAGCGACTTGGCCCGCAGCAGCTGGTAAAGGCTGGCATTGCGCGCATCCGGTGGCCCCAGGGCGATGGCGGGAATGCGGTTGAGGCGTTGGCTGAACTGCTCGGGGGGAGCGTTGTAGCGGCTGATGATGGCCGGCAGCTGCTGGCCGAGCAGTTGCAGGTACAGCTCGCTGGCGCGGTCGCGAATGCCTTCGGGGTTGATCTGCTCGGCCACCGGTTCGATCACCCGCTTGTGGTACTGCTCCTGCAGGTACAGCGCCAGGCGCTTTTCCGCCGGCTCCCGGCCTTCACCGCTGTCGATCTTGTACCAGGCCACCTTGAGGGTCAGCCACTGCTGGGTCCAGTAGCCGGTAAACCAAGGGATGAAGTCGCTTTCGGTACGCTGCTGTACCTGTTCCTTCCACACCCGCATGGAACGGCGTGCATAGTCGTTGGCCGAGCTGCCGGCGCCGACCGAGGCTTCGATCAGTTCCTGGTCGATGCGTTGCCAGGTGGCGGTGGTGAGCACCACCGGTGGCGGCGGGACAGGTGGGGGCTTGCCTGCGCAACCGGCCAAGGCCAGCAGCAGGCACAGTAGCAGGAGGGCTCGAGTGCTCACGCAACCGCCTCCCTGATAGAGGCTGGGGTGGTTTTCGGAGTATAGGGTGGGGAGTGAAGGGCTGCCGTGCAGCCTATCGGCGGTTCAGGATCAACGCAGATTTCTGCGTGAACGCGGTCCCTGTGGGAGCGGCCCTTTCGCGACACAAGGCCGGTCCCACAGGGACCGCGTTCACCAGAAAGAGCGTGGGTCATTCCAGATCGAGCTTTTCTTCCAGGCGGTCGAGGTGCTTGTGCATCAGGCCCAGCGCCGCCTCGGCATCGCCATGCTCCACGGCATCGATGATCGCCGCATGTTCCTCCCACGCGCAGTGGTCGCAGCATGGCGACTCGTAGCGGGCGATGATCAGCGAGGTCATCGGCACCAGGCCGTTGAGGAACCGTGCCAGTGGCGCATTGGCGGCCACCTGCGCCAGTTTCAGGTGAAACTCGCCGCCCAGGCGGATCGCCGCACAACGCTCGCCGTTTTCATGGTGCTGGCGCTCGCGCTCCACCAGTTGCCGCAGCTGGCGAACCTGTACCGGCCGGGCGCGTTGCGCGGCCAGGGTGATCAGCGTGGTTTCGGCCAGGCGCCGGGCGCTGAGCACCTGGCGTGCCTGCTCCGGGTCGGGCACGGCCAGATGCGCAGTGTGGCTGGGGCGCTGCACCACCACCTGCTGGTCGGACAGGCGCCCGAGCACACGGCGGATCACTGTACGGCTGACACCAAAGGCATGGCCCAGCGCCTGTTCGGGCAACAGGCTGCCAGGTGGCAGGCGCTGTTCGAGGATGGCATCGAACAGCCGCGGGTAGATCTGCTCGGCCGACAGGCGGGTTTCGCCGGCCGCGAGCAGGGCCGGCAAGTGAGGGGCGGCGTTCATGGTCGCTCTCCTGGGGTCATGGATGCGGGTGTTCGTCCGGGATGTTCAACGGGATGCCCATGCGCAACCCTTCGGCCAGGATGTGCTGGCGCATCTGGGCACTGGCCTGGGCGCTGCTGCGCTCACGTATGGCGCGCACCACCGCTTCGTTTTCCTTCAGCCGCGCGGCCAGGTGCTCTGGCGAATTGCGCAGCATGTCGGCGCTCTGCTTGAGGGCATTGCCGGTCTGTTGCACCACGCTCTGGAAGATCGGGTTGGTGGTCAGGGCGAACAGCGCTTCATGGAAGGCGATGTAGGCCCTGACTCCGGCTTCGCTGTCATCGGCCTCCAGCGCTTCACGCATGTCCATCAGGGTAAGGCGCAGCTGGCCGATGTCCTGACTGTTGGCCGACTGTGCCACCAGGCCGACGATGAAAGGCTCAAGGGTGTAGCGCAGCTCCAGCACGTCGGCCAGGCTGGCTGCGGCGCTGGTGTCCAGGCCCGGTTCCTGGGTGGCGGCGTCGACATCCAGTACCAGCACACCCTTGCCTGGCAGCGAACGCACCAGGCCCAGGGTTTCCAGCACGGTCACCGCTTCGCGCAGGCTGGGGCGGCTGATGCCCAGTTGTTCGGCCAGTTCGCGCTGGCCTGGCAGCATGTCGCCGGTACGCCATTGGCCTCGGGCCAGGGCCTGGCGCAGTTTTTCCACCACTGAGTTGACGACGGTAGATGAGCTGATCACGGTTCGCTCCTGGAAGGGCCGGCGTCAGTGCCGGCCACGTTCGCTCAAAATTCCTGTTGATGGGGGTTGGGCTGCTTGCGTGGGGTGGGGGCGAAACCGGGCTTGCCGTCGAGCACGTTGTGCGCACGTTCCAGGTCGATGTCCTTCTCCCAGCGTGCGATGGCCACGGTGGCCACGCAGTTGCCGATCAGGTTGGTCAGCGCTCGGCCGATGCCCATGAACCAGTCCACCGCCAGTACCAGTACCAGGCCGACCACCGGGATCGCCGGCACGGCGGTCAGGGTAGCGGCGAGGATGACCAGCGCCGAGCCTGGGATGCCGTGAGCGCCCTTGGAAGTCACCAGCGATACCAGCAGGATGGTCAGCAGGTCGGTCATTGCCAGTGGCGTGCCGGTGGCGTTGGCGATGAACACGATGGCCAGGGTCAGGTAGATGGAGAAGCCATCGAGGTTGAACGAATAACCGGTGGGGATCACCAGGCCGACGGTGGAGCTGCCGATGCCCAGGTGCTCGAGCTTGCGCATGATCTGTGGCAGTACGGCGTCGGACGAGGCGGTGCCCAGCACGATGGTCAGTTCTTCACGCAGGTACTTGATCAGCGGCAGCAGCTTCAGCCCCGACAGGCGCATGACCGTGCCCAGCACGATCAGTACAAAGCCGGCACAGGTCAGGTAGAACAGCGCCACCAGCCCGCCCAGGTGCTGCAGCGATTCCAGGCCGTACTTGCTGGTGGTGAAGGCGATGGCACCGAACACGCCGATCGGTGCCAGGCGCACGATCATGCCCATGATGCGGAAGATCACGTGGCTCAGTTCGTTGATCAGCCGCGAGATGCCGGCTGCCGAGTCACCCACCAGGTTCAGCGCGCTGCCGAACAGTACCGAGAACAGCAGCACCTGGAGGATGTTGTTGTCGGCAAAGGCGCCGATCACCGAGGTGGGGATCAGGTCCATGAAGAACGCCGTGGCGCCGTGGATGTGCTGGCCGCGCTCGGCCAGGCTGCTGGCGTCGGCGCTGGACAGTTGGTCCAGGTGGATGTTGGCGCCGCTGCCGATGCCGCTGGTGAAGGCGAACACCAGGCCGATCACCAGCGCCAGGGTGGTCAGTATCTCGAAGTAGATCACCGACTTCAGGCCGATGCGCCCGACCTTTTTCAGGTCGCCGGCGCCCGAGATACCGCTGACCACCACGCAGAACACGATCAGGCCGATGAGCATCTTGATCAGCTTGATGAAGCCGTCGCCAAGGGGTTTGAGTTGCAGGGAAAGGTCGGGGAAGCTGAGACCGCAGGCGATGCCGAGGGCAAGGCCGAGCACGACTTGAAGGAAGATCGAACGCGAGCACCATTTGAGCATGGGAGGGATCTCTGATCGGTGTCCTTGCTTCGGTAGCCGCACGGGGCGAAAGAGCGCAGGACTTAATTATTGTGGTCTTACCGGTTTGTTCAGCGCGAAGCCATGAAAGCGCGAAAAATCCGACATTGCAAGGATTTTTGGCCTTACCGGTCTGACCAGTTGTGGGGCAATCCAGCGTCTCTGGCTCTAATTCGGTGCATCTGGTTGGGTCGAGCCGCAGTGCGGCCGTTCACAGGTGAATCGCAGCGGGGAACCGCGTGCGCACATGAATCAGATCAGGCTTTGGCCAGTGCCTCGTGCAACATTGCAATCAGCTTGCCAAGCGCCATGCCGACCTCGATATTTTCGATAACGCTATGATTCGTAAGGTTTATTTGCATTCCTTGGCTGACCTCGTAGAATCCGCGCCCGACCGGGAAGTCACCAAAGGGTCGATTGCAGGGGTTCATCCTGATAATCGCCTCGCAAGCAGGCTCCCGGCGTTTGAATGAATGGAGTCTCATAGTGCGTCTCAACCTTCCGGTCACCCCGGTAGAGCAACGTTTTCCCCCCGATCAGCGATTGATTTCTGCTACCGACACCAGCAGCCTGATCACCTACTGCAACCCCGAATTCGCCGCCATCAGCGGTTACAGCGAGGCAGAGCTGATCGGCAGCCCACACAACCTGGTACGCCACCCGGACATGCCGCCGGCGGTGTACCAGTTGATGTGGAATTACCTGAAGGCCGGCAAGAGCTGGATGGGCATCGTCAAGAACCGCTGCCGCAACGGTGATTACTATTGGGTCAACGCCTACGTCACGCCTATTCTCGAAGCCGGGCGGGTGGTGGGCTATGAATCGGTACGGGTGTGCCCGACGCGTGAGCAGGTGGCCCGTGCCGAGGCCCTGTATGCGCGCATGCGCAACGGTCAGGCTGTGTTGCCCTGGTCACGGCGCGCGACCATGCTGGCGCGTGACCTGGCCGTACCGCTCGTGGGCGGGGGGCTGGCTTTGGGGGCCAACAATCTGTGGCCCGGCCTGGTCGCGCAGGGGCTGACCCTGGGGCTGTTCCTGGCCTATGGCCTGTTGGCACGCAATGCCGTTGGGCGGCAGATGGAGCGCATAGTGCAGGGCGCAGACGGCACCTTCGCCGACCCGATCGCCGCCTTGACCTACAGCGACCTGCCCGGTGCTGGCGGACAACTGCAATTGATGCTGATCAGCGAGGAGGCGCGGCTGAAAACCGCGCTGACCCGGTTAAGTGACTTGGCGGCCCAGATGGCCGTGGCTGCACATGATGCCGGGGCGTTGTCGCGCAGCACCGAGGCGGCATTGCTGGAGCAGCGTGCGGAAACCGACCTGAGCGCCACTGCCATGAACCAGATGGCCGCTTCCATCGGTGAGGTTGCCAACCATGTGCAACTGACTGCTGCCGAAGCCCACACTGCGCACCTGCTGGCCGAGCAGGGCAGCCTGGTGGCCGACGCCAGCGGAGCTGCAATCCGCACCTTGGCCGGTACCGTGGCCCAGATCAACCAGGCGGTCAGCCACCTGGCTGGTCAGACCGGTGCAATCGCCGAAGCCACCGGGATGATCCGCGGCATCGCCGAGCAGACCAACCTGCTGGCGCTAAATGCCGCCATCGAGGCGGCCCGTGCCGGCGAGCAAGGCCGTGGCTTCGCCGTGGTCGCCGATGAAGTGCGGGCACTGGCCGACAAGACCCGGCAGTCGACACTGCACATCCAGGCTATCATCGATGCTCTGCGCAGTGGCGCAGAGGAGGCCGTGGCGATTGCCAGCCAGGGCATCGACGGTGCCGAGCAGGGCGTTGCCCAGGTGCAGGAAGCGCGGCAGGCGTTGCGTGGCATTCGTGATGCGGTGCAGCGCATCAGTGACATGAGCCAGCAGATGGCTACGGCTTCGCAGCAGCAGGCGGCCGTCGCCGAAGACGTCTCGAGGCAGATCAATGGTGTGGCCGGCATAGCCCAGCACAGCGCACACAGCGCCAACGCCGCAGCCTCTCGCGGCGCCGAACTGGAAGAGGTGTGCGCCGGATTGCGTGCTCTTGTGGAGCGCTTCAACCGTTAAGGCAGGATGCTTTATGGATGACAACTATCGTGCAGCCGTTGACGCGGCTGCGATCTTTTCCGAAACCGACCTGCGTGGAACCATCACTTACGTCAACCAGCAGTTCTGCAGCATCTCGGGCTACAGCCGCGAGGAGCTGCTGGGCGCCAACCACCGCATCCTCAACTCCGGCCTGCACGAGCCGGAGTTCTTCGTCGGCATGTGGCGGGCGCTGGCCGCCGGCCGGGTGTGGAAGGGCGAGATCTGCAACCGCGCCAGGGACGGCTCGCTGTACTGGGTCGACAGCACCATGGTGCCACTGGTCGACCCGCTCACCGGAGAGGTGCGCAAGTACGTGTCGATCCGTTTCGACGTCACCGAGAAGCGCCAGCTGCTGCATACCTTGCAATGGCGTGTGGGCCATGACGTGCTAACCGGCCTGCCCAACCGCGCTTACCTGTCCGACCTGCTGAACCAGGCCCTGGCCTACTCGCGCCGTGAAGACATTCCGCTGGCTGTGTGCATGCTCGACCTGGATGGCTTCAAGGCAGTCAACGACGGCTACGGGCATGCCATGGGCGACCTGCTGTTGGTCGAGGTGGCGCGGCGCCTGAAGCACATCCTGCGCGATGGCGACGCAGTGGCCCGGTTGTCGGGGGACGAATTCGTGCTGATCCTGCGCAACGTCGAAGACCGCCAGTTGCATGCTGCGCTGCGCCGGGTGCTGCGGGCACTGGCGGCGCCTTATGTGGTACGCGAGCAGCGCCTGTCGCTCAGCGCCAGTATCGGCGTGACCCTGTACCCGCAGGACGACGAAGACGCCGACACCTTGGTGCGCCATGCCGACCAGGCCATGTATGTGGCCAAGCAGCGTGGGCGCAACCGCTATCACCTGTTCGACGTGACACAGGAACAGGAACTCAAGGCTACCCACCAGACCGTGGCGCGGGTGCGCCGGGCCCTGCACAACGGCGAGCTGTGCCTGTATTACCAGCCCAAGGTCAACCTGCGCAGCGGCCAGGTGCTGGGCTTCGAGGGCTTGCTGCGCTGGCAGCGGCCAGGCCGCGGGCTGGTGCCGCCTGGTGATTTCCTGCCGGCGGTGGAGCAGACCGACCTGATCGTGGAAATCGGCGAATGGGTGCTCGACCAGGCGCTGAACCAGTTGCAGGCATGGCAACGTCAGGGGCAGCCCTGGTCACTGAGCGTGAACATCGCCGCGCGGCATTTGCAGCGTGGTGACTTTGTCGAGCGCCTGCAGCAGTTGCTGGCGGCGCACCCGGAGGTGGACCCGGCGCGGCTGGACCTGGAAATCGTCGAGTCGGTGGCCATCGATAACCTGCAGCATGTCAGCTGCTGTCTCGATGCCTGCCGCGCACTGGGTGTGCGCTTCTCCCTGGACGACTTTGGCACTGGCTATTCGTCGCTGAGCTACCTGAAGCGCTTGCCGACACAGACGATCAAGATCGATCAGTCATTTGTGCGCGACATCCTGCATGACCAGGACGACCTGGCGCTGACCGAAGCGGTGATCGGCCTGGCCCGGGCGTTTGGCCGCGAGGTGATTGCCGAAGGGCTGGAGAGCGTCGAGCACGGCCGCGTGCTGATGGGCCTGGGCTGCGAACTGGCACAGGGTTACTGCATCGCCCGGCCGATGCCGGCCAGTGCGGTGCAAGCCTGGGCGCAGGCCTACCGGCAGCCGGAACAATGGCGTGACCCTTGATGCCGCGTCAGCGGGCCATTGGCTTGACCTCGGCCAGCACCGGGTGCGCCACCAGCTTGTCGATGTGCAGGGCGTCGTCGTTCATCCAGCTTTCGCTGAGCAGCCGGTAGTGTTCCATGTCGTGGCAACGCAGGCGCAGGCTGTAGTCGAAGTGGCCGCTGATCAGCTGGCACTCGTGCACTTCCGGGCAGTTGCGCAGGGTGGCTTCGAAGGCCTTCTGCGCGGCCCGCCCGCTTTGGTTGGACAGGGCGACCAGCACCAGCAGCGACACCCCGGGCGCGACCTTCTGCAGGTCGATGATCGCCCCGTAGCCGCGGATCACGCCACGGCGCTCCAGCTTGCGTACACGCTCCAGGCAGGGGCGCGGGGTGAGGTGGACGAGGCTGGAGAGTTTTTCGAAAGTGATGCGGCCGTCATGGCGCAGGATGTCGATGATCGCTTCGTCGATGCGGTCGAGGGGGGGGGCGTTGGCGTCCTTGGTGTCCATGCGCTTGGGCTTCTTTCAGAAGAGGGCATGGGACAGGTTAGGCGGTAAAGGGGGACGCTGCGCGGCCCCAGCATCTATCAGGCGCAGACAGAACCAGCCTTGGGCACCGCCCGCAACTCCACCACCTGCGGCTGCAACAGCCCATACAAATCCTTCGGATTTTCCAACACCGGCACCAGCCCGATGTCCGTGCCGATACCCAGTGCCTGCGCTGTATCCAGCACATAGCGCAATGCCGAGTAATCCTCCAGGGCAAACCCTACCGAGTCGAACAGCGTCACCTGTTCGGTGCGCTCACGCCCCTTGGCTTCCCCGGCGACCACACGCCAGAACTCGGTCACTGGCGAGTCTGCAGGCATCTGCTGGATCTCGCCTTCCACCCGGCTTTGCGGTTCGTACTCGACGATCACCCGGGCCCGCTCCACAATCGCCCGATGCAGCTCGGTCTTGCCCGGGCAGTCCTCCCCACGGCATTCAGGTGCATGCCCGGCTCGATCATCTCCGGGGTGAGGATGGTGGCGCAGGCCTTGTCGGCGGTTACCGTGGTGACGATATCGGCCCCGCGCACCGCTTTGGCCACGGAGCTGGCGATGCTCAGCTTGAGGCCGGGGCGGTTGGCCAGGTTGGCGACCAGCTTGGCCGAGGCAGCCGGGTCGATGTCATACAGGCGGATTTCATCGATGCCCAGCAGGGCATTGAAGGCGATGGCCTGGAACTCGCTCTGCGAGCCATTGCCGATCAATGCCATGCTGCGGCTGTCTTCGCGCGCCAGGTAGCGGGCGGCCAGGGCCGAGGTGGCGGCGGTGCGAATGGCGGTGGTCAGGGTCATTTCGCTGAGCAGCAACGGTGCACCGGTATCGACGCTGGCCAGGGCGCCAAAGGCCATCACCGTGAGCAGGCCATGGCGAGTATTCTTCGGATGGCCGTTGACGTACTTGAAGGCGTAGCGGCAGGCGTCCGAGATTGGCATCAGCTCGATCACGCCGTCCGCTGAATGGTTGGCCACCCGGGCGCATTTTTCGAAGGCGGGCCAGCGCAGGTAGTCCTGGCGGATGTACTCGGCCATTTCCAGCAGGCACGTGGGCAGGCCTTTGCGGTTGACCAGGCGGGCCAGGTCTTGCACATCGATATAACGGGTCATGAGGGGTCTCCCTGCGGTCGACGCTTCCAGAGTGGGCTCTGGTTTCATTGTGCGGCGGGTGGGGAGGCAAAGCTGGCTGTAATGGGCTGTGGCGGCAGCGGCTTTGGCTGATTTCGCTGCGCTGGCAGCCGAATCGGCTGTGGCTGGGCCGGCCCTATCGCCGGCAAGCCGGCTCCCACAGGGATATCACAGGCCTTGAGAGCGGCGCTGCAGGAGATAGCCCAGCCCTTTGGGCCGCACTGTCGCACAGATAACTGAATTCGCAAGCGATCCTCGTACCCTGTGGGAGCGGCTTTAGCCGCGAAGAATCCAACGCGGTGCATGGCACCGGCTGCGCCGGTGTTCGCGGCTAAAGCCGCTCCCACAGGGTCCCTGCTAATTCAATGAGTTATGTGCAGTTCTATGAGAGCTGGCTTGCCGGCGATGGGGCCAGTACAGGCCAGGGCAATCATCGCTCACGCAGCCGCTTGTACAGCGTGGTGCGGCTGATCCCGAGCCCGCGCGCCACCGCCGAGAGGTTGCCATTGGCTTGTTCCACCAGCTCGCGCAGGTCCGCCTCTTCGGTCGCAATCGGCACAGGCTCAGGCACAGGTACCTGCGCCTCGGCGAGAAAACCCGCAGGCAGGTGTTCCAGGCCAACCGGCTCATTACCCGCCAAGGCCAGCGCCACCTGCAGCACACTCACCAGTTCACGCATATTCCCCGGCCAGGGGTGCCGGTCTAGCAGCTCGATAATGGCCGCAGGCAGCCGCGCAGGCTGCCCGGGGTCACGGTAGCGCGCATGCACCTGCTCGATCAGCTGCCGGCGGTCATTGCGCTCGCGCAGCGGCGGCAAAACCACTGCCAGCCCGGCGATGCGGTAATACAGGTCCTGGCGAAAGCGCCCGGCGCGCACTTCTTCGGCCAGGTCGCGGTTGCTCGCCGACACCACGCGAATATCCACCGCCACCGGTTTGCCGCTGCCCAATGGCTGGATACTGCGCGTCTGCAGCACGCGCAGCAGGCGGGCCTGGGTGGGCAACGGCATGTCGCCAATTTCGTCGAGGAACAGGATGCCGTGGTGGGCCTTGCGAATTAGCCCCGGGTTGCCCTTCTGATGGGCGCCGGTGAACGCGCCCTTGTCGTAGCCGAACAGCTCCGACTCAACCAGCTCTGCGGGGATCGCCGCGCAGTTGACGGCTATGAGCGGCTGGCTGGCGCGGCTGCTGGCCCGGTGCAGGGTATCGACGAATACCTCCTTGCCTACGCCGGTTTCGCCCTGCACCAGCACGGGGATGTCCTTTTCCAGCAGCAGGCCGGCCTGCGCCAGGGCCTTCTCCAGGCGTGGTTCGGCGCTGATGGCGGCGGGGCGGCCGGGGGCCTCGCGCGGCGGCTGCCACTGGCAATGAAAGCGGTTGCGCCCGGTGGCTTGCAGGGCGAAGGGCTGTTGCCGGGGATGGCTGAGCAGTTGTTGCAGGGGCAACTGGAACAGTTGCTCGATGTTCTGCTGCAGCGGGTTGCCCCCGAGCAGGGTGTCGGCCCGGTGATTGGCGGCCAGCACCTGCCCCTGCTCATCGAACACCAGCAGGCCGGCCCAGGGGCTGTCGAGGTTGTCGGAGGCGCTGTTGAAGATCAATTGCGCATGCTGGTCGGCATGCTCGGCGAGGATCAGGCGGTTCTCCAGGCTCTGGCCCATCATGCGTACCAGGCCCAAGGTCTGGCTGGCGGGCAGGTAGCCGTCGCTGGCCACATCGAGCACCCCGACCAGCTGCCGTTCGGCGTCGAACAGCGGCGCGGCGGCGCTGGACATATAGCGGTTCTGGCGCAGGAAGTGCTCGTCCTGGCCCACGTGGATCGCCTCGGCGCAGACCAGCGCGGTGCCCAGCGCATTGGTGCCGACACCGCGCTCGTGCCAGTGGGCCCCGGCGCTGAAACCATGCAGCTGGCGCGGCTCGATGAACCGCCGCGAGCCCCAGCTGTCGAGCAGGCAGCCGCTGGCATCGGCCAGCATCACCAGGTAGCTGGCATTGCCCAGCAGGTGGGCATATTGCGGCAGCACCGCTTCGCGGGTCAGGCGCAGCAGGGCCTGGCGCCGCTCCAGCAGGGCGCTCAGCTCGGCGCGGGTCAGGCAGTCGAAGTCCGGGGCGTGCTGGGGTTGCAGGCCGTGGTCGCGGCAGCGGGCCCAGGAGGCCTGGATCAGTTGGGCATGGGGCGAAGCGGATGCGGCCATGGGCCTGTCCTGTGTGATTGTTGTCATGGGGCCGACCGCTGTTCAGTGTCGTGCACGGTTGTTCAATGTCAAACCGGCAAGTGTTCAGTTGTTCAGTGCTTGTGTTCAGTTGTGAACCTGCGATTGACCGGTGTTGCCGGCCAGGCCCCGGGCCAGACGGTTGCGGCGCATCTGGCACGAAACTGGCTGTGCCCGGCAGACAAAAACCACAAGAAGGCCACGCCATGTCCCTGGTGCTGGAACAGGTCAGCCGCAGCGTCGACAACCAGGCCTGGATCGTCGATGCCTCACTGCGTTTCGAACCCGGCTCGTTCAACGTGCTGCTGGGCCGCACCCTGGCCGGCAAGACCAGCCTGATGCGGCTGATGGCCGGGCTCGATCGCCCGGACCGGGGGCGGGTGCTGATGGATGGCCAGGACGTGACTGGCGTGCCGGTGCGCCAACGCAATGTGTCGATGGTGTATCAGCAGTTCATCAATTACCCGACCCTCAGCGTGTACGAGAACATTGCGTCACCGCTGCGCCAGGCACGCATGGACGAGCCCCAGATTCGCCGACGGGTGCAGGAAACCGCCGAGATGCTGCGCATCGAAGCCTACCTGCAGCGCCTGCCGCTGGAGCTGTCCGGTGGCCAGCAGCAACGCACGGCAATGGCCCGGGCGCTGGTCAAGGATGCCTCGCTGATCCTGTTCGACGAGCCGCTGGTCAACCTCGACTACAAGCTGCGCGAGGGCCTGCGTCAGGAGCTGCGCGAGCTGTTCGCGGCGCGCCACTGCATTGCCGTGTATGCCACCACCGAGCCCAACGAGGCGCTGGCTCTGGGCGGCACCACCACCCTGGTGCATGAGGGCCGTATCGTCCAGAGCGGGCCTACCGCCGAGGTCTACCAGCGCCCGGGCAGCGTGCTAGCTGCCGAGCTGTTTTCCGAGCCGCCGATCAACCTGGTGCCTGGCCGTATCAGCGGCAACGACGTGTGCCTGGCCCAGGCCGTGCACTTCGCCCGCAACGCCGACTTGCAGCCGCTTGCCGAGGGTGACTACCGCTTTGGCGTGCGGCCCAGCCACATCAGCCTGGTGCCGGCGCACGACGACGACCTGGAATTGTCGGTGCTGGTGGAACTGGCCGAGATCAGTGGTTCAGAGACCTTCCTGCATGTACGCAACGAACACTGGCGCATGATCCTGCACCTGCCAGGGGTACACGAATACCAGGTGGACACGCCGATCCGCGTGTTCATCCCCACCCACAAGCTGTTCGTGTTCGACAGTACCGGGGCGCTAGTGCAGGCCCCGGGGCTGCGCCAGGCAAGGAGAGGTTGATGGCCGAGATCCGCCTGCGCCAACTGGCGCACAGCTACAGCCGCCAGCCCGCCAGCGAGGCGGACTATGCCCTGCACGCGCTGGAGCATGTGTGGGAGCAGGGCGGTGCCTACGCCTTGCTCGGGCCGTCGGGCTGCGGCAAGTCGACCTTGCTCAACATCATCTCCGGGCTGCTGACTCCTTCCCACGGCGAGGTGCTGTTCGACGGCAAGCCGGTCAACCAGCTGTCACCGCAGGCGCGCAACATTGCCCAGGTGTTCCAGTTCCCGGTGGTTTACGACACCATGACGGTGTTCGACAACCTGGCGTTTCCCTTGCGCAACCAAGGGTTGGACGAAGCCCGGGTGCAGGCCCGGGTGGAAGAGATTGCCGAGGTGCTCGACCTGTCGGCCGTGCTGCGCAAGAAGGCGCGCAACCTCAGTGCCGACGAAAAGCAGAAGGTCTCCATGGGCCGTGGCCTGGTGCGCGATGACGTGTCGGCGATCCTGTTCGACGAGCCGCTGACGGTGATCGACCCGCACCTGAAGTGGAAGCTGCGGCGCAAGCTCAAGCAGATCCACGAGCAGTTCAACATCACCATGATCTACGTCACCCACGACCAGTTGGAGGCCTCGACGTTCGCCGACAAGATCGCGGTGATGCACGGCGGGCGCATCGTCCAGTTCGGCACCCCGCGCGAACTGTTCGAGCGGCCGCGGCATACCTTCGTCGGTTACTTCATCGGCAGCCCGGGGATGAACCTGATCGAGGTGCGCGCCGAAGCGGACGGGGTGGCGTTCGGCGATATTCACCTGGTGCTGCCCGGGCAAATGCGAGAGCACCTGCGAGAGCGCCTGGCGGTCACAGGCGGTGGTCGCCTGCAGCTGGGCATCCGCCCGGAATTCGTGCAGCTGTGGGAGAGCCCGTTCGATGATGCCTACCCGGCACGGGTGCTGGACGTCGAGGACCTGGGCACCTACCGCATCGTCACCCTCGAGCTGGGAGGTGTCGCGCTCAAGGCGCGCCTGGGCGAGGACCGTCCGCTGCCGGTGGCCCAGGCCTGGGTCAGCCTGCCGGCGCAGTGGCTGATGCTGTACCTCGACGATGTGCTGCTGGAGGCCGGGCCATGAACAAGGTGCCGAACAACAAGGCCTGGTGGCTGGTGCTGCCGGTGTTCCTGCTGGTGGCATTCAGTGCGGTGGTGCCGATGATGACGGTGGTCAACTACTCGGTGCAGGACATCTTCGACCAGTCCAACCGCTACTTCGTCGGCGCCGACTGGTACCGTCAGGTGCTGCGCGACCCGGCGCTGCACGATGCGCTGCTGCGTCAGTTCATCTATTCCGCCTGCGTGCTACTGATCGAGATCCCGCTGGGCATCGCCATTGCCCTGACCATGCCGACCAAGGGGCGCATGGCCTCGGTGTGCCTGATCGTCATGGCCATCCCGTTGCTGATCCCTTGGAACGTGGTCGGCACCATCTGGCAGATTTTCGGCCGGGCCGACATCGGCCTGCTCGGCGCCACCCTGGCCAAGCTCGGGGTCAGCTACAACTACGCTGGCGACCCGTTCGACGCTTGGCTGACCGTGCTGGTGATGGACGTGTGGCACTGGACATCGCTGGTGGCGTTGCTCTGTTACTCGGGGCTGCGCGCCATCCCCGACGTGTACTACCAGGCCGCTCGCATCGACCGTGCCTCGGGCTGGGCGGTGTTTCGCCATATCCAGTTGCCCAAGCTGAAGAACGTGCTGCTGATCGCGGTGATGCTGCGCTTCATGGACAGCTTCATGATCTACACCGAGCCCTTCGTGCTGACCGGTGGCGGGCCCGGCAATGCCACCACCTTCCTCAGCCAGACCCTCACGCGCATGGCCGTGGGGCAGTTCGACCTGGGCCCGGCGGCGGCGTTCTCGCTGGTGTACTTCCTGATCATCCTGCTGGTTTCCTGGCTGTTCTACACAGCCATGACCCATGCCGACAAGGACTAGGCCATGAGCACGCGCAAATCGCTGGCCCTGCTGCTGTACTTCTTCTTCCTGCTGGTGCCGATCTACTGGCTGCTGAACATGTCGTTCAAGAGCAACACCGAGATACTCGGCGGCCTGACCCTGTGGCCACAGGCGTTCACCCTCGACAACTACCGGGTGATCTTCACCGATGCCAGCTGGTACAGCGGCTACATCAATTCGCTGTACTACGTGTGCCTGAACACGCTGATTTCGCTGCTGGTGGCGCTGCCAGCGGCATATGCCTTCTCGCGTTACCGCTTCCTCGGTGACCGGCACCTGTTCTTTTGGCTGCTGACCAACCGCATGGCGCCACCGGCGGTGTTCCTGCTGCCGTTCTTCCAGCTGTATTCGTCGATCGGCCTGTTCGATACCCATATCGCCGTGGCCCTGGCCCACTGCCTGTTCAACGTGCCGCTGGCAGTGTGGATCCTCGAGGGGTTCATGTCTGGTGTGCCGAAGGAGATCGACGAAACGGCCTATATCGACGGCTACAGCTTCCCACGCTTCTTCGTGAAGATCTTCATTCCGCTGATTGGCTCCGGCATCGGCGTGACGGCGTTTTTCTGTTTCATGTTCTCCTGGGTGGAGCTGCTGCTGGCGCGCACCCTCACCTCGGTGAATGCCAAGCCGATCGCCGCGGTGATGACCCGTACCGTGTCTGCCTCGGGCATAGATTGGGGGGTACTGGCGGCGGCGGGGGTACTGACCATCTTGCCGGGCATGCTGGTGATCTGGTTCGTGCGCAACCATGTGGCCAAGGGCTTCGCCCTGGGCCGGGTGTGAGGAGGGCAAGGCATGGAGTGGATGGCCTGGACCTTGCCGACGGCGCTGTTCTTCGCCGCCGTCGGCGTGCTGCTGCTGGGCATGACCCTGCTCGAACTGCGCCGCCCCTGCGTGGAGCGACGCGGCTTCCTGCCGCTGGTCACCAGCCGTGGCGACCGTTTGTTCATCGGCCTGCTGGCCAGCGCCTACCTGCATTTGCTGGTGGTTGGCGTCAGCGAGTGGCCATTGTGGGTGGCCTCGCTGCTTTCGCTGGCGTGGCTGGTGGTGGTGCTGCGCTGGGGCTGAGCGAGCGGCCCTGTGGGATAACTGAAACGGGAGATCACAATGTTCGACAACAAGTACAACAGGCGACATTTGACCCTGGCCGCGTTGCTGGTACTGGCCAGCGTGCAGGGCACAGCCTGGGCCGACCAGTACGAGGATGCGGCAAGAAAGTGGCTCGGCAGTGAGTTCAAGCCTTCGACCCTTACCCCTGAACAGCAGTTGGCCGAGTTGAAGTGGTTCATCAAGGCTGCCGAACCGTTCCGTGGCATGAAGATCAACGTGGTGTCGGAAACCATCACCACCCATGAATACGAGTCCAAGGTGCTGGCCAAGGCCTTCAGCGAGATCACCGGTATACAGCTGACCCACGACCTGCTGCAGGAAGGCGACGTGGTGGAAAAGCTGCAGACACAGATGCAGTCGGACAAGAACATCTATGACGGCTGGGTCAACGACTCCGACCTGATCGGTACGCACTTTCGCTACGGCAAGGTGGAATCGATCACCGACCTGATGGCCAACGAAGGCAAGGACTACACCTCGCCGACCCTGGACCTGAAGGACTTCATCGGCATTTCCTTCACCACCGCGCCGGATGGCAAGGTCTACCAACTGCCGGACCAGCAGTTCGCCAACCTCTACTGGTTCCGTGCCGACTGGTTCGAGCGGCCCGAACTGAAGGCCAGGTTCAAGGAAAAATACGGCTACGAACTTGGTGTGCCGGTGAACTGGTCAGCCTACGAGGACATTGCCAGGTTCTTTACCGAAGACGTCAAGGAAATCGACGGTAAACGCGTCTATGGCCACATGGACTACGGCAAGAAAGACCCGTCACTGGGCTGGCGCTTCACCGATGCCTGGTTCTCCATGGCGGGTGGCGGCGACAAAGGTTTGCCTAATGGTCTGCCGGTGGACGAATGGGGCATTCGCGTGGAGGACTGCCACCCGGTGGGGTCCAGCGTGACCCGTGGCGGCGACACCAACGGCCCGGCTGCCGTGTATGCCACGCAGAAATACGTGGACTGGATGCGTGCCTATGCGCCCAAGGAAGCCCAGGGCATGACCTTCTCCGAAGCCGGCCCGGTGCCGGCCCAGGGCAACATCGCCCAGCAGATCTTCTGGTACACCGCGTTTACCGCCGACATGACCAAGCCCGGTCTGCCGGTGGTGAATGCCGACGGCACGCCGAAGTGGCGCATGGCGCCTTCACCGAAGGGGCCGTACTGGGAGGAGGGGATGAAGCTGGGCTACCAGGACACCGGTTCGTGGACCTTCTTCAAGTCCACCCCCGAGAAGCAACGCCTGGCTGCGTGGCTGTATGCCCAGTTCGTCACCTCCAAGACCGTGTCGCTGAAAAAGACCATCGTCGGCCTCACGCCGATTCGCGAATCGGACATCAACTCCCAGGCCATGACCGAGCTGGCGCCCAAGCTGGGCGGGCTGGTGGAGTTCTACCGCAGCCCGGCACGGGTACAGTGGACACCGACCGGCACCAACGTGCCGGACTACCCGCGGTTGGCGCAGCTGTGGTGGAGCCACATCGCCGAAGTGGCCAGTGGCGAGAAGACCCCGCAGGAAGCGCTGGACGGCCTGGCCCGCGATCAGGACCGGATGATGGAGCGCTTGCAGCGGTCCAACGCCCAGGCCACCTGTGCACCGAAGCTGAACCCGGAGAAGGATGCCCAATACTGGTTCGACCAGCCTGGGGCGCCGAAACCGAAACTGGCCAACGAAAAGCCCAAGGGCGAGACAGTCAGCTACAACGAACTGCTGAAGTCGTGGGAGGCGGCCAGGAAGTGATCGGCTGAGTAACGCGCCGGCTTCTTCGCGGGTAAACCCGCTCCCACAGAGATATCGCCATCTTCTGGGACGGCGCGCAACCTGTGGGAGCGGGTTCACCCGCGAAGAGGCCGGTGAAGCCAATGCATTGATCACGGGCAAAAAAAACGGCACCTGCCAGAGGTGCCGTTTTCATATCACGCGGTATTACTTGTGCAGCTCTTCCGCCGCATACAGCGTGTTCTCCAGCAGGCATGCGCGGGTCATCGGCCCGACGCCGCCCGGCACCGGCGTGATCCAGCCGGCGCGCGGCAGGGCGGTCTCGTAGACCACGTCGCCGACCAGCTTGCCGTCTTCCTGGCGGTTGATGCCCACGTCGATAACGATGGCACCTTCCTTGATCCATTCACCCTTGACCAGGCCAGGCTTGCCGGCGGCCACTACCACCAGGTCGGCGCGGCCGACATGGCCGGCGAGGTCCTTGGTGAAGCGGTGGCAGACGGTCACGGTGCAGCCGGCCAGCAGCAGCTCCATGGCCATCGGGCGACCAACGATGTTGGACGCGCCGACGATGACCGCGTTCATGCCGTACAGGTCCTGGCCGGTGCTTTCCAGCAGGGTCATGATGCCCTTCGGTGTGCACGGGCGCAGCAGCGGGATGCGCTGGGCCAGACGACCGATGTTGTACGGGTGGAAGCCATCCACGTCCTTGTCCGGGCGGATGCGCTCGAGCAGCAGCGAGGCGTCCAGGTGCGCCGGCAGCGGCAACTGCAGCAGGATACCGTCGACGGCCGGATCGTCATTGAGGCGGTCGATCAGCTCGGTCAGGGCCTGCTGCGTGGTTTCGCTGGGCAGGTCGAACGCCTGCGAAATGAAGCCGACCTCTTCGCAGTCCTTGCGCTTGTGCGAGACATAGACTTGGGAGGCGGGGTCGGTGCCGACCAGGATCACCGCCAGGCCCGGCGTACGCAGGCCTTGCTGGCGACGCTCCACGACACGTTGAGCGATCTGCTGGCGCAGGCTGGCGGCGATCGCCTTGCCATCGATTAGGTGTGCAGTCATAGACGCGTGATTAACCATCGAGAAGGAAACAATTAAAGAGGGCGCATTCTCGCACGACATGGGCCAAGGGCAAAGGCGGGTGGTCGGGCAAATCCCCTAAGCCCTTAAATAATTTAAATTTTTTTGAGAAAGGTGTTGACGACTTTCAGGCTCGCCTATAAGATTCGCCGCACTTGTCGGGCACAGCCTAGCACTGGTTGGCGAAGTCGGGCAGAATGAGTGGTTTAGCAGTTAGCTGTTAAAGGTCTCGTTCGGTTAGGCTTCAAGCTTAAGCGCCCGTAGCTCAGCTGGATAGAGCATCCGCCTTCTAAGCGGATGGTCGCAGGTTCGAGTCCTGCCGGGTGCGCCATTTAGGCAGCTTTGGCAAGCAAGTAGGCTGTAATGCAATATGGTGGGCGTAGCTCAGTTGGTAGAGCGCTGGATTGTGATTCCAGTTGTCGTGGGTTCGATTCCCATCGTCCACCCCATATTCTTCAAAGGCGCCTCGATAGCATCTGGCGCCTTTGTTTTAAGCGTTACGCGGACGTGGTGAAATTGGTAGACACACTGGATTTAGGTTCCAGCGGCGCAAGCTGTAAGAGTTCGAGTCTCTTCGTCCGCACCATGCATCTGTAAGGTTGTACCGCAACATCGCAAGACCGCAATATGGTGGGCGTAGCTCAGTTGGTAGAGCGCTGGATTGTGATTCCAGTTGTCGTGGGTTCGATTCCCATCGTCCACCCCATATTTCTTCGAAGGCGCCTTGATCGTGAGATCGGGCGCCTTTTTGTTTTTGCTCTGTGTGTATGGTTTGAAGGTTCTAGCGCCTGTGAGATCGAGCGGCGCTGACAATTTCATGGCGAATCACCTCTCGGTCAAATCGCATCCCGGCCCTTGCAATCCTCTGGTGACACCCCAATAAAAGCTGTTAGATTTCAGCCGGTTGAAACGCCGGCCCATTTGGCCGGCAGAGGAACAGCCCGATGATCGCAAAAGAAGCCCGTCAGGCACTGGCGCTACAGCGCTTTGCCGAGGCCAACCCGCAGCTGCTAGAAGAGATGCGTGAGCTGGATGCGCGCGAGCAGGCCCAGCAGATCGAGTGGGCGTTCGAGGATGCGGCCGAGGAGCAGGGTATCCAGCCTTGGGAGTTGGCCCTGCAACTGATCGCCGAAACCCCCGAGCAACTGCAGGCCATGCGCCTGGAGACGCACCGTGAGGTGGCCGAGGCGCTGGGGATGGAGTGGGAGGAGTACTGCAAGTTCAACGAAATCGAACCTGAATAAAGGAAGCGAATTCGTTGGTGGCAGTTGTTTGACAAGGTATTTCGGCTGCAGGTCGCCTGGTGGCGTCGTGCGGCCCCATTGAAGCAGGCCCGGCGCTATGTCGTGCGGGCCGTGAAAGTTAATCGACCGGCGTGGTTTCCCGTCGTCCCGAGTGGGGTGACTTCTGCTGCGCGACTCACTAGAATGCTTGCCCTTGATTCTGGAGTCGGGCTAACGCCGGCTAACGTCTGTGCAACGAGGAATATCCATGCAAGTTTCTGTTGAAAACACTTCCGCTCTCGAGCGTCGCATGACCATCGCCGTTCCGGCCGAGCGCGTCGAGAACGAAGTCAACAAGCGTCTGCAACAGACTGCCAAGCGCGCCAAGGTTGCCGGCTTCCGCCCAGGCAAAGTGCCGATGAGCGTGATTCGTCAGCGTTTCGAAGCCGATGCCCGTCAAGAGGCGTTCGGTGACCTCGTCCAGGCTTCCTTCTACGAAGCCATCGTCGAGCAGAAGCTGAACCCGGCTGGCGCCCCTGCGGTAGAGCCGAAGTCCTTCGAAAAGGGCAAGGACCTGGAGTTCGTCGCCATCTTCGAAGTGTTCCCGGAGTTCACCGTTGGCGGCCTCGAGTCGATCAACGTCGAGCGCCTGAGCGCCGAAGTGGCTGATGCCGACCTGGACAATATGCTGGAAGTGCTGCGCAAGCAGAACACCCGCTTCGAGGCCGTCGAGCGCGCCGCGCAGAACGACGACCAGGTCAACATCGACTTCGTCGGCAAGGTCGACGGTGAAGTGTTCGCCGGTGGTTCGGCCAAGGGCACCCAGCTGGTACTGGGCTCCGGCCGCATGATCCCAGGCTTCGAAGACGGCCTGGTTGGCGCCAAGGCTGGCGAAGAGCGCGTTGTGAACGTGACCTTCCCAGAGGACTACCAGAACCTGGACCTGGCTGGCAAAGCCGCCGAGTTCACCATCACCGTCAACAGCGTTGCCGCTCCTGTGCTGCCAGAGCTGAACGAAGAGTTCTTCGCCCAGTTCGGCATCAAGGAATCGACCCTGGAAGGCTTCCGCACCGAAGTTCGCAAGAACATGGAGCGTGAACTGCGCCAGGCCATCAAGGCCAAGGTGAAGAACCAGGTCATGGACGGTCTGCTGGCTGCCAACCCGATCGAAGTGCCGAAAGCCCTGCTGGAAAACGAAGTCAACCGTCTGCGCGTGCAGGCTGTTCAGCAGTTCGGTGGCAACATCAAGCCTGAGCAACTGCCGGCCGAGCTGTTCGAAGAACAAGCCAAGCGCCGTGTGGTCCTGGGCCTGATCGTGGCCGAAGTGGTCAAGCAGTTCGAGCTGAAGCCGGACGAAGGCAAGGTTCGCGAAATGATCGAAGAAATGGCTTCGGCTTACCAAGAGCCTGAGCAGGTCATCGCCTGGTACTACAAGAACGACCAGCAACTGAACGAAGTCCGTTCGGTTGTGCTGGAAGAACAAGTTGTAGATACTGTTCTGCAGAAAGCGACTGTGACCGACAAGTCGGTCTCGTACGAAGATGCCGTTAAACCAGCACAGGCTCCAGCCGCCGCTGAGTAACAGGCTTCTCTCGTAGGAAACCCCCACAAGCCAGCCTTCGAGCTGGCTTGTGCGTATTCAAGCCATGACTATTTGGGAGTGAGCGCAGGACATGTCCCGCAATTCTTATATTCAGCAGAGCTCTGACATCCAGGCCGCAGGCGGTCTGGTCCCGATGGTTATCGAGCAGTCCGCCCGTGGCGAACGCGCTTACGACATCTACTCGCGCCTGTTGAAGGAGCGTGTGATCTTCCTGGTTGGCCCGGTAGAGGACTACATGGCCAACCTCGTCGTTGCGCAACTGCTGTTCCTTGAAGCGGAAAACCCGGACAAGGATATCCATCTGTACATCAACTCGCCGGGCGGTTCCGTCACCGCCGGCATGTCGATCTACGACACCATGCAGTTCATCAAGCCGGACGTCTCGACCATCTGCATCGGCCAGGCCTGCAGCATGGGCGCCTTCCTGCTGGCTGCTGGTGCCAAGGGCAAGCGTCACTGCCTGCCTAACTCGCGCGTGATGATCCACCAGCCGCTGGGCGGCTTCCAGGGTCAGGCCACCGATATCGAGATCCACGCCCAGGAAATCCTCAATATCAAGGCCCGCCTGAACGAGCTGCTGGCCTACCACACCGGCCAGGATCTCGAGACCATCAAGCGCGACACTGAACGTGACAACTTCATGAGCGCCTCGCGCGCGGCCGAGTACGGCCTGATCGACTCGGTCTACGACAAGCGGCAACTGGCCTCCTGAACCGGGGTGCCAGAGCAGGTAGGCGCGGAAAGCGCCTACCTGCGGACTTGAAAAAGCCCGCAATTGCCTTCATCTTGTGTTGCAAGCCTACCGGATTGGATCGATCGAATGACTGACACCCGTAACGGCGAGGACAGCGGCAAATTGCTTTATTGCTCCTTCTGCGGCAAAAGCCAGCACGAAGTGCGCAAACTGATTGCCGGGCCCTCGGTATTTATCTGCGACGAGTGCGTCGACCTGTGCAACGACATCATCCGTGAGGAGGTGCAGGAAGCCCAGGCCGAGAGCAGCGCGCACAAATTGCCTTCGCCGAAAGAAATCAGCGGTATCCTGGACCAGTACGTCATTGGTCAGGAACGCGCGAAGAAGGTGCTTGCCGTAGCGGTGTACAACCACTACAAGCGCCTGAACCAGCGTGACAAGAAGGGTGACGAAGTCGAACTCGGCAAGAGCAACATCCTGCTCATCGGGCCAACCGGCTCGGGCAAGACCCTGCTCGCCGAAACCCTTGCACGCCTGTTGAACGTACCGTTCACCATTGCTGACGCCACCACCCTGACCGAAGCAGGTTACGTGGGTGAGGACGTCGAGAACATCATCCAGAAGCTGTTGCAGAAGTGCGACTACGACGTGGAAAAGGCCCAGATGGGCATCGTCTACATCGACGAGATCGACAAGATTTCGCGCAAGTCGGACAACCCGTCCATCACCCGTGACGTATCGGGCGAGGGCGTGCAGCAGGCACTGCTGAAGCTGATCGAAGGCACCGTGGCCTCGGTTCCGCCGCAAGGCGGCCGCAAACACCCGCAACAGGAATTCCTGCAGGTCGATACCCGCAACATCCTGTTCATCTGCGGTGGTGCCTTCTCGGGCCTGGAAAAGGTCATCCAGAACCGTTCCACCAAGGGTGGCATCGGTTTTGGCGCCGAAGTACGCAGCAAGGAAGAGGGCAAGAAGGTTGGCGAGTCCCTGCGTGAGGTCGAGCCGGACGATCTGGTCAAGTTTGGCCTGATCCCGGAATTCGTCGGCCGCCTGCCGGTGCTGGCAACCCTCGACGAGCTGGACGAGGCCGCGCTGATGCAGATCCTCACCGAGCCGAAGAACGCCCTGACCAAGCAGTATGCCAAGCTGTTCGAGATGGAAAACGTCGACCTCGAGTTCCGCAGCGATGCGCTCAAGGCCGTTGCGCGCAAGGCCCTGGAGCGCAAGACCGGCGCCCGTGGCCTGCGTTCGATCCTCGAAGGCGTTTTGCTCGACACCATGTACGAGATTCCTTCGAAGAAGGATGTCAGCAAGGTGGTGATCGACGAGAGCGTCATCGATGGCACTTCGCAGCCGCTGATGATCTACGAAAACAGCGAGCCGCAAGCCAAGGCCGCGCCGGACGCCTGATCCAGGTAATGGCCGGTTGATGGTTGCAAGCAAGAAGGGGCCTACGGGCCCCTTTCTGCTTTTCCTGCGCTAGCGCTTGTAATTTCCCAAGCCTGCCCCCACATTAGGTCCAAGCATCATTTCCACCGGTTTCCGGCCATAAGGCCGCTGTAGAGGCGAAATCATGAAGACCACCCTCGACTTGCCTCTTTTGCCATTGCGCGATGTCGTTGTTTACCCGCACATGGTCATCCCGCTGTTCGTGGGGCGCGAAAAATCCATTGAAGCCCTTGAGGCGGCGATGACGGGCGAAAAGCAGATTCTTCTGCTGGCCCAGAAAAACCCGGCCGACGATGACCCGGGCGAGGATGCACTGTACCGCGTAGGTACCGTTGCCACCGTGCTGCAATTGCTGAAACTGCCCGATGGCACCGTCAAGGTGCTGGTCGAGGGCGAGCAGCGCGGTGCTGTGGAGCGTTTCAGTGAAGTGGAAGGGCACATCCGTGCCGAAGTTTCCCTGATCGACGAAGCCGACGCCGCCGAGCGCGAGTCGGAAGTGTTCGTGCGCACGCTGCTGTCGCAGTTCGAGCAATACGTGCAACTGGGCAAGAAAGTTCCAGCCGAAGTGCTGTCGTCGCTGAACAGCATCGAAGAGCCAGGGCGCCTGGTCGACACCATGGCCGCGCACATGGCCCTGAAGATCGAGCAGAAACAGGAAATTCTCGAAATCGTCGACCTGCCGACCCGTGTCGAGCACGTACTGGCGCTGCTGGATGCCGAAATCGACCTGCTGCAGGTCGAAAAGCGCATTCGCGGTCGGGTCAAGAAGCAGATGGAGCGCAGCCAGCGCGAGTACTACCTGAATGAGCAGATGAAGGCCATTCAGAAGGAGCTCGGTGATGGCGACGAAGGCCACAACGAAGTCGAAGAGCTGAAAAAGCGCATCGAAGCCGCTGGCCTGCCCAAGGATGCACTGGCCAAGGCCCAGGCCGAGCTGAACAAGCTCAAGCAGATGTCGCCGATGTCGGCCGAGGCCACTGTGGTCCGTTCCTATCTCGACTGGCTGGTGCAGGTGCCGTGGAAGGCCCAGAGCAAGGTGCGTCTGGACCTGGCCAAGGCCGAGGAAATCCTCGATGCCGACCACTACGGCCTGGAAGAGGTCAAGGAACGCATCCTCGAGTACCTTGCCGTGCAAAAGCGCGTCAAGAAGATCCGCGGGCCGGTACTGTGCCTGGTCGGCCCACCCGGCGTCGGCAAGACCTCGCTGGCCGAGTCGATCGCCGCTGCCACCAACCGCAAGTTCGTACGCATGGCCCTGGGTGGTGTGCGTGACGAGGCCGAGATCCGTGGTCACCGCCGGACCTACATCGGTTCCATGCCTGGCCGCCTGATCCAGAAGATGACCAAGGTGGGGGTGCGCAACCCGCTGTTCCTGCTGGACGAAATCGACAAGATGGGCAGCGACATGCGTGGCGACCCGGCCTCGGCACTGCTCGAAGTGCTCGATCCGGAGCAGAACCACAACTTCAACGACCACTACCTGGAGGTCGATTACGACCTCTCGGACGTGATGTTCCTGTGCACCTCGAACTCGATGAACATCCCGCCGGCGCTGCTCGACCGGATGGAAGTCATCCGCCTGCCGGGCTACACCGAGGACGAGAAGATCAACATCGCGGTCAAGTACCTGGTGCCCAAGCAGGTCAAGGCCAACGGCTTGAAGAAGGACGAGCTGGAAGTCGATGTCTCGGCGATCCGCGACATCATCCGCTTCTATACCCGCGAAGCCGGTGTGCGCGGCCTGGAACGGCAAATCGCCAAAGTCTGCCGCAAGGTGGTCAAGGAACATACCGGGCAGAAGCAGGTCAAGGTCAAGGTAGCCAGCGAGCAGCTGGAGCACCTGCTGGGCGTGCGCAAGTTCCGCTACGGCCTGGCCGAGCAGCAGGACCAGATCGGCCAGGTTACCGGCCTGGCCTGGACCCAGGTGGGCGGCGAACTGCTGACCATCGAAGCCGTGGTCATTCCCGGCAAGGGCCAGCTGATCAAGACCGGCTCGCTGGGCGACGTCATGGTCGAGTCGATCACCGCCGCGCAGACCGTGGTGCGCAGCCGTGCCCGCAGCCTGGGTATCGCCGCCGACTTCCACGAGAAGCACGACGTGCATATCCACATGCCTGAAGGCGCCACGCCGAAGGATGGCCCAAGTGCTGGTATCGGCATGTGCACCGCGCTGGTGTCGGCGCTGACGCAGATTCCGGTACGTGCCGATGTGGCCATGACCGGTGAAATCACCCTGCGTGGCCAGGTGCTGGCCATTGGCGGGTTGAAGGAAAAATTGCTGGCGGCACACCGTGGCGGGATCAAGACGGTGATCATTCCCGAGGAGAATGTTCGCGATCTGAAGGAGATTCCGGAAAATATCAAACAGGATCTGCAGATCAAACCAGTCAAATGGATTGACGAAGTCCTGCAAATTGCGCTGCAATACGCCCCGGAGCCCTTGCCAGATGTGGCTCCGGAGATTGTCGCGAAAGATGAAAAGCGCGACGGCGATGCCAAGGAAAGAATTAGCACGCACTAGTAGTTTTTGGCTGGGGGGCTTTCCTTGACAGTTTTTTCGGGGCCTTGCTATAAAGCGGCACGCTATTGTCATCAGGCCACCCAGCGCAGGTTTCATAAGCTTTTCATTACATACTTAGAAACAAACTCAATAGAGAAATAAGGGGACTTAGAGTGAACAAGTCGGAACTGATTGACGCTATCGCCGCATCTGCTGACATCCCGAAAGCTGTAGCCGGCCGTGCGCTGGACGCAGTCATCGAATCCGTCACCGGCGCCCTGAAGCAAGGTGACGATGTGGTACTGGTTGGCTTCGGTACCTTCTCGGTCAAGGAGCGTGCAGAGCGCACCGGCCGCAACCCGCAAACCGGTAACGCGATCAAGATCGCTGCCGCCAAGGTTCCAGGCTTCAAGGCTGGCAAAGGCCTGAAAGACGCCGTCAACTAAGTCGTCTCTTTCAGCCGGACCCGGCTTGGCCAGGTCCGAGCACGGTGATGGCGGGGCGCAAACGTTCCCGCCTGACACGTTTGCTAAGAAAAGGCGCATCCTCGGATGCGCCTTTCTTTTATCAGGTTTCTACCCACGCTCCGCGGTTGTCGACGCAGTGGTACAACCGTTTCTGGGGGACGCATGCTGCAAAATATCAGGGACAATTCACAAGGTTGGATTGCCAAGACCATCATCGGCCTTATCGTCGTGTTGATGGCGTTGACCGGTTTCGAAGCCATTTTCCAGGCCGCCACCCATAGCCAGGACGCCGCCAAGGTGAACGGCCAGACCATCAGCCAGAACGAGCTGAGCCAGGCGGCCGACATGCAGCGCCGTCAGCTGATGCAACAGTTGGGCAAGGATTTCGACCCGGCGCTGCTGGATGACAAATTGCTGCGCGAAGAGGCACTGAAGGGGCTGATCAGCCGCAAGCTGCTGCTGCAAGGCGCCGAAGATGCCAAATTCGCCTTCTCCGAGGCCGCACTGGATCAGGTGATCCTGCAGACGCCGGAGTTTCAGGTGGACGGCAAATTCAGTGCCGACCGTTTCGACCAGGTCATTCGCCAGATGGGCTATGGCCGCATGCAGTTCCGCGACATGCTCGCCGAGGAAATGCTCATCGGCCAACTGCGCACCGGCTTGGCCGGCAGCAGCTTCGTGACCGACCAGCAGGTCGATGCCTTTGCCCGCCTCGAGAAGCAGACCCGTGACTTCGCTTCCCTGACCTTCAAGGCCGACCCGGCCGCGGTCAAGGTCAGCGATGAAGAGGTCAAGGCGCACTACGACCAGCACGCCAAGGAGTTCATGTCGCCAGACCAGGTGGTGATCGACTACATCGAGCTGAAGAAGTCGGCGTTCTTCGATCAGGTCAAGGTGACCGACGAAGAGCTCAAGGCCCAGTACGAGAAGGAAATCGCCAACCTCGCCGAGCAGCGTCATGCCGCGCACATCCTCATCGAGGTCAACGACAAGGTCACCGACGCCCAGGCCAAGGCCCGCGCCGAAGAGATCGAGCAACGCCTGGCCAAGGGCGAAGACTTTGCCGCGCTGGCCAAGGAGTTCTCCCAGGACCCGGGTTCGGCCAATAGCGGCGGTGACCTTGGCTTCGCCGGCCCGGGTGTTTACGACCCGGCGTTCGAGGATGCGCTGTACAAGCTGCAGGACGGCCAGGTCTCGGCGCCGGTTCGCACCGAGTTCGGCTACCACCTGATCAAGCTGCTGGGCGTGCAGGCGCCGGAAGTGCCGAGCTTCGCCAGCCTGAAGGACAAGCTGACCCGTGACCTGAAGATCCCTCTGGTCGAGCAGCGTTACGTAGATGCCAGCAAGCAGCTGCAGGATGCTGCCTACGAGGCTTCGGACCTGGCCCAGCCGGCCCAGGACCTGAACCTGAAGGTGCAAACCTCCGCAGCCTTCGGCCGCGAGGGTGGCGAAGGCATCACTGCCAACCGTTCGGTAGTGCAGGCCGCATTCTCCGAAGAAGTGCTGGAGGAGGGTGCCAACAGCACCGCCATCGAGCTCGACCCGGAAACCACCGTGGTGCTGCGCGTCAAGGAGCACCGCAAGCCTGAGCAGCTGCCGCTGGAAGCCGTGGCCAAGAACATCAGCGAGCACCTGGCCAAGGAGAAGGCAACTGCCGAGCTCAAGGCCAAGGCGGACAAGCTGATTGCCGGCCTGCGTGACGGTTCCATCGCAGCGGGCAGTGTGCACGAAGGGCAGGGCTGGAAGGCCTATGAAGCAGTTACCCGCGGCGAGGACGGTATCGACCCGGCCGAGCTGCAGGCGCTGTTCCGCCTGGGCAAGCCACAGGCCAAGGACAAGCCGGTTTATGGCAGCGTCGTGCTGCGTGACGGTAGCCTGGTGGTACTGCAGCTCAAGGGTGTCAACGAAGGTGCTGCTGCCACCGATGAAGAGAAGCAGCAGATCCGCCGCTACCTCGCGTCGCGTGCTGGCCAGCAGGACTTCGCGGCATACCGCAAGCAGCTGGAAGCCAAGGCGGATATCACCCGTTACTAAGGTGATGGATGCATGAAAGAACAGGCCGCCCAGTGCGGCCTGTTTCGTTTCTGTTGTCTGTGCCGGCCTCTTCGCGGGTAAACCCGCTCCCACAGGTCCAACACAGGTTTCAAGTACTGTGGTGAACCTGTGGGAGCGGGTTTACCCGCGAAGAGGCCGGCACCAGCAGCGCAAGGTCTAGCGTTTCACCCCTTCATGGATATCCAGCGTATCCCGCGCAATCTCCCGCCCCAGGGCAATCAGCTCCGGCGCCTTGTAGAACTCGAAAAAACGGCACACTCGTTTGGGCACGTTGATCAGCACATCCGGTGGATAGCCTGCGATCTTGTACTGTGCCAACGAGGTCTGCATGACCTCGAAGCTCTGGTTGATCAAGTCCAGCAGCGAAGCGGGCCCCACGTTGTCGATGATGAACGAGCCGGTCGCAGACTTTGGCGCACCCTCGCGCTCCGGTGCCGCCGCCGGTTGCTGGCCTTCCGGGTTGGCGGCATCGGCCAGCCACGGGTTAGGCGGCGCCAGCCCTTCGGCGACGATTTCCTGCTCGATACGTATCAGCTCCTCCGCCGGCTTGCGCCGGAACGGCAAGCGCGAACCCAGCGAACTGAGTAGCGCATCGAAGCGCATCTTGAACGCCGCTGGGCGTTCGATCACCGGTAGCTGGTACTGCTTCTGGTTGGTGGCATTGAGGTTGACCGCGATGATCAGGTCGCAGTGGCTGGACACCACCGGCACGATCGGCAGCGGGTTGAGGATGCCGCCGTCGACCAGCATGCGGTTGCCTTGCATCACCGGGGTGAACAGGCTGGGGATGGCTGCCGAGGCGCGCATGGCCTGGTGCAGGCAGCCCTCCTGGAACCAGATTTCCTGCTGGTTGGTGAGGTCGGCTGCAACCGCCGTGTAAGGGATGCGCAATTGCTCGATGTTGATCTCGCCGACGATCTTGCGGATTTGCCCGAACACCTTGTCGCCGCGAATTGCGCCGAGGCGAAAGCTGACATCGACCAGGCGCAACACATCCAGGTAGTCGAGGCTCTCGATCCAGTTGCGGTAGTCTTCCAGCTTGCCCGCGGCGTAGATGCCGCCGATTACCGCACCCATCGAGCAGCCGGCGATACAGGCAATGTCGTAGCCGCGGCGCTCGATTTCCTCGATCACGCCGATGTGTGCATACCCCCGGGCTCCACCCGATCCCAGTACCAGTGCCACGCGTTTGCTCATGAACATTCCCCGGCCAGTGCAACCATGGTCCTACAATGCACCCATCGCCACCTGTGCTTCAATGTGCATCGTGCTGAGCTACTGTAATAAAACTGGCTGGGCCAAGCTGGCTGGGCAGGGCACTTTTCAGCTGCCGGGGCGTCGAACAGCCAATGTTTTTTCCATTGAGGTATTACCGATGAAAGCCTGGATCTGCCTTCCACTGATCGCCTTGGCCCTTGCTGGCTGCGCGGGCAAGACGGCCTACCGCGAGAGTTGCGCAACCCAACTGGATGCCGCCTGGAAGGAGCTGGACCTGGCCAAGGCCGAAGGCTTTGCCGGTGCCGTGAGCTACTCCAAGGCCTTGTCGCTGCTGACCGGTGCCAAGACCCAACAGCAGTTCGAAGGTTACGAAAGTTGTACCAGAAAAGCCGAAAAGGCCCGTTTCTACATTCGTGAGTCTCGCGCCGGGCGCTGACCAAGGAGCGTCTTTCAATGTCTGCCATGCTCGATCATGTGGTTGCCCAGATAGTGGCCTTGCAGGTGCGCCTGCTGGCCTGCCGCGAGCGCCTGGCTGCCGATACCGACAGCGAGGCCTTGCATGACCTGCGCACCACCCTGCGGCGCCTGCGCAGCCTGCTGCGGCCGCTGCGAGGGCTGCCGGGGGTGGAGCAGCTGGAGGAGGCCGCCACGTCGTTGGGTACCCTCACCACGCCGTTGCGCGACCGTGAGGTGCTGGCGGCCGAACTGATTGGGCATGGTTTTGCCGAGGCCGGGCAGCGGCGCCTGGAAGGGCGTGCCAGGACATTCGCCAGTGTTGCCGCCAGCCCCGAGCTGACGCGGGTGCTGGCGATTGTCGACGCGTTTCCGCTGTTCATGCGTGCAGCCGGTCGCGAGGGCCTGGTCAAGGCGCTGGAAAAGCGCATCGACAAACGCCTGGGCAAGCAGTGGCGCAAGTTGTACCAGGCACTGCAGGACCCGGCCCACGACCGCCACCGCCTGCGTTTGCTGATCAAGCGTGCGCGCTATGGCGATGAGGCCTATCCGCAGCTCGACCATGCGGGCAAGCAGTTGCGGCGCTTGCTGAAGCAGGCCCAGGGCGATTTGGGTGACTGGCATGATCGCCTGCAATGGCTGCTGCAGGCGCGCGAGCATGCCGACCTGGCGCCGTGCAGGGTCGCCTGGGAGCAGGAATTGCATGAGGCCGAGCGCCATTCGGATGCGACGCTGGATGCACTGCAGCAGGCGTTGGCGCGGCGAAAGCCCGAAAAATGACCGAAATGCGGGCTGATCGGCATGGGTTTGCTGGCTAGGATGGGCAGACCTTGTTCGCAGCAGGCAGGAGCCGGCCAATGAATTTCAACCAACTGCTCGACGCCGTGCGGGCCAACCCCGAAGCTGTATGTGTCCCGCCAAGCTGGGCCCAGGGGCGCGCCGCCTTTGGCGGGCTGATGGCGGCCATGGTGTATGAAGCCATGCGCCAGAAAATCTCCGATGACCGCCCCGTGCGTTCTTTGGCCATCAGCTTTGTGGCGCCAGCCGCGGCAGATGTGCCAATCCGCTTCGATGTAGAGGTGCTGCGTGAAGGCAAGGCTGTCAGCACCTTGCTGGGCCGTGCCGTTCAAGACGGCCAGGTAGTGACGCTCGTGCAGGGCAATTTCGGTGCAGGGCGGCCGTCGGTGGTCGATGTACCAGCCTTGCCGGCCGAGGAAATGAAAGCGCTCGACGATGCAGCTCCCGAGCTACCCCATATCAAAGGCGTTACTCCTGAGTTCATGCAGCATGTGGCCTTGCGCTGGGCGGTGGGTGGATTGCCGTTCAGTGGCAATCAGTCGCGGCAAATGGGCGGCTGGGTACGTTTGCGCGGGGTGGCCGAAGAACCGGTCAACGAGGCGCACCTGCTGGCGCTGGTCGATGCCTGGCCACCGAGCCTGATGCCGTTTCTCAAGAAGCCGGCTGCCGGCAGCACGTTGACCTGGACCATCGAATTCATGCAGCCCAGGGCGCAGCTGTCGACCCTGGACTGGTGCCATTATTGCGTGGAAACCGAGCATGCGCGGGATGGTTACGGGCACGCGGCCGCTGCGTTGAGGACGGCGCAGGGCGAGTTGCTGGCCTTGAGCCGGCAGACGGTTACCGTGTTTGCCTGACCGAGCCTGGGAGCGCGTTGCGCTCCGATCGCGACACAGGGCCGCTCCCACAGGATCGCGTAAATTTCAGGACATGTGCGGTTCTTGTGCGAGCGGCCTTGCGTCGCGATTGGGCTGCAGAGCAGCCCCAATGGCATCAGCGACGATGCTTGTGTCGTTCCCGCCAGGCCTTCCACCAGGCCCCGCTCAGCAAGAAGCGCGGAAAGGTGATGAACTGCTCGGTCAGCAGGCGTTGCACGGCATCCTTGCGGTTGGCGAAGGGTTCGGGTTGCTCTGCTTCCAGTCGATGGCCCTGGCGCTGCAGGCCCAGGCCGGCGATCAGCGCAATGATGCCAACGGCAATCTGGCCCAGATCCAGGCCGAACAGGCCGGACAGAATCAGCAACGCGCCAAGGATGAACAACGGCACGGCGATCAGGTGCAACACCAGGTTGGTCGGGTGGCGGTGGTTGTGGTGGTAGCCGCGCCATTGCCAGGCGGGCAGGTTGGGCAGGCGTTTGCTCATGGGCATTTCCTCTCGGTCATGCCCAAAGCTTAGTGCGCCCCCCAGGCGGGGGCCAATCGAGGCTGGCTATGGTGACTATAGCTTGAGCTGGCCAATGGCCTTGTTCAGTTCACCGGCCAGGGTTGCCAGTTCGCTGCTGGTGGTTGCCGAGCCCACGGTCTGTTGCACGGTCTGTTCGGTGACATCGCGGATACTCACCACGGCGCGGTTCATTTCCTCGGCCACCTGGCTTTGCTGCTCGGCTGCCACGGCAATCTGGGTGTTGCTTTCGCGCATCTGCGCCACGGCACCGGTAATTTCGGCCAGTGCCTCGCCGGCCTCCTGGGCCTGGCGGACGCAGTCGTCGGCCTTGTACGAGCTCTCCTGCATGAATTCCACTGCATCCCGGGTGCCCGACTGCAGAGCCGAAACCATGGTGGTGATCTCGTCGGTGGAGTTTTGTACGCGCTTGGCCAGGTTGCGCACTTCATCGGCCACCACGGCAAAGCCGCGGCCCAGGTCGCCGGCGCGCGCTGCTTCGATGGCGGCATTGAGCGCCAGCAGGTTGGTCTGCTCGGCGATGCTGTGGATCACACTGACCACGCCATTGATCTTCTGACTGTCTTCGGCCAGTTGACGAATCATCTCGGCAGTTTGCTGCACGCCGCTGGACAGCCCGGAGATCGAGTCCTGTACCCGGCTGACCACCTCCTGGCCGCTACCGGCCAGGGCGTCGGCTGTTTGTGACAGGTCACGGGTGGCGCCGGCATGCTGGGCGATGTGGTGCACCGTTGCCGACATTTCGTTGATGGCGGTAGCGGCCTGGTCGGTCTCGCTCTGCTGGCCGAGCATGCCGTGGCGCACGTCGCTCATGCTCGCGGCCAGGCGCGCGGCACCGGAGTCCAGTTGCGCAGCGGTGTGGGCGACAGTACTGACCACGCGGTGGTAGGTCGCCTGCATGGCATTGAAGGCCCCGGCCATCTGGCCGACCTCGTCACCACAGGCCAACGGTACGCGGGCCGACAGGTCGCCGGTCTTTTCCACGTGCAGCATCACATCCTTGAGGGTGTTGAGCTGGCTGAGCAGGAAGCGGATCAGCAACTGCGAGGCGCCGAGCATGGCCAGCATCAGGATCAGTACGCATACCGCGTAGTTGCTGAATCGGTCGAAGAACACCTGGCGCAGGCTTGGCGAATGGGCCAGCACGGCCATCTGCTGATCACCGTTGCGCAGTACCTGCGCGCCCTGTAGCGGGTTGTTGCCCAAGAGCCGGGCGGCAGGCAGTTCGACCCAGCCTTGGGCATTGCGCAGGGCCTCCAGGGGTTCGCCCGCGAAGGTGGGCGTTTGCCCGGGCGACCAGCTTATGACATTGGCCGGGCGGGGTAGCGGCTGGCCGGCCGGCCAGGCAGCAAGCAGTTGCGCCTGCGCGGCCGCCTGGGCCTGCGCGGCCTCGGCGCGGGCGCGCTGCTCCAGGTGCACGGCATAGAGCACCAGCAGCAAGGTCGTGACAAAGGCCACCGCGTTGACGGCCCAGAACTTGTACTTCAGGGAAACATTGCTAAGCCAGGCACCCATGGGCAGGTCTTCTCTGAGTTGAGCGGGAACAATATTGGCAAGGTGCCATCATTGTGCCTGCACAAGCCAGGGCCTTTCTTGATGTGTATCAAGAAAATTCCGCCGCAAGTTCTGCCGCGCTTTTGTAGGAGCGGCCTTGTGTCGCGATAGGGGTGCGAAGCGCCCCCAGGTTTTCAGCTTCAGCGGATAGATTGCCGGGGCCGCGTTGCGGCCCTTTCGCGACACAAGGCCGCTCCTACAGGAGAACGCGTCGGGTTCAGGGGAGTTGGAAAAATGCTCGCGCCGTTGCCGTGGTATGCGCCGCCGTATGTTCGGCTGACTCACCCCGGTGCAGTGCCACTTCACGCAATACCTCTGGCAGGAACGCCGGCTCGTTGCGCCCGTTCTTCGGCTTGGGCCGCAGGCTGCGCGGCAGCAGGTAAGGCGCATCGCTCTCCAGCATCAGCCGCCCCTCGGCAATGTTGCCCACCAGCGGGTGCAGGTGGGTGCCACGGCGTTCGTCGCAGATCCAGCCGGTAATGCCGATGTGCAGGTCCATGTCCAGGTAGGCGAACAGCGCGTCGCGCTCGCCGGTAAAACAGTGCACTACTGCGCCGGCCAGGTGGTCGCGGTAATCCTTGAGGATCGCCAGCAGGCGTTCGCTGGCGTCGCGTTCGTGCAGGAACACCGGCAGACGCAGCTCGGCAGCCAGTGCCAGTTGTGCCTCCAGGGCTTTTTCCTGCAGCGGGCGAGGGGAGAAGTCGCGGTTGAAGTCCAGGCCGCATTCGCCCACGGCGCGCACGCGTGTTTCATTCAGCAACTGGCGCAACTGGCGCTCGCTGCCGGCATCCCAGGTTTTGGCATCATGAGGGTGTACGCCTGCCGTGGCGAACAGGTGCGCGCCGTTCGCATCCAGTTGCTGGCACAGTTCCAGCGCCTGTTCGCTGACCGCCAGGCTGGTGCCCGTCAGCACCATCTGCGTGACCCCGGCCTCAAGGGCGCGCTCGACGATTGCCGCCTGCTGGTCGTGGAAACTGCTGTTGGTCAGGTTGACGCCGATATCGATCAGTTGCATGGTGCTACCTCGTGCCGCGGGGCGGCCAGCATAGCAAAAACCTTGTTTTTCTGAAAAAGCCAAGAACTTCATGCTGTTGCCGTGGTCTTTTGCCGTCATTTCTCTTGGCGGCACAACCCACGGATGCCGCCCACCGACAACGGACACGTTTTCGCATGCAGCGATGCTGGCTTATTCTCCTGCTGACGCTTGGGCTGACCCTGACCGGGCCTGCCCATGCGCGCGCGCCGGGGCCGCAGCAGAACATCGCGCCTGCCAAGGTCCGTGACCTGCAACAGATTCGCACCAGCCAGGTGCTGCGGGTGCTGGTCAACCAGAGCCGCAACAGCTCCGGTGAGGTCAAGGGCGAGCCGGTCGGTATCGAATACTACCGCCTGCGTGCCCTGGAGCATTACCTCAATGCCCGCGCCGACGATGGCCAGGAGATCCAGCTAAAGCTGATCCCGCGGGCCAAGGAGCAGTTGCTGGGCGCACTGGCCCGTGGCGAGGGCGACCTGGCCGCGCCGGGCGAGCTGCTCGACCCCGCCGTGGTGCGCGGGGTCAGCATCAGCGCACCAGTGCTCGACCAGGTGCCGCTGCTGCTGGTGGGGCGCAAGGGCGAGCGCAGTTTCAGCCATGTCGAGCAGTTGTCCGGGCGTACCGTGGCCCTGACCAGCGCCAGCGCGGCCGGCCCTTTGATCCAGCAGGTCAACCAGCAGCTGGCGCTGCGCAAGCGCGCGCCGATCAAGGTGGAGTGGGTCGACTCGACCTTGGCGGTGGAGGATGTGCTGGAAATGGTCCAGGCCGGCATCTATCACCTGACCGTGGTCGAGCAGCCGATCGCCCGGCGCTGGGCCCGGGTGATGCCGCGCCTGAGGCTGGACAGCCGCGTAAAACTGGGGGCGCCGCAAGCCATGCGTTGGTATGTGGGGCGCGATGCGCCGCAGTTGCTGGCCACAGTCGATCGCTTTCTGCAGGGCTACCGGGCGCCGGACAACCAGGACGCCGCGTTCGAGCGCATCTACCGCCGCCAGTACCGGGTGCACGACCCATTGGCCAGCAAGAATCGCCAGCGTCTGACCGCGCTGCGGGGGGTGCTGCAGAAACACGGCGAGGCGCAGCAGATCGACTGGCTCAACCTGGCCGCGCTGGCCTTCAAGGAGTCGACGCTCAACCCGGCAGCGCGCGGCACCGGAGGGGCCCATGGCCTGATGCAGATCACCCCTTCGGCGGCGCAGCGCGTGGGGGTGAGCAACACCGCCTCGGTGGATGGCAATGTCCAGGCCAGCGCCCGTTACCTGGCGCTGATCCGGCGCAAGTTCTTTGCCAGCGCCAAGATCAACGAGCGCGAGCGCATGGCCTTCGTCCTGGCGGCCTACAACCTGGGGCCCGAGCGGGTCCAGGCCATGCGTGCGGAGGCGCGGCGTCGCGGGCTGAATGGCGACCAGTGGTTCTTCCAGACCGAACGCATTGCCATGGAGCAGGTGGGCATGGGGCCAGTCAACTTCGTCAACAGCGTCAACAAGTACTTTGTAGCGTTCAATCGGGAACGTGCTGCGCTGGAGCGTGTGGCTAAACGCTAACAAATCGATATTGTCGATTGTTATGTTGGGTTTTTTGCGATTTTCATATCTATCGAATCGATTATGATGGCGCCCATCCCAACACAACTTTCCCGCTTCAAGGAGTCTTCGACGAGAACAACGCTACCCTCAACGCTCTGTTCTCCACCCGCGCCGGCGCTGGCCTGAGCGTCATCCGTATCCTGGTCGGCATCATCTTCATTGCGCATGGTGCGCAGAAACTGTTCGGCATGTTCGGCGGCTATGGCCTGGAAGGCACCGGCCAGTGGATGGAGAGCATCGGCCTGGCCCCGGGTTACCTGATGGCCCTGCTGTCCGGTAGTGCCGAGTTCTTCGGCGGCCTGGCCCTGGTGATCGGCCTGCTGGCCCGCCCGGCGGCCCTGGTGCTGGCGGTGACCCTGGTGGTGGCGATCCTCTCGGTGCACATCGGCAACGGCCTGTTCATGTCCAACAACGGCTATGAGTTCGGCCTGGCCCTGCTGGCTGGCACCGTTGCGGTGCTGATCGAAGGCGCTGGCCGCTTCTCGCTGGACCGCCTGATCGCCCGCTGATACACCGCAAATGCCAAGATACAAGCCTCAGGCCGATCACTTTCGGCTTGAGGCTTGTATCTTGCCGCTTGTAGCTCTAGCATACCGTCTGCGCCGATTTAAACAGCTACTTGCGGGGCGCAGGAAAGCCCCTCTCCGGGTCATCCGAAATACCGCTAAAGCGCTGGTTCGGTGACGCCTCCCACCGCTGCCCAGCGGGATTCGCGAGGCGGAGAGAAGCTCCATGAGTTGCCCACGTACCAGTGTCTGTTTGAGCCCCTTGCCTGCCAGCCAGGCGTCCCGCACACCGCGCATCCTGCTCGGCGGCCAGCATCAACCCACTCTTTTGCGTCACCTTGAAGGCCTGTCCAGGCGCAAGGGCCAGGCGCGTGCCTTTCTGATCCAGTTCGCCGACACCGGCTGCCACCTCGCGCAGTATGGCAATGACCGTTTCGACCTGGCCGTGATCCAGGCCCCGGCGCCGGACGAGGCCGCCGATATCATCGGCCACCTCACCCGTATCGCGCGCCAAGGCCTGATTACCCGCCGCTGAGGAGCGCGCTGTTGAGTACCAATATCATCACCACGGAAGGCCATGAGGCGCTGAAGAAAGAACTGGACCACCTGTGGCGGGTGTACCGCCCCGAGATTACCCAGAAGGTTACCTGGGCGGCCTCGCTGGGCGACCGCAGCGAGAATGCCGACATAGTATAATCTCCCCTAGGATGGTACTAAATCCCACTCAATCCCACGTCATCCGTGGCCTCCAGTTTCAGTACCGGTACTAATGCACCAGTACTGAAACTTCTAGCCGCATGTGGCTAGTCGGCGCGAGAAGCCGCCTCATCCATGCGACCTGACACGTAACGAAGACGTCAATCGGGAGTACCCGGTGATCAGCTCCATTCCGAGCGTCAGCTAGCAAGACCGACCTCCCAATAGACCACTAACTGAGACCGCCCAAAAAACGTCATTGGCTAAGCGGGTCGTGTTTAGCAGAAAAATTCATCGTATCGCTTTCTTTAGGCTGCCGTGGTATCCGGATACCTAGGCCAGTCTGGTGAGCTCGATCAGCTGAGCGTGAGCCATTTCTGCTGAGGGTTTCAGCTGCTCACTGGCCGTGAGATGTCGGTGAGGTGACCGCACGACAACCTGTTAGATGACAGGTGAGAAAACCGATGCTAGGAGAGGATGTGGGGGCTATCGAGGCGAAAGGTGCTAGATCTACCGGCCAGTTCCACCTTGTTTTTACCATCGACTTCGCGCCCAAGGCTCCCTTTCACCTGGAAAATCTTCCTTCGTTGCCCTGGTGCTGGCCCCTTCGAAAGCGAGCTCTCCCAGTAGAAAACAACTTTCCGGCCTAGGCAGGCAGTCATTTTCATACAGCCCCGCACGCCGCGGCAGCCCACGCCTCCCGAAAGAATGTCACTATCGCTGCTCAAGTAAATGCAGAAATACGACGCTTACCCAAGAATCACGAGGTCGGTGGCCCGTGATTATGACCACCATAGAGTACCCCCGCGTTTCCTCAGGGGCGCGACTCCTCGGAAGTCGCCACCCAGGCCACAGGCTGACACTGTAAAGCTCTAACTGGGGTATAGGGTTTTAGATGAAGCTGGAAAATGAGAGATTAATGAACGGCAAACAGGTCAAACGGGCGCGTCAGGAGTCTCGTCTTCGAGACCTTCCTCGCGAAGCGCGGGTGTGTGGAGGTGAATCGCCCCGGGTTTCGTGGAGGCCTCAACTCTTGAGAAGATGAGGCCATGAG
>NZ_JALLKV010000043.1:0-53215 GCF_023093815.1 Pseudomonas sp. PNPG3
GGTCAAAAGCCGCTTAAAAAACTTCCCTAAAACCATAGAATCTCCCACAGGGATAGCGCATGGCTCGAGGTCGATGCGGTCGAGGTGGGAGCTGGCTTGCCGGCGATGAGGCCGGTACAGGTAAAACAAAAAGCCCCCGGCTCGTGAGAACCGGGGGCTTTTTGTCAGTGCAGGGCAGGGGCCTTACATGTTCGGGTAGTTCGGCCCGCCAGCGCCTTCAGGGGTGACCCAGGTGATGTTCTGGGCCGGGTCCTTGATGTCGCAGGTCTTGCAATGCACGCAGTTCTGCGCGTTGATCTGGAAGCGCTTGCTGCCGTCTTCCTGGGTGACAACCTCGTACACGCCTGCCGGGCAGTAGCGCTGGGCCGGCTCGTCGTACAGCGGCAGGTTGCTGGCGATCGGCACGTTCGGGTCGGTCAGCTTCAGGTGGCAGGGCTGTTCCTCTTCGTGGTTGGTGCTGGAGAGGAATACCGAGCTGAGCTTGTCGAAGCTGAGTTTGCCGTCCGGTTTCGGGTAATCGATCTTCTGCGACTCGGCCGCCAGCTTCAGGCAGGCGTAGTCCGGCTTGGTGTCGTGCAGGGTGAACGGCAGCTTGCCGCCGAACCAGTTCTGGTCCACATAGTTGAATGCCGCGCCCAGCAGCGGGCCGAACTTGTGCATGGCCGGGCCGAAGTTGCGGCTGGCGAACAGCTCCTCGTACAGCCAGCTGGCCTTGAAGGCGCTGACGTAGCCGTTGAGCTGGTCACCGCCTTCGCTGCCGGCGATCAGTGCATCAGCCACCGCTTCGGCGGCGAGCATGCCGGACTTCATTGCGGTGTGGCTGCCCTTGATCTTGGCGAAGTTCAGGGTACCCAGGTCGCAGCCGATCAGCGCGCCGCCGTTGAAGACCATTTTCGGCAGCGAGTTGAAGCCGCCCTTGCAGATGGCACGGGCACCGTAGCTGATGCGCTTGCCGCCTTCGAGGTATTGCGCCATCACCGGGTGGTGCTTGAGACGCTGGAACTCGTCGAACGGCGACAGGTAGGGGTTGGCGTAGGACAGGTCGACGATCAGGCCGACGACTACCTGGTTGTTTTCCAGGTGATAAAGGAACGAACCACCGGTGTTGTCCTTGGCCATGACGTCCAGCGGCCAGCCAGCGGTGTGCACCACCAGGCCCTGCTCATGCTTGGCCGGGTCGATTTCCCAGATTTCCTTCAGGCCGATGCCGTAGTGCTGGACGTCGGCTTCGCTGTCGAGGTTGAAGCGCTTGATCAACTGCTTGCCGATATGGCCGCGGCAGCCCTCGGCGAACAGGGTGTACTTGGCACGCAGTTCCATGCCAGGGGTGTACATGCCGTCTTTCGGGTTGCCTTCGCGGTCGACGCCCATGTCGCCGGTGACGATGCCACGGACCACGCCGTTGTCGTCGAACAGTGCTTCCTGGGCGGCGAAGCCCGGGTAGATTTCCACGCCCAGGTTCTCGGCCTGCTGGGCCAGCCAGCGGCACAGGTTGCCCAGGGAGATGATGTAGTTACCCTGGTTATGCATGGTCTTGGGCACGAACAGGTCAGGCACCTTGGTCGAACTACCTGCATCCTTGAGCACGTAGATGTCGTCACGCTTCACTTCGGTGTTCAGCGGCGCGCCGAGCTCTTTCCAGTCGGGGAACAGCTCGTTCAGGGCGCGGGGTTCGAACACCGCGCCGGATAGGATGTGGGCGCCGACTTCAGAGCCTTTTTCCACCACGCAGACGCTGATTTCGTTACCGGCTTCGGCGGCCTTCTGCTTCAGGCGGCAGGCGGCGGACAGGCCCGCCGGGCCGGCGCCGACGATGACCACGTCGAATTCCATGTATTCGCGTTCCACTGGTTCTCTCCTACTCATCAAGGCTCGTGCTGTTGCTTTGTCTTATTGGGTGCGCGGGGCATTCGCAGCGGTTCTACGCAACGGCGGAACTGTAGCTGGGCAAATGACGGACTACACCGTTTTGTCTTGGCCGCGCATTATATCTACACCACTTGGCGGGTCCAATACAAACGTTTGTTTGAATTTGCCGCAGGCCAGTAAAATCACAGGAACGCGGCTGGAGGGTGACCGATTTGCCGTATTGACCGGATTGGGTGTTACGGTCAAGATACGAGCGGTTTTACGTTCGCCGTAGGCTTGCAGCCGGGCGCAGGTACACCTCTAAAGACCAGGTGTGGAGCAGGGTTTTGCGGCCTTTGGCCGGTTTGTAGTGGAGTTTACACGCCACGACAGAAAATGACCCGTGAGTATTTGTCGCAAGAGTCCGGACAAGACTGTTCGGTCACTGTGAAGTTACCGCCTCCCGGTACGTTTTTAGAGGTGCCCTTGTACCCACGCGCATCGCAGGGCTCTGCCCCTGGCGACTATCTATTCACCGGAGAGTAACGAGGAATCCATGAAGGTTCTTGTAGCTGTCAAACGAGTGGTCGACTACAACGTCAAGGTTCGCGTCAAGGCGGACAACTCCGGCGTCGACCTTGCTAACGTCAAGATGTCCATGAACCCCTTCTGCGAAATCGCCGTGGAAGAAGCCGTACGCCTGAAGGAAAAGGGCGTCGCGTCCGAGATCGTCGTCGTTTCCGTCGGCCCGACCACTGCCCAGGAGCAACTGCGTACTGCCCTGGCACTGGGTGCCGACCGTGCCATCCTGGTCGAAGCCGCTGACGAACTGAATTCCCTGGCCGTGGCCAAGGCGCTGAAAGCCGTTGTCGACAAAGAGCAGCCGCAGCTGGTCATCCTCGGCAAGCAGGCCATCGACAGTGACAACAACCAGACCGGCCAGATGCTGGCTGCGCTGACCGGCTTCGCCCAGGGCACCTTCGCCTCCAAGGTCGAAGTGGCTGGCGACAAGCTGAACGTCACCCGTGAAATCGACGGCGGCCTGCAGACCGTTGCACTGAACCTGCCAGCCATCGTCACTACCGACCTGCGCCTGAACGAACCGCGCTACGCGTCGCTGCCGAACATCATGAAGGCCAAGAAGAAGCCGCTGGAGACTCTTACTCCAGATGCGCTGGGCGTTTCCCTCGCCTCCACCAACAAGACCCTGAAGGTTGAAGCCCCGGCTGCCCGCAGCGCTGGCATCAAGGTCAAATCGGTGGCCGAACTGGTCGAGAAGCTGAAGAACGAAGCGAAGGTAATCTAAATGACTATCCTGGTTGTCGCTGAATACGAGAACGGTGCCGTAGCCCCGGCCACCCTGAACACTGTTGCTGCTGCCGCCAAGATCGGTGGTGATGTGCACGTGCTGGTCGCTGGCCAGAACGTGGGCGGCGTTGCCGAGTCCGCAGCCAAGATCGCTGGCGTGGCCAAGGTGCTGGTTGCAGATAACGCTGCCTACGCCCACGTCCTGCCAGAAAACGTTGCGCCGCTGATCGTCGAGCTGGCCAAGGGTTACAGCCACGTGCTGGCGCCGGCCACCACCAACGGCAAGAACATCCTGCCGCGCGTTGCCGCGCTGCTGGACGTGGACCAGATCTCCGAGATCATCTCGGTCGAGTCCGCCGATACCTTCAAGCGCCCGATCTATGCTGGTAACGCCATTGCCACCGTGCAATCGAGCGCCGCCATCAAGGTCATCACCGTGCGTACCACCGGCTTCGACGCCGTGGCCGCCGAAGGTGGTTCGGCTGCCATCGAAGCCGTTGGCGCTGCGCACAACGCCGGCATCTCGGCCTTCGTTGGCGAAGAGCTGGCCAAGTCCGACCGCCCAGAGCTGACCGCTGCCAAGATCGTCGTTTCCGGCGGCCGTGGCATGGGCAACGGTGACAACTTCAAGCACCTGTACAGCCTGGCCGACAAGCTCGGCGCTGCCGTCGGTGCTTCGCGCGCCGCGGTCGACGCCGGCTTCGTGCCGAACGACATGCAGGTCGGTCAGACCGGCAAGATCGTCGCGCCACAGCTGTACATCGCCGTCGGTATCTCCGGCGCGATCCAGCACCTGGCCGGCATGAAGGACTCCAAGGTGATCGTGGCGATCAACAAGGACGAAGAAGCGCCGATCTTCCAGGTAGCCGACTACGGCCTGGTCGCTGACCTGTTCGAAGCGGTCCCGGAGCTGGAAAAGCTGGTCTGATCCGCCTGCTTCACTTATAAAGAACCCGGCCCTTGTACAGGGGCCGGGTTTTTTTTGGTCTGTACAAGGAGTGAGCAATGGTGCTGCGTAAAGCAGGCGGGGTGCTGGCATGCATGGCGGTGCTGGTTTCGCCGCTGGCCATGGCGGCGGGCAAGTGTGAACGCCTGGTGGCAACCGGCAGCCCTGATTCTCCGCCCTATTCATGGCAGGACCCCAACGACCCGAAACACCTGATCGGCGCCAACGTCGACCTGCTGCGCCAGGTGGCTGGCGAGCTGGGTGTGAAAGTTGAGGTGCTGAGCGCCGGCCGTCGTGACCAGGCGCTGGAAGAAGTGCGTAGCGGGCGGATGGACCTGCTGCTCGACACCCCCATGCAGGTGGAGCAACTGACCGCGCTGGACTACATCCATCCACCCCTGCAGCTCAACGAATACCTGGTGTGGACGCGCCACGACGCCACACTGGCCTTCGAGGGCCCGGCTGACCTGGCCCAGTACCAAGGCAGTTTGTCCGAGCGCGCGCGGCTGACCCCGGCCTTTACCGCTTTCGCCAAGGCCCAGCTGAAGCTGGAGCCGGCACAGAACCTGACCCAGGCATTCCAGAAGCTGGTGCTCGGCCAGGTGGATTATGTGCTCGCTGGCCGCTATTCGGGCATCGCCATGGCTCAGAGCCTGGGCATGAGCAATGACCTGATCGCCCGCGGCCTGCCGGTGGATCGGCCGGGCCTGTACCTGGCGCTGTCGCACAATTCGGCCTGCAATGACAGCTGGCTGCGTGGGCAATTGGCGAAAAAACTGACAGAATTGCCGATCTCCGGAGCATCCGAGGCCGTGCTGCAACGTAATGTCGAGCGCTGGAAAGCGCAGCTGCAGGTGCCGTCGGACGCCCCCAAACACTAGGAAGATTGCGTGAGAACCCAACCACTAATCCTTGCCCTGGCCGTGCTCGGCCTGGCTGGCTGCGCCAACGATCCGGCCCCTAACGAGCAGATGCGCATCTCCGAACAGGCACTGGAGCAGGCTAGGGCCGTCGGTGCCACCGAGCAGGTCGATGCGCTCAAGCTGGCTGAAGACAAGCTGGCCCGGGCCAAGACCAACATGCTCACCGAAGACTACCGCGATGCGCGCATGCGTGCCGAGCAGGCCGAGCTGGATGCGCGCCTGGCCGAGGCCCAGGTACTGAACCAGAAGAGCGAAGAGCAGCTGCAGCTGCTGCAGTCGCGGGTCCAGCGCCTGCGCAAACAGTTGGAGGTGCAGCCATGATCCGTCGTATGCCATTGGCCGCGCTGGCAGTGCTGGCGCTGGCGGCAGGTTTGCAAGGTTGCGCCAGCCAGCGCAGCAGCGCAGCGCTGGATGATGCCACTGCAGCTTTCCAAAAGGTCAAGGATGATTCCAATGTGCTGCGCAGCGCGCCGCGCGACGTGATTCGCGCAGGCGAGTCGCTGGCCCGTGCCGAGCGCCTGTCCAGCTACATCGGCACCGGTGCCGACGTGCGCCATTACGCCTACCTGAGCCAGCGCTACAGCGAAATTGCCAGCGAGCATGCCAAGCTGGCGTTGAACCAGGAGCGCCAGGCCAAGCTCGACCTGGAGCGCCAGCGCCTGCAGTTGGCCCTGCGCGAGGCCAAGCTGGCCAGTGTTCAGCAGCAGGGCAAGTGGGTCGAGTCGCAGATCGCCGCGCTGGCCTCGGAGCAGGCCGACCGTGGTCTGGTGATGACCCTGGGGGACGTGCTGTTCGACACCGGCCGGGCCGACCTGAAGAACTCGGCCAGCCGTACCGTGCTCAAGCTGGTGCAGTTCCTCCAGCTCAACCCGCGCCGGGTGGTTCGGATCGAGGGCTATACCGACAGCACCGGCCCGGCCGAGGACAACCTGAAGCTGTCGCGTGACCGGGCGCAGGCCGTGGCCGACATGCTGGTAGACCTGGGCATCGACGAGAAGCGCCTGCAGGTCGAGGGGTATGGCGACCAGTACCCGATCGAGGCCAATGCCTCGGAGCGGGGCAGGGCGCAGAACCGTCGGGTGGAGATCGTGTTCTCCGATGACAAGGGCAGGCTTGCGCCAGCACGCTAAGTCTTTGAAATACCGGGGACCGCTCTGCGGTCCTTTCGCGACACAAGGCCGCTCCTACAGGCGTTGTGCATGCCTTGAGTTCGGCACTGCTCTTGTGGGGGCGGCTTTAGCCGCGAACACCGGCAAAGCCGGTGCCATCCACCGCGTCACCTGCTTCGCGGGTGAACCCGCTCCCACAGGGGCGGCGCACTCCCGGCAGTTTGTCGGCTTAATCGTTTCGATAGCTGTCACGCTATTGTATTGTCGACTATGTTGCATTCTGTTCCAGTACACTCTGCAACTGTTACGGTATCCTCTACCGTCACTGAGCCGTACAAGAATAACGAGTCTGCCGCCATGACCAACCTGCTGTTGTACCAGCGTATCGCCCAGCAACTGGCCGATGACATCCGTCGTGGTGTCTACCAGCCAGGCGAGCGGGTGCCCTCCGTGCGCAAGATGAGCGCCCAGCTCAATGTCAGCCATGCCACGGTGCTGCAGGCCTATGCCAATCTCGAGGACCAGGGGCTGATTCGTGCGCGGCCGCAGTCCGGCTACTACGTGCACCAGACCCCGGCCCTGACCGCGCAGACCCCGGACATCGCCCGCGTGGAGCGCCCCGGCCTGGTCACCCGCGCCAGTATCATCCAGCAGGTGCTGACCGAGGCTCGCCGTGATGGCGTGTTCCCGTTCGGCGCCGCTGTGCCGCATGTCGACTACCTGCCGGTCCGTGCTTTACACCAGCAGATTGCCAAGGTGACGCGCTTCCACAGCCCGCGTGCCTTCAGCTACATGTTCAGCCCCGGCTTCGAGCCGCTGCGCCGGCAGATCGCCATTCGCATGCGTGATGCCGGCGTACTGGTCGACCCGCGTGAAGTGATCGTGACCCATGGCTGTGTCGATGCGCTGCAGATGTCGCTGCGCGTGCTGACTCGTCCAGGCGACCTGATCGCGGCCGAATCGCCCACCTATTACGGTCTGCTGCAACTGGCCGACCTGCTGGGCCTTAAGGTGATCGAGATCCCCAGTGACCCGTCCACCGGCATCAGCCTCGAGGCGCTGCAACTGGCCGCCAACCAGTGGTCGATCAAGGCCCTGGTTCTGACCGCGCGCCTTAGCAACCCGCTGGGTGGCACTGTCCCGGAAGAGCGGCAGAAGCAGTTGCTGCGCCTGGCGTCGGACTTCGATATCCAGATCGTCGAGGATGACATCTATGGCGAGCTGATGTTCGAGCAAGGCAAGACCAAGGCGCTCAAGGCATTCGACCGCCTGGACCGAGTAATCTATTGCTCTAGTTTTTCCAAGACGCTGTCCCCTGGTGTTCGAGTTGGCTGGATGATTGCCGGGCGCTATCAGGACGAGATCCAGCGCCTGCAAACCTTCACCACTCACTCGGCCTGTAGCGTGACGCAGATGGGTGTGGCGGCCTACCTGGAGAATGGCGGCTATGACCGGCACCTGCGTTACATTCGCCAGGAGTACCGCAAGAACCTCAGTGCCTACCAGCTGGCGGTGCAGCAACACTTCCCCGAGGGTACCCAGATGACCCGGCCGACGGGCGGTTTCATCCTGTGGGTGAGCCTGCCGGGGCGGGTCAACACTCAGGAGCTGCATGTGCGTGCGCTGGAGCAGGGCATCAGTATTGCGCCGGGGCTGATCTTCAGTAACACCGAGCAATTCAACCACTGCATCCGCCTTAATTGCGGCATACCCTGGAACAAGGAAGCCGAGCGCGCGGTGATCACCCTCGGTTTGCTGGCCCAGCAATTGTGCCGGGAGCCAGCGGCAGCTTTTTTATAGGCTTGCCACGCGCCTGTGGAACAGGGAGCATACGCACTTTTCCTGCCAGTCTGTCCATTTGCCATGAATGCTCTGCGCCGTTTTGCCCTGATCTTGTGCCTTGTACCGCTCTGCAGCCTGGCTGGTGTTGCCCAGGCTGCACAGCCGACAAGCCAGGCGCAGGCGGCCAAGCCGGTGCAGAAGGCCGCAGCCAGGCCAGCGCACAAACAATCAGCAAAAAAAGCCGGTAACAGCAAGGCCAGGCCGGCGCGCAAGCAGGTGAGCAAGGAGGTTGCCAAGCCGCTACCCAAGGCAAAGCTCGACCTCAGCCTGCCGGCCGAGATGGTCGATAACCTTGAGCCAGATGTGGGCAGCCTGTCGCCGATACAGCGTCGCAAACCTCTTCTGCCCCCCATGTTCACTGAAAAGCCGGAGACCAGCGACAGCCCGTTCCAGCTCAATGGCCGGTTGATCAGCAATGAAATGCAGCTGCAGCTACGCAATGACAGCCGTCGGGAAGTGGAAGGGGCGGCCATCGATTTCGAGTACCGCCAGTAGCTGACGAACTGACTGCCGGGTCATGGCAGATTTCAGCGTGCCAGCAATTTCAAACGCCTGTTTGAGCGGTTACTATCCAGGGACGCTCGTCCCGTTTTGTTCCAGGGAGTCGTTATTTTGGTGAAGAGCCATGAACTGTCGTGAGGGCTGTGGTGCCTGCTGCATCGCCCCGTCCATCACCTCTGCGATGCCGCGCATGCCCAATGGCAAGCCGGCTGGCGAGCGCTGCCTGCACCTGACTGTCGACAACCTCTGCGACTTGTTCGGCAAGCCCGAAAGGCCTGCGGTGTGTGGTGGTTTCAAGGCGGATGTCGAGGTGTGTGGCAGTGATCGTGATGAGGCTATAAGGATTCTCGGCTGGTGGGAACAGATAACGGCGGCGTGACAGGCTGGATCTTCGAAAACAAGGATAAACATGATGAGATCGTTCAAGCGTATTGCTCTGCTGTGTGGCATGGGTGTTCTGCTGGCGCCTGCGGCCTGGGCCGAAAACTGGCAGGTGGCCAAGGACGAGGAGGGGATCAAGGTTTCCCTTAGCGAAGTGGCCGGTTCCAAGTACAAGGCCTATCAAGGTGTCACTGTGATCAAGGCGCCGCTGGCCAAGGTGCAGGCGTTGCAGGAGGACGTGGTCGGGGCTTGTGCATGGATTCACGAATGCAAGTCGCAGAAGCTGCTCAAGCACGAAGGTGACCAAAGCTGGACCTATACCCAGTTCAATACGCCATGGCCGGTGACGCCGCGGGACTCGGTGTTGCATGTGACTACTGTGAAGGAGGCTGATGGCAGCCTGGTGCGCAACCTGAAGGAAGAGCCGACCTATATCCCGGAAGAGAAGGGCTTTGTGCGGGTGGCGAAGGTCGAAGGCTTCTGGAAGCTGGTGCCCAAGGGCGACAGCACGGAAGTGACCTATCAGGTGCACACCGAACCGGGTGGTAGCGTGCCGGCGATGGTGGCCAACAAGTTCGTGGTGGATGCGCCGTTCAATACCCTGAAAGGGTTGCGGGAGCGGGCTGAGAAAAACTGAGGCATTGTGTCACCTGTGCTGGCCTCTTCGCGGGTAAACCCGCTCCTACAGGTATCCCGCAAACTTTCGGGCCTGTGGGGTCCCTGTGGGAGCGGGTTTACCCGCGAAGAGACCAGCACAGGACGAATAAAAAAGGCTGCCCGAGGGCAGCCTTTTTGCGTTCGGCTATGGAAGCTTACTTGCGGTCCTGCAGCGCAACGATGTCGCGCTTCTGCTCGCCGGTGTACAGCTGGCGCGGGCGGCCGATCTTGTACGGGCTGGAGAGCATTTCTTTCCAGTGCGAGATCCAGCCCACGGTACGTGCCAGGGCGAAGATCACGGTGAACATGCTGGTCGGAATGCCGATTGCCTTGAGGATGATCCCCGAGTAGAAGTCGACGTTCGGGTACAGCGAGCGCTCGATGAAGTACGGATCGGTCAGGGCGATCTCTTCCAGGCGCATGGCCAGTTCCAGCTGCGGGTCGTTCTTGATGCCCAGCTCGCGCAGGACTTCGTCGCAGGTCTGCTTCATCACGGTGGCGCGCGGGTCGCGGTTCTTGTACACGCGGTGACCGAAGCCCATGAGCTTGAACGGGTCGTTCTTGTCCTTGGCCTTGGCGATGAACTTGTCGATGTTCGAGACATCGCCGATTTCATCGAGCATGGTCAGTACCGCTTCGTTCGCACCGCCGTGGGCCGGGCCCCACAGTGCGGCGATACCGGCGGCGATGCAGGCGAACGGGTTGGCACCCGACGAACCGGCCAGACGAACGGTGGAGGTGGAGGCGTTCTGCTCGTGGTCGGCGTGGAGGATGAAGATCCGGTCCATCGCCTTGGCCAGCACCGGGCTGATCGGTTTGATCTCGCACGGGGTGTTGAACATCATGTGCAGGAAGTTTTCCGCGTACGACAGGTCGTTGCGCGGGTACATCATCGGCTGGCCCATGGAGTACTTGTAAACCATCGCGGCCAGGGTCGGCATCTTGGCGACCAGGCGCACCGCGGAAATTTCGCGGTGTTGCGGGTTATTGATGTCCAGGGAGTCGTGATAGAACGCCGACAGGGCGCCAACCACGCCGCACATCACCGCCATCGGGTGGGCGTCGCGGCGGAAGCCGTTGAAGAAGGACTTCAACTGCTCGTGAACCATGGTGTGGTTCTTCACGGTGCTGACGAACTGGGCCTTCTGCTCGGCATTCGGCAGTTCGCCGTTGAGCAGCAGGTAGCAGGTTTCGAGGTAGTCGGATTTTTCAGCGAGCTGTTCGATCGGGTAGCCGCGGTGCAGCAGGATACCTTTGTCGCCGTCAATGTAGGTGATCTTCGACTCGCACGAGGCAGTCGCCATGAAACCAGGGTCGAAGGTGAAGTGACCAGTGGCCCCCAACCCGCGGACGTCGATTACATCAGGACCAACGGTGCCGGTTAAAATGGGCAGCTCGACGGGGGCAGCGCCCTCGATGACCAACTGCGCTTTTTTGTCAGCCATGTGGCCTCCTATTAATGCTTGAAATCATCAGACAGACCCCCCACGCAGGGCCCGCACCACTATAGAGGGATAAATTCAGATGTCAATTTGCCTAAAGGCTTGTTGAAACAGGCATTGAGGCCTGATTTTTCGCGAAATTCTCGCCCATTTACGCCTTTTGTGCGCTAAAGGCAATGCGCTATTTGGGCTACCCCGTCACGTTGTCATAAGCAGCCTAACTGTCTATACTCGCAACCCGACCGCCAGGGGCTTGCAAGCCCGAACTGCTGGGGGTCGCCGTTCCCTGGGTGGTGGGTACCTGACCAGTACACTTACCAACAACTTTGCCCTGATTCGCTAGGGGCTCTTCAGTGTGAAAAAAGCCGTGAAAAGCCAACGACCTGTAAACCTAGACCTAAGGACCATCAAGCTCCCCGTCACTGCGTACACGTCCATCCTGCATCGTATCTCCGGCGTCATCCTGTTCCTCGGCCTTGCCATCATGCTTTATGCACTGGGCAAGTCGCTGGGTTCCGAGGAAGGCTTTGGTGAGGTGAAGGCGTGTCTGACCAGCCCGCTGGCCAAATTCGTGACCTGGGGCCTGCTGTCCGCCCTGCTTTATCACCTCGTGGCAGGTGTTCGTCACCTGATCATGGACATGGGCATCGGTGAGACGCTGGAAGGCGGCAAGCTGGGCTCGAAAATCGTGATCGTCATCTCCGTGGTGCTGATCGTTCTGGTGGGAGTTTGGGTATGGTAACCAATGTCACGAACCTGTCGCGTTCGGGCCTCTATGACTGGATGGCGCAGCGCGTTTCTGCGGTCGTTCTCGCGGCTTACTTCCTCTTCCTGATCGGCTACGTGGTCGCCCACCCAGGCATCGACTACACCCAGTGGCATGGTCTGTTCTCCAACAACGCGATGCGGATCTTCAGTCTGCTGGCCCTCGTTGCCCTGGGCGCTCACGCCTGGGTCGGCATGTGGACCATTGCGACCGACTACCTGACGCCTATGTCGTTCGGCAAGTCGGCAACTGCGATTCGTTTCCTGTTCCAGGCGGTATGCGGCGTTGCGATGTTCGCTTACTTCGTCTGGGGTGTGCAGATTCTCTGGGGTATCTGATCCATGGCTAGCATTCCAACCATTTCCTTCGACGCCATCATCATCGGTGGCGGCGGCGCCGGCATGCGCGCTGCGCTGCAGCTGGCTCAAGGCGGCCACAAGACTGCCGTAGTCACCAAGGTCTTCCCGACCCGTTCGCACACTGTATCCGCCCAGGGCGGCATCACCTGCGCCATCGCTTCGGCCGACCCGAACGACGACTGGCGCTGGCACATGTACGATACCGTCAAGGGCTCCGACTACATCGGTGACCAGGACGCTATCGAATATATGTGTCAGGAAGGCCCGGCTGCGGTCTTCGAGCTGGACCACATGGGCCTGCCGTTCTCGCGTACCGAAACCGGTCGCATCTACCAGCGTCCGTTCGGTGGCCAGTCCAAGGACTTCGGTAAAGGTGGCCAGGCTGCCCGTACCTGCGCCGCTTCCGACCGTACCGGTCACGCGCTGCTGCACACCCTGTACCAGGGCAACCTGAAAGCCGGCACCACCTTCCTCAACGAGTACTACGCAGTTGACCTGGTGAAGAACCAGGACGGCGCATTCGTTGGCGTGATCGCGATCTGCATCGAAACCGGCGAGACCCTGTACATCAAGTCCAAGGCCACCGTGCTGGCAACTGGCGGTGCCGGCCGTATCTACGCCTCCACCACCAACGCCCTGATCAACACCGGTGACGGCGTGGGCATGGCCCTGCGTGCCGGCGTGCCGGTGCAGGACATCGAAATGTGGCAGTTCCACCCGACCGGCATCGCCGGCGCCGGTGTACTGGTCACCGAAGGTTGCCGCGGTGAGGGTGGCTACCTGATCAACGCCCACGGCGAGCGCTTCATGGAGCGTTACGCGCCGAACGCGAAAGACCTGGCCGGCCGCGACGTGGTCGCCCGTTCCATGGTCAAGGAAATCATCGCCGGCAACGGCGTGGGCCCGAACAAGGACCACGTACTGCTGAAGCTGGACCACCTGGGCGAGGAAGTGCTGCACAGCCGTCTGCCAGGTATCTGCGAGCTGTCCAAGACCTTCGCCCACGTCGACCCTGTGGTCGCGCCGGTACCGGTCATCCCGACCTGCCACTACATGATGGGCGGCGTTGCCACCAACATTCATGGCCAGGCCATTACCATGGACGCCGAAGGCAACGACCACATCATCCCGGGCCTGTTCGCCGTAGGTGAAGTGGCGTGCGTATCTGTTCACGGTGCCAACCGCCTGGGCGGCAACTCGCTGCTCGACCTGGTGGTGTTCGGCCGTGCTGCCGGCCTGCACCTGGAGAAGGCGCTGACCGAAGGCGTGGAATACCGCGACGCCAGCGACACCGACGTCGATGTTGCCCTGAACCGCCTGAACAAGCTGAACGAGCGCACCACCGGTGAAGACGTTGCCAGCCTGAAGCGCGAGCTGCAGAGCTGCATGCAGAACTACTTCGGTGTATTCCGTACTGGCGAATACATGCAGAAGGGTATCGAGCAGCTGGCCGGTCTGCGTGACCGTATCGCCAACGTCAAGATCAACGACAAGTCCCAGGCCTTCAACACCGCGCGTATCGAAGCGCTGGAGCTGCAGAACCTGCTGGAAGTCGCCGAAGCTACCGCCATCGCGGCAGAAGCCCGTAAAGAGTCCCGCGGCGCTCACGCCCGTGAAGACTACGAAGACCGTGACGACGAAAACTGGCTGTGCCACACCCTGTACTACCCGGGTGAGAAGCGCGTCGCCAAGCGTGGCGTCAACTTTGCGCCGAAGACTGTTCCAGCCTTCGAACCAAAAGTCCGGACTTACTAAGGGTGGCCGCTATGTTGCAAGTCGAAGTTTATCGTTACAACCCGGACACCGATTCGGCGCCGAAAATGCAGACCTTCCAGGTCGATACCGGCGGCAAGGATCTGATGGTTCTGGACGTGCTGGCACTGATCAAGGAACAGGACGAAGGTTTCTCCTATCGTCGCTCGTGCCGTGAAGGCGTTTGCGGTTCCGATGGCATGAACATCAACGGCAAGAACGGCCTGGCCTGCATCACCCCGTTGTCGGCGGTGGTGAAGGGCAACAAGCTGATTCTGCGTCCGCTGCCGGGCCTGCCGGTCATTCGTGACCTGGTCGTCGATATGAGCATCTTCTACAAGCAGTACGAGAAGGTGAAGCCGTTCCTGCAGAACGACACCCCGGCACCGGCCATCGAGCGCCTGCAGTCGCCGGAAGACCGCGACAAGCTGGACGGCCTGTACGAGTGCATCCTGTGCGCTTGCTGCTCGACCTCCTGCCCGTCGTTCTGGTGGAACCCGGACAAGTTCCTGGGCCCCGCCGCACTGCTGCAGGCCTATCGCTTCCTGGCCGACAGCCGTGACACCAAGACCCAGGAGCGCCTGGCGTCCCTGGATGACCCGTTCAGCGTATTCCGCTGCCGCGGGATCATGAACTGCGTCAACGTTTGCCCGAAAGGTCTGAACCCGACCAAGGCAATCGGCCACGTACGTAACATGCTGCTGCAAAGCGGCACCTGATACAAAGAGTTGTACCTGCAGTAAGCCGAGGTGCGGGTGGTGAGCCCGCACTGAGGTAAAACCCGAACAAGGGCCCACAAAGCCTGCGTTCATTACCTATGAAGATATGAGACCAGCAGGGGCTTCCGGGCTGGTACCCGGAAAATCAGCAGGATCCAAGTGGCGTGGTTCAGTCGCTGTATTCGGACTTTTCCAGGTTTGCTGTGGCTCTCGCCGATCAGTCCCCTAACCGAGGGTGACCAAGCATGCAAGAAAGCGTGATGCAGCGCATGTGGGAAAGCGCCCACCTTTCAGGTGGTAACGCTGCATATGTGGAAGAGCTTTATGAGCTCTACCTGCACGACCCTAACGCTGTGCCAGAAGAGTGGCGCACCTACTTCCAGAAGTTGCCCGCCGACGGCAGCACCGCTACCGATGTATCGCACTCGACAATCCGCGACCATTTCGTACTGCTGGCAAAGAACCAGCGCCGCGCCCAACCGGTATCCGCCGGGAGCGTGAGCAGTGAACACGAGAAGAAGCAGGTTGAAGTTCTGCGACTGATCCAGGCCTATCGTATGCGCGGCCATCAGGCTGCCAAGCTCGACCCGTTGGGGTTGTGGCAGCGTCCTGCGCCCGTAGACCTGTCGATCAATCACTACGGCTTGACCAATGCCGATCTTGATACGACCTTCCGTGCCGGCGACCTGTTCATCGGCAAAGAGGAGGCGAGCCTACGCGAGATCTTCGAGGCGCTCCAGAAGACATATTGTCGCACCATTGGCGCCGAGTTCACCCATATCGTCGATTCCGAGCAGCGCAGCTGGTTCCAGCAGCGTCTGGAAAGCGTGCGCGGCCGTCCGGAGTTTTCCGCTGACGTGCAGGCCCACCTGCTCGAGCGCGTGACCGCCGGTGAAGGCCTTGAGAAATATCTGGGCACCAAGTACCCGGGCACCAAGCGTTTCGGCCTCGAGGGCGGCGAAAGCCTGATCCCGATGCTGGACGAGATGATCCAGCGCTCCGGTTCCTACGGCACCAAGGAAGTCGTGATCGGCATGGCCCACCGTGGCCGCCTGAACGTTCTGGTCAACACCTTCGGCAAGAACCCGCGCGAGCTGTTCGACGAGTTCGAAGGCAAGAAGATGAACGAGCTGGGCTCCGGTGACGTCAAATATCACCAGGGCTTCTCCTCGAACGTGATGACCCCGGGCGGCGAAGTGCACCTGGCCATGGCGTTCAACCCGTCCCACCTGGAAATCGTCTCGCCAGTGGTCGAGGGTTCGGTGCGCGCCCGTCAGGACCGCCGCAACGACACCGTTGGCGACAAGGTACTGCCGATCTCGATCCACGGCGACGCAGCATTCGCCGGCCAGGGCGTGGTCATGGAAACCTTCCAGATGTCGCAGACCCGCGGTTTCAAGACCGGCGGTACCGTGCACATCGTGATCAACAACCAGGTTGGTTTCACCATCAGCAACCCGCTGGACGCGCGCTCCACCGAGTACGCCACCGACGTTGCCAAGATGATCCAGGCGCCGATCCTGCACGTGAACGGCGACGACCCGGAAGCCGTGCTGTTCGTGACCCAGCTGGCCATCGACTACCGCATGCAGTTCAAGCGTGACGTGGTCATCGACCTGGTCTGCTACCGCCGCCGCGGCCACAACGAGGCCGACGAGCCGAACGGCACCCAGCCTTTGATGTACCAGCAGATCAGCAAGCAGCGCACCACGCGTGAACTGTACGCTGAGGCACTGATCCAGGCCGGCCGCATCGATGCCGAACGCGCCCAGGCCAAGATCGACGAGTACCGCAACGCGCTGGACAACGGCCTGCACGTGGTGAAGAGCCTGGTCAAGGAGCCGAACCGCGAGCTGTTCGTCGACTGGCGTCCGTATCTGGGCCATGCCTGGACCGCGCGTCACGATACCCGCTTCGACCTCAAGACTCTGCAGGAACTGTCGGCCAAGCTGCTGGAGATCCCGGAAGGTTTCGTCGTCCAGCGCCAGGTCGCCAAGATCTACGAAGACCGCCAGAAGATGCAGGCCGGTGGCTTGCCGATCAACTGGGGTTATGCAGAGACCATGGCCTACGCCACCCTGCAGTTCGAAGGTCACCCGATCCGCATGACCGGCCAGGACATCGGCCGTGGCACCTTCTCGCACCGTCACGCGGTGCTGCACAACCAGAAGGACGCCAGCACCTACGTACCGCTGAAGAACCTGTTCCCGGGCCAGCCTCAGTTCGAACTGTACGACTCCTTCCTGTCGGAAGAAGCGGTACTGGCCTTCGAATACGGCTACTCGACCACCACGCCGAACGCGCTGGTGATCTGGGAAGCCCAGTTCGGTGACTTCGCCAACGGTGCGCAAGTGGTGATCGACCAGTTCATCACCAGCGGCGAGCACAAGTGGGGCCGTCTGTGCGGTCTGACCATGCTGCTGCCACACGGTTATGAAGGGCAGGGCCCGGAGCACTCCTCCGCGCGCCTGGAGCGTTACCTGCAGCTGTGCGCCGAGCACAACATCCAGGTCTGCGTACCGACCACCCCGGCCCAGATCTACCACCTGCTGCGTCGCCAGGTCATCCGTCCGCTGCGCAAGCCGCTGATCGTGCTGACGCCGAAGTCTCTGCTGCGCCACAAGCTGGCCATCTCGACCCTGGAAGACCTGGCAGAAGGCTCGTTCCAGACCGTGATCCCGGAAATCGACAGCCTCGATCCGGCCAAGGTCGAACGCCTGGTCCTGTGCGGCGGCAAGGTTTACTACGACCTGCTGGAAAAACGCCGTGCCGAAGGCCGCGAAGACATCGCCATCGTGCGTATCGAGCAGCTGTATCCGTTCCCTGAGGACGACCTGGTCGAAATCCTGGCGCCTTACACCAACCTCAAGCATGCGGTCTGGTGTCAGGAAGAGCCGATGAACCAGGGCGCCTGGTACAGCAGCCAGCACCACATGCGCCGTATCCTGGGCCGCCACAACAAGGCACTGGTCCTGGAATACGCCGGCCGCGACGCTTCCGCCGCGCCAGCCTGTGGTTACGCATCGAAGCACGCCGAACAGCAGGAAAAACTGCTGCAAGACGCTTTCACTGTTTAATGCCTTCGCGCACCTGAAACCGAATTTAAGGAAACACAGATAATGGCTATCGAGATCAAAGCCCCAACCTTCCCGGAATCGGTTGCCGATGGCACCGTTGCCACCTGGCACAAGCAGCCGGGCGATGCCGTCAAGCGTGACGAGCTGATCGTCGACATCGAGACCGACAAGGTCGTCCTGGAAGTACTGGCCACCGCCGACGGCGTGCTGGGCGCCATCGTCAAGGGCGAGGGCGACACCGTCCTGTCCGACGAAGTACTGGGTTCGATCGTTGAAGGCGGTGCTGCCGCCGCTGCACCAGCTGCCGCCCCGGCCGCTGCTGCCCCGGCTGCCGCTGCTGCCGACGCTGGCGAAGAAGACCCGGTTGCCGCCCCGGCCGCGCGCAAGCTGGCTGAAGAGAACGGCATCGACCTGGCTGCCGTTGCCGGCACCGGCAAAGGTGGTCGCATCACCAAGGAAGACGTCGTCGCTGCCGTCGCCAACAAGAAGTCGGCGCCTGCTGCAGCTGCCAAGCCTGCCGCCGCTGCCGCTGCTGCCCCGGTTGTCGTTGCCGCTGGCGACCGCACCGAGAAGCGCGTGCCGATGACCCGCCTGCGCGCCAAGATCGCCGAGCGTCTGGTCGAAGCCCAGTCGAGCATGGCCATGCTGACCACCTTCAACGAAGTCGACATGACCGAAGTCATGGCCCTGCGTTCGAAGTACAAGGACCTGTTCGAGAAGACCCACAACGGCGTGCGCCTGGGCTTCATGTCGTTCTTCGTCAAGGCTGCCACCGAAGCCCTGAAGCGCTTCCCGGCTGTCAACGCCTCGATCGATGGCAACGACATCGTCTACCACGGCTACGCCGACGTCGGCGTAGCCGTGTCCAGCGACCGTGGCCTGGTGGTACCGGTACTGCGTAACGCCGAGTCGATGAGCCTGGCGGAAATCGAGAACGGCATCGCCACCTTCGGCAAGAAGGCTCGTGATGGCAAGCTGGCCATCGAAGAGATGACTGGCGGCACCTTCACCATCACCAACGGTGGTACCTTCGGTTCGATGATGTCGACCCCGATCGTCAACCCGCCGCAGGCTGCCATTCTCGGCATGCACAACATCATCCAGCGCCCGATGGCCATCAATGGTCAGGTTGTGATTCGCCCGATGATGTACCTGGCGCTGTCGTACGATCACCGCCTGATCGACGGCAAGGAAGCGGTAACCTTCCTGGTCACCATCAAGAACCTGCTGGAAGATCCGTCTCGCCTGCTGCTGGACATCTAACCCTCTGGCTGCGTACCGTGCCGGCCCTGGCTTCGCAGGAAGCCATGCCGCGCGGTCCGCGGCTTGTAGCTTGTAGCTGATAAGGAATCTTTTATGACCCAGAAATTCGACGTAGTGGTAATTGGTGCAGGTCCTGGCGGCTATGTTGCTGCCATCAAGGCCGCACAACTTGGTCTGAAGACTGCCTGTATCGAGAAGTACACCGACGCCGAGGGCAAGCTGGCCCTGGGCGGCACCTGCCTGAACGTAGGTTGCATTCCTTCCAAGGCGCTGCTGGACAGCTCCTGGAAGTACAAGGAAGCCAAAGAGAGCTTCAACGTCCACGGTATCTCCACTGGTGAAGTGAAGATGGACGTCGCCGCGATGGTTGGCCGCAAGGCTGGCATCGTCAAGAACCTGACCGGTGGCGTTGCCACCCTGTTCAAGGCCAACGGCGTTACTTCGATCCAGGGCCACGGCAAGCTGCTGGCCGGCAAGAAAGTCGAAGTCACCAAGGCTGACGGCACCACCGAAGTCATCGAAGCCGAGAACGTGATCCTGGCTTCCGGCTCGCGCCCGATCGACATTCCACCGGCTCCGGTCGACCAGAACGTCATCGTCGACTCCACCGGCGCCCTGGAATTCCAGGCCGTGCCGAAGCGCCTGGGCGTTATCGGTGCTGGCGTGATCGGCCTGGAGCTGGGCTCGGTATGGGCTCGCCTGGGTGCTGAAGTCACCGTCCTGGAAGCCCTGGACACCTTCCTGATGGCTGCCGACACCGCCGTGTCGAAAGAAGCCCAGAAGACCCTGACCAAGCAAGGCCTGGACATCAAGCTGGGTGCGCGCGTCACCGGCTCGAAAGTCAACGGCAACGAAGTCGAAGTGACCTACACCGACGCCAACGGCGAGCAGAAGATCACCTTCGACAAGCTGATCGTCGCGGTCGGCCGTCGCCCGGTGACCACCGACCTGCTGGCTGCCGACAGCGGTGTGACCATCGATGAGCGTGGCTACATCTTCGTCGACGACTACTGCGCTACCAGCGTGCCTGGCGTGTACGCCATCGGTGACGTGGTGCGCGGCATGATGCTGGCCCACAAGGCTTCGGAAGAGGGCATCATGGTGGTCGAGCGCATCAAGGGCCACAAGGCCCAGATGAACTACGACCTGATTCCGTCGGTCATCTACACCCACCCGGAAATCGCGTGGGTCGGCAAGACCGAACAGGCCTTGAAGGCCGAGGGCGTTGAGGTTAACGTGGGCACCTTCCCGTTCGCGGCCAGCGGCCGTGCGATGGCTGCCAACGACACCGGTGGTTTCGTCAAGGTCATCGCCGATGCCAAGACCGACCGCGTCCTGGGTGTGCACGTGATTGGCCCATCGGCTGCCGAACTGGTGCAGCAGGGCGCAATCGCAATGGAATTCGGCACCAGTGCCGAGGATCTGGGCATGATGGTCTTCAGCCATCCGACCCTGTCCGAAGCGTTGCATGAAGCAGCGCTGGCAGTGAATGGCGGCGCCATTCACGTGGCCAACCGTAAGAAGCGTTAATTATAAGAAACCACGGCGGGCTGCCCGTCGTGAGTCTTGCGTGCATGACTCACCGCGGAAAGTCCGCCGGACCGGATCACACGGGAAAACCCGGGGTCAACGGTCACAGGTGGTGCGGCGCCAGTGATGGCGCAGCGCCGAAGCGCAGTACCTAACGAAGACGGTAAAAAGCATGAATCTTCACGAGTATCAGGGTAAGCAGCTGTTCGCTGAGTACGGCCTGCCAGTTTCCAAGGGTTTCGCTGTCGATACCCCTGAGCAAGCTGCAGAAGCCTGCGACAAGATCGGCGGGAACGAGTGGGTGGTAAAAGCCCAGGTTCACGCGGGTGGTCGCGGTAAGGCGGGCGGCGTCAAGCTGGTTCGCAGCAAAGAAGACGCCAAGGCGTTCGCTGCACAGTGGTTGGGCAAGAATCTGGTTACCTACCAGACCGATGCCAACGGTCAACCCGTCTCCAAGATTCTGGTCGAATCCTGCACTGACATCGCCAAAGAGCTGTATCTGGGCGCTGTAGTCGATCGTTCGAGCCGCCGTATCGTGTTCATGGCTTCCACCGAAGGTGGCGTGGACATCGAGAAAGTCGCTCACGAAACGCCTGAGAAGATCCTCAAGGCCACCATCGACCCGCTGGTCGGCGCTCAGCCGTTCCAGGGTCGCGAGCTGGCGTTCCAGCTGGGCCTGGAAGGCAAGCAAGTTCAACAGTTCGCCAAGATCTTCGTTGGTCTGGCCAAGCTGTTCAAGGATCACGACCTGGCCCTGCTGGAAGTGAACCCGCTGGTGATCAAGGCCGACGGCGACCTGCACTGCCTCGATGCCAAGATCAACATCGACGCCAACGCCATGTACCGTCAGCCTAAGCTGAAAACCTTCCACGACCCGTCGCAGGACGACGCCCGTGAAGCCCACGCTGCCAAGTTCGAACTGAACTACGTTGCCCTCGAAGGCAACATCGGCTGCATGGTCAACGGTGCCGGCCTGGCCATGGGTACCATGGACATCGTCAACCTGCACGGCGGCAAACCGGCCAACTTCCTCGACGTTGGTGGTGGTGCTACCAAAGAGCGCGTTACCGAAGCGTTCAAGATCATTCTGTCCGACAGCAATGTCGCGGCCGTTCTGGTCAACATCTTCGGCGGCATCGTTCGCTGCGACATGATTGCCGAAGGCATCATCGGTGCAGTGAAAGAAGTCGGCGTGAAAGTTCCGGTTGTCGTTCGCCTTGAAGGCAACAACGCCGAACTGGGCGCTAAAGTACTGGCAGAAAGCGGTTTGAACATCATTGCGGCAACCAGCCTGACCGACGCTGCTCAACAAGTTGTCAAAGCTGCGGAGGGCAAGTAATGAGCGTCCTGATCAATAAAGACACCAAAGTCATCTGCCAGGGCTTCACCGGCTCGCAGGGTACTTTCCACTCCGAACAGGCCATCGCCTACGGCACCAAGATGGTCGGCGGCGTAACCCCAGGCAAGGGTGGCACCACCCACTTGGGCCTGCCAGTGTTCAACACTGTGAAAGAAGCTGTGGAAGCTACCGGCGCTGATGCTTCGGTGATCTACGTTCCGGCTCCTTTCTGCAAGGACTCGATCCTGGAAGCTGCCTTCGGCGGCATCAAGCTGATCGTGTGCATCACCGAAGGCATTCCTACCCTGGACATGCTGGATGCCAAGGTCAAGTGCGACGAGCTGGGCGTGACCCTGATCGGCCCTAACTGCCCAGGTGTCATCACCCCGGGCGAGTGCAAGATCGGCATCATGCCAGGCCACATCCACCTGCCAGGCAAGGTCGGTATCGTTTCGCGTTCCGGCACCCTGACCTACGAAGCTGTGAAGCAGACCACCGACGCCGGCTTCGGCCAGTCGACCTGCGTCGGCATCGGCGGTGACCCGATCCCGGGCTCCAACTTCATCGACATCCTGAAGCTGTTCCAGGAAGACCCGAAGACCGAAGCGATCGTCATGATCGGCGAGATCGGCGGTTCGGCTGAAGAAGAAGCTGCGGCCTACATCAAGGCCAACGTCACCAAGCCTGTCGTTTCCTACATCGCTGGTGTTACCGCACCTGCGGGCAAGCGCATGGGTCACGCTGGCGCCATCATCTCCGGCGGCAAGGGCACTGCGGACGAGAAGTTCGCCGCTCTGCAGGACGCTGGTGTGAAGACCGTGCGTTCCCTGGCTGACATCGGCAAGGCCCTGGCCGAGCTGACTGGCTGGGAAGTCAAGAAGTAATACTGCTATACCCCCCACGCGCACAGAGGCCACCTTCGGGTGGCCTTTGTCGTTTCTGGGGGGAATTCCTGTGCCGGCCTCTTCGCGGGCTTGCCCGCCCCCACATGAGATCTCCACTTTCCGGGGCTGTGGTGATCCCCTGTGGGAGCGGGCAAGCCCGCGAAGAGGCCGGTACAGGCAACATGGATTTTTCGATGGCTTTGATAGGAATTTTCACGCAGACGAATGTTTCAATTCGAGGATAATTCTCGCTGTCCTCGGTCGCACAGACGACAAACATGTACGCACATCGGACAAGCAGTACTGTGCCAGTGCGTTTGACTGACAAAACAGTTACATTACGCGCTCACTCTGTGCCCGTACCCCAAAAGGGAACGACACGCTAAACGGGTCTGGCCTATCAAGCCGGGCAGCATTTCCCCTCATCCAAAGGGAAATCCCCTCTCGAATCCCGATTTCAGCAGTGTGGTACTACCTTAAATGAAAGTTCTCAAAGGCCAGGATATCCTGGCGCTTGGCTTTATGACGTTTGCGCTTTTCGTGGGCGCTGGCAACATCATCTTCCCGCCTATCGTCGGTCTGCAGTCTGGCCCGCACGTATGGATGGCGGCCCTTGGCTTCCTGGTTACCGCCGTAGGCCTGCCGGTCATCACCGTGGTCGCCCTGGCCAAGGTCGGCGGCGGCATGGATGCCCTGAGCAGCCCGATCGGCAAGTTCTTCGGTGGCCTGCTGGCGGCCGTGTGCTACCTGTCGGTCGGCCCGCTGTTCGCCACCCCGCGCACCGCGACCGTATCGTTCGAAGTGGGTGTTGCGCCGCTGACCGGTGAAAGCCCCCTGGCGTTGTTCATCTACAGCCTGGTGTATTTTCTCGTGGTACTGGCCGTGTCCATGTACCCGGGCAAGCTGCTCGACACCGTGGGCCGCTTCCTGGCACCGTTGAAGATCATCGCCCTGGCGGTGCTGGGCATCGCCGCCTTCGCGCTGCCTGCCGGTACCATTGGTGAAGCGCAGCCGGCCTATGCCGCCGCAGCGTTCTCCAAGGGCTTCTCCGATGGTTACCTGACCATGGACACCCTGGGTGCCCTGGTGTTCGGTATCGTCATCGTCAACGCCATCCGCTCGCGCGGTGTCGAGTCGCCGAAACTGATCACCCGCTATGCCATCATCGCCGGCCTGATCGCCGGTGTCGGTCTGGCCCTGGTGTACATCAGCCTGTTCCGACTGGGTGCAACCAGCCACGAGATCGCGGCTGACGCTACCAACGGTGCGGCGGTACTGCATGCCTATGTGCAGCACACCTTCGGTTCCCTGGGGAGCGGTTTCCTCGCCGTGCTGATCGCGCTGGCCTGCCTGGTGACCGCCGTTGGCCTGACCTGTGCCTGCGCCGAGTACTTCAGCCAGATGCTGCCGCTGTCGTACCGCGCACTGGTGGTGATCCTGGCGGGCTTCTCGCTGCTGATCTCCAACCTCGGCTTGACCAAGCTGATCATGTTCTCGATCCCGGTGCTCACCGCGATCTACCCGCCGTGCATCGTGGTGGTCGGGCTCAGCTTCGTGAAGGACCTGTGGAACTCGCCAACCCGCATCCTGGCACCAGTGATGCTGGTATCGCTGCTGTTCGGCATGGTCGACGCGATCAAGGGCAGCAGCATTGCCCACGTGCTGCCGGACTTCATGGCTCACCTGCCGCTGAGCGACCAGGGCCTGGCCTGGCTGGTGCCTTCGGTGGTGACCCTGGTTGGTGCCGTGGCCTGCGACCGCATGCTCGGCAAGCCGCGCGAAGCGCTGGCCTGATAGTCGAAGCCTGAGGGCGGCACCGGCCACAAGCCGAAGGGTGCTCGCCAAGGGTGGAAACTCAAGAGCCCCGTATCCGAAAGGATGCGGGGCTTTTTGTTTGCTTGTACCGGCCTCTTCGCGGGCACGCCCGCTCCCACAGGTCAAGCGCAAACCTCAGAATTGGCGCTGTACCTGTGGGAGCGGGCGTGCCCGCGAAGAGGCCGGGATGAGCAGTACAAATATCAGGATGGATGTGTGCCTTTTGCCGCTTGCCAGCGTCGAAATCCGGTCCCTATCCTTCAGGTATCTGGCCCTCCCGGGAACCGTGCATGAACTTCATCCAAAGCAACTTCAACAACCTTTTGGCCATCATCTGGTTCGCCCTGTGCTGGGGCGGTTACACCCGCTATGCCATCTGGAAGGGCCGCGACACCGCGTGCCTGGCCAGCGTGCTGCACCTGTATCGCGAAGACTGGATGCGCCGCATGCTGCTGCGCGACAACCGCATTGCCGATGCCAGCGTGATCGGCAACCTCGAGCGCAACGCCTCGTTCTTCGCCTCCAGCACCCTGATCATCCTCGCCGGTATCCTTACCGTGCTCGGGGCTTCCGACCGGGCGCTGTCGCTGCTGGCCGACCTGCCGCTGGTACAGCAGACCTCCCAGGGCATGTCGGAGATCAAGCTGCTGTGCCTGGCCATGGTTTTTGTCTATGCCTTTTTCACCTTCAGCTGGTGCATGCGCCAATACAACTTCGCGGCAGTGCTGGTGGGTTCGGCGCCGATGATCGGTGAACGGCTGGTCAATGAGCTTGAACGCAAGGCATTCGCCTCGCGGGCGGCGCGGGTGCTGTCGCTTGCCGCCAACCAGTTCAACCTGGGCCTGCGTTCCTATTACTTCGGCATGGCCATGTTGAGCTGGTTCATCAGCCCATGGTTATTCATGGTCATGAGTGTCGGAGTAGTGCTGATTCTGTACCGCCGCGAGTTCCATTCGGATGTATTGGATGTGATGGTGTTCACACCTACCGAAAGTATTTCGATCGAACCTGCCAGGGAAAACACCGCACCAGGAACCTGAAACGTTTAACCCTTAAGTTTCAGGCACAAAAAAACCCGACAATGTCGGGTTTTTTTGTTTTAGCCGATTACTGCTTGGCAGGTTCGGCTGGAGCAGCAGGAGCGGCTTCCGGAGCCGGAGTAGCCGGAGCGGCTTCTTCGGCGGCCTTCTGCTCGGCTTCGGCCTGATCTTTGGCGGCTTCGGCGTTTTCCTTGGCAGCCTCGTTCATCTTATCCTGAGCTTCGCCCGCTTTTTCCTGGGCTTGCTCGGCGTGTTGCTGTGCGTCCTGGGCTTTGTCTTCGCTCGCTTTATCGCAAGCAGCCAGGCCCATGGCAGCAGCCAGCATCAGAGCAAAAGCAAAAGGTTTACGCATGGGGGTGTTTCTCCTTGGTGAAATAAGTGACTTGTTCCTTCGAGTGCAACTATGCGGAATAAGTTCCGCGAAGATTACACATATATAACGCCCCGTTCTATATAGACTTTTTAACGATTTTATGCCGATGCGGCAATGCGCAGGGAAACAGCCAATGAGCGATTCAACCTTGATGGCCATGGCCGAGCGCTTTCTCTCGGCCCTGAAACATTGTCAGTTGTTGCAAATGCGTGTGGCGCAAACCAATGCCGATGGCATGACCTTGGTGCTGCCATGGTCTGCGGCCATCGTCGGCAACCCGCAGACCGGCGCCGTGCATGGCGGCGCGCTGACCACGCTGATGGACACCACCTGCGGCATGGCCACGCTGTGCGTGCTGCCGCGCTTCGAGGTGTGCCCGACACTGGACCTGCGCATCGACTACATGCACCCGGCCGAGGCCGGCAAGGACATCTACGGCCATGCCCAATGCTACCGAGTCACCCGCGATGTGATCTTCACCCGTGGCACGGCCTATCAGGATGACCCCGCCCAGCCTATCTGCCAGGTGGTGGGCACGTTCATGCGCCTGGGCCAGGAAATCAAGGGTGGCCTCCGCTTCGGCAACAGCCTGAAGGAGGGCGGGGCATGATTCCGTACGAGGTTCGCCAACAGCTCAACGCTGCCCACGCGGTGGGAGACTATCGGCCCTTGCTGGCGCTGATCCCCTATGCCGGCCTGATCGGCATTGAATGCGAGCGTGAGGGCGATGACCTGCTGTTCCGCCTGCCGGCCAACCAGGACAACATCGGCAACCCGCTGCTGCCGGCCATCCATGGCGGGGTGATCGCGGGCTTCATGGAACTGTCGGCAGCGCTGTACCTGCTGATCTTCAGCGAGAGCGCAAGCATTCCGAAGATCATCGACTTTTCCATCGATTACCTGCGCGCCGGGCACTTTCGCGATACTTACGCCCAATGCCAGCTTTGGCGCCAGGGCCGACGGGTGACCAATGTGGCCATCACCGCCTGGCAGGGGGACAGGCAGTCGCCGATCGCCACGGCTCGGGCCCATTTCAAGATCGAACCGGAAAAGCCCTTGAAATCATCCGGGCAGCCCCCATCTGCATGACATCCGCCGCTAAACGCTGGCCAACCTGGCCGCCAGGCGTCAACTGCCATCAGATCGGAGTTTTGAAGACCATGAGTGTGGAGACTCAAAAAGAAACGCTGGGCTTCCAGACCGAGGTAAAGCAGCTGCTGCACCTCATGATCCATTCCCTGTATTCGAACAAGGAGATCTTCCTGCGTGAATTGATCTCCAACGCCTCCGACGCCGCCGACAAGCTGCGTTTCGAGGCCCTGGCCAAGCCAGAGCTGTTCGAAGGCGACGCCGACCTGAAGATTCGCCTGAGCTTCGACAAGGACGCCGGTACCGTGACCCTCGAGGACAACGGCATCGGCATGAGCCGCGAAGACGTCATCGCCCACCTGGGTACCATCGCCAAGTCCGGCACTGCCGACTTCATGAAGAACCTCACCGGTGACCAGAAGAAGGACTCGCACCTGATCGGTCAGTTCGGTGTGGGCTTCTACTCCGCGTTCATCGTTGCCGACAAGGTCGACGTGTACAGCCGCCGTGCCGGCCAGCCGGCCGCTGAAGGCGTGCACTGGTCGTCGAAGGGCGAAGGTGAGTTCGAAGTCGCCACCATCGACAAGCCACAGCGCGGCACCCGCATCGTCCTGCACCTGAAGAAGGGCGAGCAGGAGTTCGCCGATGGCTGGCGCCTGCGCAACGTGGTCAAGAAGTACTCCGACCACATCGCCATGCCGATCCAGCTGCTGAAAGAGCAAGCTACCGCCGAAGGCGAAGAGCAGCCGGCCGAAGAGTGGGAAACCGTCAACCGTGCCAGCGCCCTGTGGACCCGTCCGCGTACCGAAATCAAGGACGAGGAATACCAGGAGTTCTACAAGCACATCGGCCATGACTTCGAAAACCCGCTGGCCTGGAGCCACAACAAGGTAGAAGGCAAGCTCGAATACAACTCGCTGCTGTACGTGCCGGCCCGCGCGCCGTTCGACCTGTACCAGCGCGAAGCGCCACGCGGCCTGAAGCTGTACGTGCAGCGCGTGTTCATCATGGACCAGGCCGAATCGTTCCTGCCGCTGTACCTGCGCTTCATCAAGGGTGTGGTCGACTCCAACGACCTGTCGCTGAACGTGTCGCGTGAAATCCTGCAGAAAGACCCGATCATCGACTCGATGAAGACCGCGCTGACCAAGCGCGTGCTGGACATGCTGGAGAAGCTGGCGAAGAACGAGCCCGAGCAGTACAAGGGCTTCTGGAAGAACTTCGGTCAGGTGCTGAAGGAAGGCCCGGCCGAAGACTTCGCCAACAAGGAAAAGATCGCCGGCCTGCTGCGCTTCGCTTCCACCCAGGACGACAGCGGCGAGCAGAGCGTCGCCCTGGCGGACTACCTGGCTCGCGTCAAGGAAGGCCAGGACAAGATCTACTACCTCACCGGCGAGTCGTACGCGCAGGTCAAGAACAGCCCGCACCTGGAAGTCTTCCGCAAGAAAGGCATCGAAGTGCTGCTGCTGACCGACCGTATCGACGAGTGGCTGATGAGCTACCTGAACGAGTTCGACGGCAAGGCCTTTGTCGACGTCGCCCGTGGCGACCTGGACCTGGGCAAGCTGGACTCGGAAGAAGACAAGAAGGCCCAGGAAGAAGTCGCCAAGGACAAGGAAGGCCTGGTCGAGCGCCTGAAGGGCGCGCTGGGTGACAGCGTGGCCGAAGTGCGCGTGTCGCACCGCCTGACCGACTCGCCGGCGATCCTTGCCATCGGTGAACAGGACCTGGGTCTGCAGATGCGCCAGATCCTCGAAGCCAGCGGGCAGAAGGTGCCGGAGTCCAAGCCGATCTTCGAGTTCAACCCGACCCACCCGCTGATCGAGAAGCTGGACAACGAGCAGAGCGAAGACCGCTTCGCCGAGCTGTCGCACATCCTGTTCGATCAGGCGGCCCTGGCGGCCGGTGACAGCTTGAAGGACCCGGCGGCTTACGTTCGTCGCCTGAACAAGCTGCTGGTCGAACTGTCTGCTTGAGTTGATGCATAGGAAAGCCCGCTTCGGCGGGCTTTTTTCATGGCGAGCATATTGATGACGAGTGCCAAAGGAGTGCTTGATGAGCAAAGTAATCGTCGAATCGCTGGTCTATCACCTGTCCGGCAAGGCGTATGAAAGCCGCCTGGTATACGAGCCGGGCGCGCTGGGGCGGCCAGGTCTGGTGATGGCGCCGAACTGGATGGGTATCGGCGAAGGTGCCGAGCGCATCGCCAAGGAAGTGGCCGAGAAAGGTTATGTGGTGCTGATTGCCGACCTGTACGGACAATCGGTGCGTCCGTCCAACGCGGACGAGGCCGGCGCGGCGATGATGCCGTTGAAGAACGATCGTGGCGAGCTGCGCAAGCGCATGCAGGAAGCCCTGGCGCAACTGTTGGGGCAGTCGAAGGCGCTTCTGGAGCCGGGCAAGGTCGGCACGTTTGGTTTCTGCTTTGGTGGCTGCTGTGCACTGGAGCTGGCCCGTACCGGCGCCGATTTGCGTGCAGCGGTGTCGTTCCATGGCACGCTGGACACGCCGAATCCGGAAGATGCCAAGCGCATCAAGGGCTCGGTGCTGGTGCTGCACGGCGCTTCCGATCCACTGGTGCCGAAGGAGCAGTTGCCGGCGTTCGAGGAGGAGATGAACGCGGCCAAGGTTGACTGGCAATTGCTGAGCTATGGCGGCGCGGTGCACTCGTTTACCGACCCGAGCGCCAACGTGCCGGGCAAGATGCAGTATGACCGGCGTACCTCGGAGCGGGCGTTCCGGGCGATGCATAACCTGCTGACCGAAGTTTTCCAGCGCTGAGATTGCACGGGGCTGCTTTGCAGCCCATTCGCGGGTAAACCGCTCCCACAGGTACTGCGCTGTCTGTGGGAGCGGGTTTACCCGCGAATGGGTCGCAAAAACGCCCCCCTTTCACCTAGGCAACTCGATTCGCGAGGTTTCCCCTGGCACCACCGGCCAATCCCCCGCAGCCCACTTGGCCCGGGCCTGTTCGATCAGCTCCACATCACTGGCGACAAAGTTCCAGTTCATCCGCCGCGGCCCATCCAGTGGTGCGCCACCAATCAGCACCAGCTGGCACTCACCCTCCGCATACAGCGTCACCTCTTCACCCTCGGGCAGGACCACCAGGCTGCAGGGTTCCACATCCTCATCGTTCATCACCAGCTCACCATCAAGCAGGTACAGCGCCCGCTGCGAATGCTCGTTCGGCACCAGTAGCGTGGTTGCCGGTTGCATCTGTACATGCGCGTACAGGGTAGGGGAGAGCACTGGCACCGGCGATTCCAGGCAGAACCCGCTGCCAGCGATCATGCAGATGCGTACCCCCAGGCTGTCGCTGACCGGCAGGCTCGCCGCCGGGTGGTGGCTGTAGCTTGCCGGGCCTTGTTCATGCTCGCGTGGCGACGCCAGCCATACCTGCAGCCCGTGCAGGCGTGAGCCATGGGCCAGGGCATCTTCAGGCGTGCGCTCGACATGGGCCACGCCGCTGCCTGCGGTCATCCAGCTGACGTCGCCCGGCAGCACCCGCTGCGCCGAGCCGAGGCTGTCCTTGTGCAGGATTGCCCCTTCGAACAGGTAGGTAAGGGTCGACAGGCCGATATGCGGGTGCTGGCGGATGTCCATGCCATGCCCCGGGGCATAGTCGGTTTCGAGCATGTGGTCGAAAAACACGAACGGGCCGACGCTGCGACACTGGGCTGATGGCAGCGGGCGCAGGATCGGCTGGCCCTCGACCGATTCGGCACGTGGGCGGATGACCAGGGGGCTGCTCATGGGAAGGCTCCAGGCAAGGTGGAAATGCCCCAAGCATAGCGGTTTGCCCGCCCCGGCTGAACCGTCTCGCAGGCCGGCCGGTCTAGAGATCTGATACCCGGAAAAGGAAGCTTCATCATGATCGTGAGAGCGTTGGCCTGCGTGCTGTTATCCACCTGGCTGTGCCAAGCGGCGCAGGCACGCGACTACCGCTACAGTGATGCTCACCTGCACTACGTCGACTTCTTCCAGGAAAGCGAAGGCATGCCTGCGCTGATCAAGGCCATGGATGCCGCCGGTATCGAGCAGTCGATGATTTCCGGCGTGCCGGTGGCCAAGAAGTGGCATGAAGACGAGCCCAAGCGCCCACGCTATTACGCTGGGGATGACGCCGAAGCCTACTGGTACAGCGCCACCGATACCTACGTGGCTGCGGCGCTACAGCAACTGCCCGACGAGCAGCGCAAGCGCTTTCATCCGTTCCTGGCCGGCTTCAATCCGGTGGACAAGAACGCCGCCAGCCATATCGAGCGCATGCTCGATCTGCATCCGGGGCTGTGGCAGGGCATTGGCGAGGTGTTCACCCGCCACGATGACCTGACTGCTCTGACCAGCGGTGACACGCCGCGCGCCAACAACGAAGCCATGGCGCGTATCTACCACCTGGCGGCCGAGCGCGACCTGCCGGTGCTGCTGCATTCCAACATCACCTCCAAGCGCGAGCGTAACCCGCTGTACCTGGCGGAGATCGAACAGCCGCTGCGCAATCACCCGCACACGCGGTTCATCTGGGCGCACGCCGGCAGCAGCATGGAGATTCAGCGGCACCAGACGCAAATGGACTTTCTGCTGCCGGTGCTGACGCGGTTGCTGGAGGATTACCCGAACCTGTATGTCGATTTGTCGTGGAGCGTGCTGAAACCCTATCTGCTGGATGGCCAGGGGGTACCGCGCAAGGAGTGGCTGGCACTGGTCGAGAGGTTCCCGGAACGGTTCATGCTGGGTTCGGATGTGGTGGGGCGGTTTGGTAGCCTTGGGGAGCAGATGCACGGGTTCAGGCCGTTTCTGGATGCATTGCCGGAACAAGTTGCCAACAAGGTGGCCAGGGAGAATTTTCTGGATGTGTTGCCCAAGCAATAGTATTTCGCCTGTGCCGGCCCTTTCGCGGGTAAACCCGCTCCCACAGGGGCCGCGCTGCTGTTGAAACCGGTGCTGTACCTGTGGGAGCGGGCGCGCCCGCGAAGAGGCCGGTACAGGCAACACAAATGAAAACGCCCCGAACCAGTCGGGGCGTTTTCGTTTACCGCAGCAGCGTCTTACTTGCCTTCCCAGCGCTTGAGCACCAGGGTGGCGTTGGTGCCGCCGAAGCCGAAGCTGTTGCTCATGACCGTGTCGATCTTGGCGTTTTCTTCGGTCTTGCGCAGGATCGGCAGGTCGGCGACCTCCGGGTCCAGCTCGTCGATGTTGGCGGAGCCGGCGATGAAGTTGTTTTCCATCATCAGCAGGCAGTAGATCGCCTCGTGTACGCCGGCAGCGCCCAGCGAGTGGCCCGAAAGGCTCTTGGTTGAGCTGATTTTCGGTGCCTTGTCGCCGAACACGGCGCGAACGCCCTTGATCTCGGCAACGTCACCGACCGGGGTCGAGGTGCCGTGGGTGTTCAGGTAATCGATCGGAGTGTCGACGGTCGACAGCGCCTGCTGCATGCAGCGGATAGCACCTTCGCCGCTCGGGGCAACCATGTCGTAGCCGTCGGAAGTGGCGCCGTAGCCGACGATTTCCGCGTAGATCTTGGCGCCACGGGCCAGGGCGTGTTCCAGCTCCTCGACCACCACCATGCCGCCACCGCCAGCGATGACGAAGCCATCACGGTCGGCGTCGTAGGCGCGCGAGGCCTGTTCCGGGGTTTCGTTGCGCTTGGTCGACAGGGCGCCCATTGCATCGAACAGGAACGACTGGCTCCAGTGCTCTTCTTCACCGCCACCGGCGAAGACGATGTCCTGCTTGCCCCACTGGATCTGCTCCAGCGCGGTGCCGATGCAGTGTGCCGAAGTGGCGCAGGCCGAGGAGATCGAGTAGTTGATACCCTTGATCTTGAACGGGGTAGCCAGGCACGCCGAAACGGTGCTGCCCATGGTGCGGGTAACGCGGTATGGGCCGACGCGCTTGACGCCTTTCTCACGCAGGGTGTCCAGCGCTTCCATCTGGTTCAGGGTCGAGGCGCCGCCGGAGCCCGCCACCAGGCCGGTACGCGGGTTGGAAACCTGCTCTTCGGTCAGGCCGGCGTCCTTGATCGCATCCTGCATCGCCAGGTAGGCGTAGGCAGCAGCGTGGCCGACGAAGCGGTAGACCTTGCGGTCGATCAGTTCTTCGAGGTTGAGGTCGATGGACCCGGAAACCTGGCTACGCAGCCCCATTTCCTTGTATTCCGGGTTGTAACGGATACCCGGACGGCTGTTGCGCAGGTTTTCGGTGACGGTAGCTTTGTCATTGCCCAGGCACGATACGATGCCCAGACCAGTGATAACGACGCGGCGCATGCGAATAACCCTTAGAAATTGTCAGTGGAGGTGAACACGCCGACCCGCAGGCCTTCGGCAGTGTAGATCTCGCGGCCGTCGACGCTGACCGAGCCATCGGCGATGGCCATGTTCAGCTTGCCCTTCAGGACGCGCTTGATGTGAATGTTGTAAGTGACTTTCTTGGCTTCCGGCAGTACCTGGCCGAAGAACTTCACCTCGCCCGAACCCAGGGCGCGCCCGCGGCCTGGCAGGCCCTGCCAGCCGAGGAAGAAACCTACCAGCTGCCACATGGCATCGAGGCCCAGGCAGCCCGGCATTACCGGGTCGCCTTCGAAGTGGCAGGCGAAGAACCACAGGTCCGGATTGATATCCAGCTCGGCGACCAATTCACCTTTGCCGTACTTGCCGCCTTCTTCGCTGATATGGGTGATGCGATCGACCATCAGCATGTTCGGCGCGGGCAGTTGCGCATTACCTGGGCCGAACAGCTCACCGCGACTGCAGCGCAGCAGGTCTTCCCGAGTAAAGGCGTGTTGTTTGGTCATGCGAGCTCCTCAATAACCCCCTGCGGCAGGGGATGAATCTTCCCGGCCGGCCCGATACGCATCGCGTTCGGGGCGGCAGCCTACAGGTAGACTATTGCGTTGTGGTGAAAGTCACAGTGCACCCGGTGAAAGAAGTACAGGTGTGCACTGAAACGTCTATTTTCAGGTCCGATGAAGGTCCTGTCCAGTGTTTAAGACTGCCGCACTTTAGCATTTATCGCCAGTCGCGGTTGTCTGACCGGGTAGCCAGCGCTGCAGCACACGCTGCAGTTCGGTGCGGCGCAAGGGTTTGCTCAGGTAGTCGTCCATGCCGGCCGCCATGCAACGCTCGCGGTCGCCCTGCAAGGCGTTGGCGGTCAGGGCGATGATCGGTAGCCTGGCGCCGTTGGGCAGCTGCCGGATACGCCGGGTGGCTTCATAGCCGTCCAGGTGCGGCAGGCGGCAGTCCATCAGCACGGCGGCAAAACGCTGCCGGCTGACCCTTTCGACCGCCTCCAGGCCGTCCTCGGCCGTGCATACCGCCAGCCCCAGGCTACGCAGCATGGCTTCGATGACACTTTGGTTGACCGGATTGTCCTCTACCAGCAGCACCTGATCATTGTCGGCCACCGCCGCTGGCGCAGCGCTTGGCTGCGTCAGCGAGAGCGGGGCAGGGCTGGCCAGCGCCAGAGGCATCTCCAAGGTGAAGGTTGAGCCCAGGCCTTCACGGCTTTCGCCACGCAGCTTGCCGCCCATGCGTTCGGCCAGGGTGCGGGCGATCGACAGCCCCAGCCCGGTGCCGCCATAGCGGCGGGAAATCGAGCTGTCGGCCTGCTGGAAGGCGACAAACATCATTTCCAGGCGTTCGTTGTCGATGCCGATACCGGTGTCGCGCACACTGCAGGTCAGCCAGATCAGTTGGCGGTCCAGCACCTGCCAGCGCGCCTCGACCTGAACCTGGCCGCGTTCGGTGAATTTCAGCGCGTTGCCGACCAGGTTAAGCAGGATCTGGCGGATGCGCGTGGGATCGCCGTTCACCTGCAGCTGCTCGATACCCGCCGGCATTTGCAGGTGCAGGGCAAGGCCGCGCTGTTGGGCGCTGTGCTGGAACGACTGGACGCTGCTGGTGATCAGTTCGCCAAGGTTGAAGTCGATGTGTTCCAGTTGCAGCGCGGCGCGTTCGATGCGCGAGAAGTCGAGGATGTCGTTGATGACCTTGAGCAGGTGCCCGGTGGATTCGCTGGCCACCGCGGTGTACTCGGCCTGCTCGCTGTTCAACTGCGTGGTTTCCAGCAACTGCAGCATGCCCAGCACGCCATTCATCGGCGTGCGCAGCTCGTGGCTCATCATCGCGAGGAAATCCGATTTGGCGCGGTTGGCCTGTTCGGCCTCCTCGCGGGCCTGGATAAGCTCGGCGATCGCCTGCTTCTGTTCATTGCTGGCCTGCGCCAGGGCATGGGCCAGGTTATTGATGTGGCGTGCCAGATGGCCCAGTTCGCTGTCATCGACCACCGGCAACAGGGTGTGGTACTCGCCCTGCTGGATGGCCTTGACCGCATGGCCCATGTCGCTGATCGGCTTGGCCAGGCTCAGGGCCAGGCGGCGCGCCAGCAGGAAGGTGAACAGCAGGGCGAACAGCGCGAGGATGCCGGCCTTGATCACGATTTCCTGCTGGCGCTGGCTGAAGGCGTCATCGGACATGCCGACGATGACCCGGCCCAGGTAATCGTCGCCGATGGCCGGGGTGGTGGCTTTGCCCTGTTGCAGGAAGTCGCTGTCCAGGCGGATCTGCTGCAGGCGGATGGGCGCCTGGAACACTTCGACGCGCTGCGCGCGGTTGGCACTTTCGTCGGACTGCTCCACATAGACCAGTATGTGGTTGCGGCTGTCCTGCACCTCGAGGAAGCGCACGTGGGGGATGCTGAGCGTGGCGCGCATCAGGCCCTCGAGCACTTCGTTGTTGCCCGAGATCACCCCGTATTCCGAGGCTGGCGCCAGCTGGTTGGCGATCAGTTGCCCAGTGTGGTTCAGTTCCTGGCGCAGGTCCTGGATACGCACGAAGGTGAAGAAGCTGATCAGCAGCAAGGTCAACAGCAGGGCAGGGCCGAGGCTGATGATCTGGGTGCGGGTGTGGATGTCCCAGCTCAGGCGCTTGCTCATGGGGTGGGTTCTCCTTCGGCCAGGGCCTTGGCGGCGGCGTTCGGATCGATCGGTTCAAGGCCCAGGGCGCGCGCCACCTGCTGGTTGCCGCTGACGCCGAAGCGTACCGGGTACAGGCTGCGTGGCCAGCGTGCCGGTGGCTGGTCGAGCAACTGGTCGAGCACCGCCAGCCAATCGTCCTGGTCGCTGAAAGTGCTGGCCAGGGCGCCGGCGCGGACGAACCCGGCGTTCGGGCCGATCAGCGCCATCTGCCGGCCATAGCTGCTCAACAGCAGGTTTTTCGCAGTCTTGGAGTTGTACAGGTCGGCATCGTCCAGGCCCAGCAGCACGTCACTGTTGGCCAACAAGTGTTGCAAAGGGCGGCTGTCGCGCGGGTCGGGCCAGTCCTGGGCAATGATCTCCAGGTCCAGCGCGCGGGCGGCGTGGCGCAGCTCTTCGAGCAGAAAGCTGCTGTGCTCACCGTACAGCACACCAATGCGCTGGGCCTGCGGCAGCAGGTAGCGCGCCAGGCGCAACTGCCGGCCCAGCGGCGGATCGCTCCACAGCAGCGTGAGGAACGCGGGCCGCGACTTTCCCAGGCGCTGTTCAGCCTGTACCCGGCTGACCCTCATGGCCAGGGCCGGCGGGCCGGCAGTTTCCGCGAGGCGCCATTCCAGTGCGGCGTTGTCCAGCAGGATCAGGCGCTGGTCAGCCTTGAGCTTGCCCGGACGTGGCAGGTCGTCGGTGGTCTGGAAATGTACATGGTCGTGCGGCCGGCGGCTTTCCAGCGCGGCGACGAAACTGCGAATGCCAGGCTGGTCTTCCGCGCCTACCAACAGGATTTCGCTGGCGAACAGCGGCCCCATCGGCCACAGGCACAACAGCAACAGGCGCAGCAGCAGGGCCATCAGAACTCCAGCTCCGCGCTGACGCTCAGGCGGTGGCGGCTGTCGTAGCGGTTCTGGATTGCGGTGGTCGGCTCATCGTCCAGGCGCTGTTGCCACAGCGCCGCCAGCTCCAGGTTGCTGCCATGCACCCGGAAACGCTTGGCCAGGCGCAGGTCCAGGCGCTCGTAGCGGTACTGGTTGAGCGCATCGTCGCCGTAATAGAACAGCGCGCTCGACCAACCGGCACCCCACTCGCGCATCCATCCGGCCGAGCCGCTGTTGCGCGCGCTGAGGCGGCGGTCGGCGGGGTTGCTGGCCCATGCATCCACGTAGGCGTAGGTCACCCGCAGGCGGTCGCGCAGGGTCGGGCGCCAGTCCAGTTGCGCCTCGCTGCCGCTGAAACGGGCCTTGTTGGCATTGCTGGCGATGTATTGGTTGTTCTTCAGGGGCTCGCTGATCATGCCGGTGATCTCGTCATAGAACAGCTTCACATCCATGTTCAGGTCGATGTCGCTGAAGTAGCCGTTGTAGCCGAGTTCGCGCGAGCGCATGCGTTCCTGGTCGAGGTCGCCCGGGCCGCGGGTCTTGACGAAGTATTCGCCGTTTTGCAGGCCAAAGGCGTTGGGGGTCAGGTTCTTGACCGTGTAGCTCCAGTTGACGTTGTTCTCGAACATGTCTGGCGAGCGCACTGCCTCGGAATACACTGCACGCAGGCCATGGCGCGGGGTGATCAGGTAGTTGACCGCCACGCGTGGGGTCAGCGAGCTGCCGGACAGGCGCGAGTCCTCGAACATGGCACCACCCTGCAGGATCCAGTGTTCGTCGGCGCGCCACTCCAGTTGGCCGAACAGGCGCCAGGTCTGGTCGTCGATGCTGCCATTGAAGTAGGTCTGCGAGTCGGCACGATCATAGCGGTAGTTCATGCCGCTGAGCAGGCGCAGGCTGTCGGTCAGGCTCAGGGTGTCCTGGATTTCCAGGTCATAGCGGGTTTCGCGGGTGCTCTGGTCGACGTCGCCGCAAACCTGCTGCTTGCCACCGTTCGCCCATTGCTGCTGGACCTTCTCCAGAAGCCCTCTCATGACGGGATCGTTGGTCGAAAGTGGTGCGCCGGTAGCAATGCCGCGCGCCACTTTTTCGGCGAAATCGGGGTTCATTTGCCAGAGCTGGGTCAATTCCGGGCTGAACGACTGCAAAGCGTCACAGGCACGCCACACCTGCTGACGGTCGAAATGTTGGGCAGAGCCTTGGATATACAGGCTGTGCTCAGAACTGAAGTCCTTTGTCCAGCGCAATGAGCCGGCGTAGTCCTTGGCACTGACGTCAGCGTTGTTACCGGCTTCGTATTTGGCGAACACCGGCTGGTAGGTATAAGGCCGCTGGTTGCTGCCTTCCTTCGCAGCAAGTTGCCATTCCAGGGTCTGGTCGTGTGCCAGGCTGTGGCTGGCGTTGATATTGAAGCGGGTCAATCGGCGGCTGTCGCGGTAATCCTGGCCGAACTGGTTCTCGTCGAAGCCATCGTCCTGCTGGCCTGACAGCGACAGGCGCATGTCGCCGCCATCCCAGCCGAAGCCGTGGCTGGCGTAGAAATCGTTGATACCATCCTGGCCGCGAGTCATTTTCATCCGCGTGCCATGGCTGTCGGCCGGGTTGCGGGTAAGGATGTTGACCACTGCCATCAGCGCGTTGGCGCCATAACTGACCGTGTTGGGGCCGCGGAACACCTCGATGCGCTCGATATCCTCCATGGCCAGGGGGATGTCGCTCCAGTCCACCGTGGCCAGGCCGGCGCGGTACACCGAACGGCCATCGATCAGCACCTGCATGCGCCGGGCATCGTTGACGTTGCTGCCGTGGTAGTTGACCGTGGGTTGGTTGCCGGCGTTGTAGCCCACCATCATGCCCGGCACCAGGCGTAGCAGCTCGGGGATGTCGCGGGCACCGCTGGCGCGAATCAGCTCGCTGTCGAGCACGGTCATGCTGCCCGGGACTGCGGCGGGGGATTGTTTCAGGCGCGTTGCAGTCAGAACCTGCGGCAGGTCCGTGTTGTCGATGAACAGGTCATCGGCCACGGCCGGGCCGCCGAGCAGGGCAGTCAGTATGAGCAGGCGCGGGTACGAGGGCGTGCCAGGGAACACAAAGCGGCCTTGTATCAGGATTGAAACAGGCATGGTAACTGACCGTGGCGTATTTGCCAGTGATCTGCATTACCCGTGATGGCCCTTTCGCGGGTAAACCCGCTCCCACACGGAACGCACCGCTGCTGAAGGCTTCGTTGTACCTGTGGGAGCGGGTTTACCCGCGAAGAGGCCAGTACTGACACTGGTTCTGTAGCAGGCGAGCCGTATAATGGCTGGGTCGCCACTTAACTTTTGGCTTTAACGGATTGGATATGACTGAACAGCAACCTGTTGCAGTTCTGGGAGGCGGCAGCTTCGGCACCGCCGTGGCGAACCTGCTGGCAGAAAACGGTGTGCCGGTGCGCCAATGGATGCGCGACCCGGAACAGGCTGAGGCCATGCGCGTCAATCGCGAGAATCCGCGCTACCTCAAGGGCATCCGCCTGCACGACGGCGTCGAGCCGGTCAGCGACCTGCTCGCCACACTGCAGGCCAGCGAGCTGATTTTCGTCGCCCTGCCATCGAGCGCCTTGCGTAGCGTGCTGGCTCCGCATGCCGAGTTGCTGCGCGGCAAGGGCCTGGTCAGCCTGACCAAGGGCATCGAAGCGCAAAGCTTCAAGCTGATGAGCCAGATCCTCGAGGAAATCGCCCCCGAGGCGCGTATCGGCGTGCTGTCCGGCCCCAACCTGGCCCGTGAAATCGCCGAACATGCGCTGACCGCCACGGTGGTCGCCAGCGAGGACGAAAAACTGTGCCAGCAGGTGCAGGCCGTGCTGCACGGGCGTACCTTCCGCGTCTACGCCAGTGCCGACCGCTTTGGTGTCGAGCTGGGCGGGGCGCTGAAGAACGTCTACGCCATCATCGCTGGCATGGCGGTGGCCCTGGGCATGGGCGAGAACACCAAGAGCATGCTGATTACCCGCGCCCTGGCCGAGATGACCCGGTTCGCCGTCAGTCAGGGTGCCAACCCCATGACTTTCCTCGGCCTGGCCGGTGTCGGTGACCTGATCGTCACCTGCTCCTCGCCAAAGAGCCGCAACTATCAGGTCGGCCACGCGCTGGGCCAGGGCCTGAGCCTGGAGCAGGCGGTCAGCCGCCTGGGCGAAGTGGCCGAAGGCGTCAACACCCTCAAGGTGCTCAAGGCCAAGGCGCAGGAAGTGCAGGTGTACATGCCGCTGGTGGCTGGCCTGCATGCCATCCTGTTCGAAGGCCGCACGCTGAACCAGGTGATCGAGCACCTGATGCGTGCCGAGCCGAAGACCGATGTCGATTTCATTTCCATCAGCGGTTTCAACTGAGCCTCGAGCGGCTCTGACAACAGCAAGGAGCAACACATGAACGATACGCCCGAACGCGCCCAGCGCGAGTCGATCATCCTGCGGGCCCTGTGGATGCTGGTGTTCCTGGTGGTCTGGCAGCTGGCCGAGCTGTTGCTCGGTGGCCTGGTGCTGGTACAACTGATCTACCGCCTGGTGTACGGCGCCCCCAGCGCCAGCCTGATGAACTTCGGCGACAGCCTGAGCCAGTACCTGGCGCAGATCGGCCGCTTCGGCAGCTTCCACAGCGACCAGAAGCCCTGGCCGTTCGCCGACTGGCCGGCACCGCGTGCCCCGGAAGGCGAGGCGCCGCATGCGGTGGCCCCGGCCCCGCACCCGGTGCGTGACGAGGAGCCCAAGCTGTGAAGCTGTGGGTTCTGCGCCACGGCGAAGCGGAGCCGCGGGCCAACAGCGATGCCGAGCGCCGGCTGACCGCCCATGGTCGCGAACAGGTGCTGCATAGCGCCGCCCGCCTGCTGGGCCAGCCGCTGCAGGCGATCATCGCCAGCCCTTACGTACGCGCCCAGCAAACGGCTGCCCTGGTGCATGACACCCTGGGCTTTGCCGAACCGGTGCGCACCGTGCCCTGGCTGACGCCTGACAGTGATGTGCAGCAGGTTATCGGCGAAATCGAGCGCCTGGGCCTGGAGCATGTGCTGCTGGTCAGCCACCAGCCGCTGGTGGGTACCTTGGTAGGGGTGTTGCAGCATGGCCACCAGCAGCAACCGGCCGGCATGAGCACTGCAAGCCTGGCGGAGCTGGAAGGGGACTGGCCGCTGGCTGGGTTGATGACCCTTCGGGCGATCAACTCGCCGGCCTGAAACCCCGGGGCCGCTGCGCGGACAGGTACCGCCCCCGCCTTGAGCTGTGGGAGCGGCTTCAGCCGCGAACACCGGCGCAGCCGGTGCCATGCACCGTGTTGGATTCTTCGCGGCTAAAGCCGCTCCCACAGTGTTTGCGGATTGCTTGCGAACTCAGTTATCTACGCGACAGCGCAGCCCAAAGGGCTGGGCGATCTCCCGCAAGCCTGACCTGATAGCCCTCGCCGATGACCTTTCCGGACGTTGCCGAACTGCACCGCGATACCGACAATGGGCCATCATTCCCCATCCGGACCCGGCGCCATGTCGCAGCAGATCTTCTTCGCCCATGCCAACGGTTTCCCCTCGGCCACCTACGGCAAGCTGTTCGCCGCCCTGGCACCGGACTACCAAGTGCAGCACCTGGCCCAGCACGGCCACGATCCGCGCTTTCCGGTGGACGACAACTGGCAGAGCCTGGTCGATGAACTGCTGCACCACCTGGCCCGGCAGGGCCAGCCGGTATGGGGCGTCGGCCATTCGCTGGGCGGGGTGTTGCACCTGCACGCAGCCTTGCGCTGCCCCGAGTATTACCGCGGCGTGGTCATGCTCGACTCTCCGGTGCTCACCCGCGCCGACCAGTGGCTGCTGCGCACCGCCAAGCGCTTCGGCTTCATTGACCGTATCACCCCGGCTGGCCGCACCCTGGGGCGCCGCGAAACCTTCAATGACCGCGACAGTGCCCGGGACTATTTCGCCGGCAAGTCACTGTTCCGCCATTTCGACCCCGACTGCTTCGATGCCTACATAGAGCACGGCCTGCAGGCGATGGAGCAGGGGCTGCAGTTGCGCTTCGACCCGGCCACGGAACTCAGCATCTACCGCAGCATCCCGCATACCAGCCCTGCGCCCGCGCGGCAGTTGCAGGTGCCGCTGGCCATGGTCCGCGGCGAGCGCAGCAACGTCATTCGCCGCCACCACACGCTGGCCGTGCGTGGCATGCCCAGGGGCGAATACCACAGCGTGCCGGGTGGGCACATGTTCCCGCTTGAGCGACCAACCGACACCGCCAGCCTGATCAAGGGCCTGTTCGACCGCTGGAGCCAGGCATGAGCGCGCAGGTCGAGGAGATCCGCCTGAGCCTGGGTCATATCGAACTGGCGGCGCACCTGTTCGGCCCCGAGGATGGGCTGCCGGTAATCGCCCTGCATGGCTGGCTGGACAACGCCAACAGCTTCGCCCGCCTGGCGCCGCAGCTGAAAGGCCTGCGCATCGTCGCCCTGGACCTGGCCGGGCATGGTTACTCCGAGCACCGGCCGCTCGGCGCCGGCTATGCCCTGGCCGACTACGCCCATGACGTGCTGCGGGTGGCCGAGCAGCTGGGTTGGCAACGTTTCGCCCTGCTGGGCCATTCGCTGGGGGCAATCATTTCGGTGCAGCTGGCTGGCGCGTTGCCGGAGCGGGTCAGCCATCTGGCCCTGATCGACGGGGTCATTCCGCCGACCGGCGCCGAGCAGGACGCCGGGGAGCGGCTGGGCATGGCACTGCTGGCCCAGTTGCGCCTGGATGGCAAGCGCAAGTCGGTATACACCACACTGGAGCAGGGCGTGCAGGCACGCATGAAAGGCATGGTCGCGGTCAGCCGTGAGGCGGCCGAGCTGCTGGCCCAGCGCGGCCTGATGCCGGTGCCCGGCGGTTACAGCTGGCGCAGCGACAGCCGCCTGACCCTGCCTTCGCCAGTGCGCCTGAGCGAGGCCCAGGCCATGGCCTATGTGCACCGGGTGAGTTGCCCGACGCGCCTGGTCGTGGCCGCCGACGGCATGCTGGCGCGCCACACCGGGTTGCTGGAGCAGCTACCCTTTGAGCAGGTGACGCTGCCCGGTGGCCATCACCTGCACCTGAACGATGAGCAGGGCGCGGCCCTTGTCGCAGACTGTTTCAATCGCTTCTTTGGCTTTGCTTGACTTGCATCGGACAAGTGTCGAGGCTTGGCGGGTTGAACAGGGAGACAACCATGCAACTGCCAGACATCCTGGAGCTTCATCTCGGCGCTGAGCGCCGTCTGGTTCGCCAATGAGCGCGCCTGTTGCCATCCGTAATGCCTTCGCTGCCTGCCTGGTGTTCGCCAGCCCCGTTTTGTGGGCCGGCAGCCTGCCGGTACCGGTGGACGCCAAGGTGGTCGACCAGCGCCCTGCCGTGGAGCAGGAGCGCGTCTACCCCATGGGCCCGCTGCGCAAGATCAGCGGCCGCCTGCGGGTCGAGGACAAGGTCGAAAGCCGTGGCCAGGTCAGCTCGGTAACCTACGAACTGCCGGTCGAGCGTACTGCTCGCGAAGCCTTCACCAGCGCTCGCGAAGCACTGCAGCGCGACGGCGGCTACCCGCTGTTCTGGTGCCAGGGCCGCGATTGTGGCGAGGCCAGCCTGTGGGCCAATGATGTGTTCGGCAATGCCCGCCTCAACGGCGGCGACGAGCAGCAGGCGTTCATCCTGCTGCGCCGCTCGGCGGAGCAGGCCGACACCCTGGTCGCGCTGTACAGTGTCACCCGCGGCAACCGCCGCGCCTACCTGCACGTGGAAGAGTTCATCGCCGGCAGCCCGCTGGGCGAACTGCTGCCGACCGCCGCCACGGTGCTGCGCGAAATGCGCGACACCGGCAAGCTCGACTACCCTGACCTGGCCGCGCCGCAAGACGCCTGGGCGAACCTGCTGGCCCGTAGCCTGAACCTCGACAGCACCCTGCGTGCCAGCCTCAGTGGGGCCCAGGCTGAAGCCTGGCGCGAGGCGCTGGTCAAGGCGGGGGTGCGCAATGGCCGCCTCGAAGTCGGTAGTGCACCTACCGACGGCCTGCACCTTGAACTGATCCGTTGAACGGGCACCACCATGGCTAACAATGACCGCTTGCTGGTCCAGATTCTGCTGCTGGCGCTGCTGGGTGCCGGCCTGTGGGTAATGGCACCTTTCATTTCTGCGCTGTTGTGGGGGGCCATCCTGGCCTTTGCCAGCTGGCCGTTGATGCGCCTGCTGACGCGTGCGCTGGGCGGGCGCGAAACCCTGGCGGCCAGCCTGCTGACCACTGCCTGGATCCTGATCGTGGCGCTGCCGCTGGTGTGGCTGGGGTTCAACCTGGCCGACCACATTCGCGATGCGACGGCGTTCGTGCGTGACGTGCAGGTGGACGGCCTGCCCGATGCTCCGGCGTGGCTGGGTGGCATCCCGTTGGTTGGCGAGCGCCTGGTCAGCTGGTGGCAATCGCTGGACCAGCAGGGCGCGGCCTTGCTGGCCTCGGTCAAGCCGCACCTGGGGCAGGTGGGCAACTGGTTGCTGGCGCGCAGCGCGCAGATCGGCAGCGGCGTGCTGGAGCTGACCCTCAGCCTGGTATTCGTGTTCTTCTTCTACCGGGATGGCCCGCGCTTGTCGGCGTTCGTCCTGCGCCTGCTGCACCGCCTGATGGGCGACCGTGCCGAGTACTACCTGGAACTGGTGGCCGGTACGGTGCAGCGGGTGGTCAACGGGGTGATCGGTACGGCCGCAGCGCAGGGCGTGCTGGCGTTGATCGGCTTCCTGATTGCCGGTGTGCCCGGGGCCATTGTGCTGGGCCTGGTGACCTTCATGCTCAGCCTGATCCCCATGGGCCCGCCACTGGCATGGATTCCGGCCACCGGCTGGCTGGTATGGAAAGGCGAATACGGCATGGCGGTGTTCCTGGGCGCCTGGGGCACCTTCATCATCAGTGGCGTGGACAACGTACTCAAACCGTACCTGATCAGCCGTGGCGGCAACCTGCCGTTGGTGATCGTGCTTCTGGGCGTGTTCGGCGGCCTGATCGCCTTTGGCTTCATTGGCCTGTTCATCGGGCCGACCTTGCTGGCGGTCGGCTACAGCCTGCTGCTGGACTGGAGCCGCAACGCCGTCCCGCAGCCGCCTCAGCAGTAAACCTGTACTGGCCTCTTCGCGGGTGAACCCGCTCCCACAAGGATCTCCACAGCCCGGGAGAGCGGTGCGGTCCCTGTAGGAGCGGGTTTACCCGCGAAGAGGCCGGTTCAGGCAACCTCAACTCCCGATCTTTACGCCTTCTTTATCGCCATCCCCACCTCCCAGTCTCGCCCCTTTACGCCCCTCGCTCGGACAATTTCCCCAAAGCGGCCCAAGCCGCACCACGGGGAGAACCACACATGAACATGCTCGACGGGCTGTCACTGCTGCTGGCAGTGGCATTGGCGTTTTATCTGCTGGTGGCGCTGCTGCGCGCCGATCGCAGCTAGGGAGTGGCCATGCACAGTTACGACTTCGCCTTGCTGTTGGCATTTTTCGCCATCGTGCTGCTACCAGCACCCTGGCTCGGGCGGTTCTACTTCAAGGTCATGGAAGGCCAGCGCACCTGGCTGTCGCCCGTGCTGGGCCCGGTCGAGCAAGCCTGCTACCGGCTGGCGGGCGTGGGCACCAGCCAGGAACAGAACTGGCAGCAGTACACCTTGGCTCTGCTGGCCTTCAACCTGGCCGGGTTCCTGCTGCTGTTCGCCGTGCTGCTGTTGCAGGGCTACCTGCCATTCAACCCGCAGCATCTGCCCGGCCAGGAATGGTCGCTGGCGTTCAACACCGCGGTCAGCTTCGTAACCAACACCAACTGGCAGGCCTACAGCGGTGAAGCGTCGGTCAGCTACCTGAGCCAGATGCTCGGCCTGACCGTGCAGAACTTCGTCAGCGCCGCCACCGGCCTGGCCGTGCTGGTCGCCCTGTGCCGCGGCATCGCCCGGCGCAGCGCCACGACGCTGGGCAACTTCTGGGTCGACATGACCCGCGCCACCCTCTACGGCTTGCTGCCGCTGTGCCTGCTGCTGGCGTTGCTGCTGGTATGGCAGGGCGTACCGCAAACCTTGGCCGACTACGCCCACGCGGTCACCCTGCAAGGCACCGAGCAGACCATCCCGCTGGGCCCGGCCGCCAGCCAGATCGCCATCAAGCAACTGGGTACCAACGGCGGTGGCTTCTTCGGGGTCAACTCGGCGCACCCGTTCGAAAACCCCACGGCCTGGAGCAACCTGTTCGAGGTAGCCTCGATCATCCTCATTCCGGTGGCGCTGGTGTTCACCTTTGGCCACTACGTGAAGGACCTGCGCCAGAGCCGCGCAATCCTCGCCTGCATGCTGGCCCTGTTCCTGATCGGCGGCAGCACGGCATTGTGGTCCGAGTACCAGCCCAACCCGGCCCTCGAGAGCGCGCAGGTACAGCAAAGCGCCCCGATGGAGGGCAAGGAAACCCGCTTCGGCACCACCGGCTCGGTGCTGTGGACAGTGACTACTACCTCTGCCTCCAACGGTTCGGTCAATGCCATGCACGACAGCCTCAACCCGCTGACCGGCATGGTGGCGATGGTCAACATGATAGTCGGTGAGGTGATCTTTGGCGGCGTCGGTGCAGGGCTGTACGGCATGCTGTTGTTCGTATTGATCGCGGTGTTCCTGGCCGGGCTGATGATCGGCCGCACCCCGGAATACCTGGGCAAGAAACTGCAGGCCCGCGAGGTGCAGTTGCTGGTGGCGACCCTGCTGGTGATGCCGGTCGGCGTGTTGGTGCTCGGCGCCATTGCCGCCAGCCTGCCAGGCCCGGCAGGTGCGGTCAGCAACCCGGGTGCGCATGGTTTCAGCCAGCTGCTGTATGCCTATACGTCGGGCACGGCCAACAACGGCTCGGCCTTTGCCGGCTTTGGTGCCAACACGGTGTACCACAACCTGATGATCGGCCTGGCCATGCTCATCGGCCGCTTCGGCTACATCCTGCCGGTACTGGCGCTGGCCGGCAGCCTGGCTGCGAAGAAAAGCGCGCCCCAGGGGCTTAACAGCTTCCCCACCCATGGCCCGCTGTTCACCAGCCTGCTGCTGGTCACCATCCTGCTGGTCGGTGGCCTGACCTTCCTGCCGACCCTGGCCCTTGGGCCGATCGCCGAACATTTGAGTCTGGGTTTTTGAGGACCGACCATGAACATGCCCATTGCTGAAGTAAAAGCCCGGCAAAGTGCCAAGGATCAGACCCGTTTCGCCGCATTGTGGCGCCCGGCGCTGGTGCAGGCATTCGTCAAGCTCGACCCGCGCCAACTCAAGCGCTCGCCGGTGATGCTGGTGGTCGCCCTGACTGCGGTACTGACCACCGTCCTGTGTTTCGCTCCCGGCAGCGGTGTGAGCACCGGTGTGGCCGTGCAGATCGCCCTGTGGCTGTGGTTCACCGTGCTGTTCGCCAACTTTGCCGAGGCCCTGGCCGAAGGCCGTGGCAAGGCCCGCGCCGACAGCCTCAAGGCTGGCAGCCAAGGGCTTACCGCCCAGCGTCGCAAGCGTGATGGCAGCTACGAAACCGTAGCAGCCAGCGCGCTGCGCAAGGACGATGTGGTGCGCGTGGTAGCTGGTGAAATGATTCCCGGTGACGGCGAGGTGCTTGAAGGTATCGCTGCGGTCAACGAGGCCGCCATTACCGGCGAGTCCGCGCCGGTGATCCGCGAGTCTGGCGGCGATCGCTCAGCGGTGACCGGCAATACCCGGCTGGTCTCAGACTGGTTGTTGATCCGCATCACCAGCAACCCGGGCGAATCGACCCTCGACCGCATGATTGCCCTGGTCGAGGGCGCCAAGCGGCAGAAGACGCCCAACGAGATCGCCCTCGACATCCTGCTGATCGGCCTGACCCTGATCTTCCTGATCGTGGTGGTGACCCTGCAGCCGTTCGCCCACTTTGTCGGTGGCAGCCTGCCGCTGATCTTTCTCGCCGCATTGCTGGTAACGCTGATCCCCACCACCATCGGCGGCCTGCTGTCGGCCATCGGCATTGCCGGCATGGACCGGCTGGTGCGGCTGAACGTCATCGCCCGCTCGGGCCGGGCGGTGGAGGCGGCCGGTGACGTGCACACGCTGATGCTCGACAAGACTGGCACCATTACCTTCGGCAACCGCCGCTGCAGTGCGCTGCACGCGGCACCGGGCATCACCGCCCGCGAGCTGGGGGAGGGCGCCTTGCTGGCCTCGCTGGCGGACGACACCGCCGAGGGCAAGTCGATCGTCGAGTATCTGCGCCAGCTGCATGATTTTGTCGAACCGTCCGCCGGCCAGTTCGAGGCCGTGGCTTTCAGCGCCGAGACGCGCCTGTCGGGGATCGACTTCCAGCAACACCGCTACCGCAAGGGCGCTGTCGATGCCGTACTGGCGTTCGTCGGCATGCAACGCCTGGAAATGCCACCGGCACTGGCCCGTGAAGTGGAGCGTATTGCCCAGAGCGGCGGTACACCGCTGCTGGTGTGCCTGGACAAGCGCCTGCTTGGCGTGATCCACCTCAAGGATGTGGTCAAATCCGGCATCCGCGAGCGCTTTGCCGAGCTGCGCAAGCTGGGCATTCGCACGGTGATGGTGACCGGAGACAACCCGCTGACCGCCGCCGCCATCGCTGCCGAGGCCGGCGTGGATGACGTGCTGGCCGAGGCCACGCCAGAGAAGAAGCTGGCGCGCATCCGCCAGGAGCAGAACGACGGCCGCCTGGTGGCCATGTGCGGCGACGGTGCCAACGACGCCCCGGCACTGGCCCAGGCTGACGTGGGCATGGCCATGAACGACGGTACCCAGGCGGCGCGCGAGGCAGCCAATATGGTCGACCTCGACAGTGATCCGACCAAGCTGCTGGATGTGGTGCAGGTCGGCAAGGAGTTGTTGGTGACCCGCGGCGCGCTGACCACCTTCTCCATCGCCAATGATGTGGCCAAGTATTTCGCCATCCTCCCGGCACTGTTCGCCGCCATCTACCCGCAGTTGGGCGTGCTCAACCTGATGCACCTGGCCAGCCCGCAGAGTGCGATTCTGTCGGCCATCGTGTTCAACGCGCTGATCATCATCGTGCTGATCCCGCTGGCGCTGCGCGGCGTGCGGGTGCAGGCGGCCAGTGCGGCGCACCTGCTGCGGCGCAACCTGCTGATCTACGGGCTGGGCGGCATTGTCGTGCCGTTTGCCGGGATCAAACTGATCGATCTGCTGCTCAATGCCCTGCACCTGGTCTGAGGAGGCCACCATGAATGCTTATGTACGCCCGGCATTGAGCCTGGCCCTGTTGATGACCCTGGTGACCGGCGCGCTGTATCCGCTGGTGGTGACCGGTATTGCCCAGGTGGCTTTCCCAACCCAGGCCAATGGCAGCCTGGTGCGCGATGACCAGGGCCAGGTGCGCGGTTCGGCGCTGATTGCCCAGGATTTCCAGGGCGATGGCTGGTTCCACGCGCGGCCATCGGCAGGCGCCTACGCCACCGTGGCCAGCAGCGCCAGCAACCTGTCGCCGAGCAACCCGGCGCTGGCCGAGCGGGTCAAGGGCGATGCGGCTGCGTTGTACCAGGCGCAGCAGGGGCCGGTGCCCCAGGCGCTGCTCACCACCTCGGGCAGCGGCCTCGACCCGCACCTGCCGCCGGAGGCCGTGGCCTACCAGATCCCTCGGGTGGCGGCGGCACGGCAGTTGCCGGTGGAGCGCTTGCAAGGCTTGCTGGAAGAGGCCACCCTCCACCCATTGATCGGCCCGCCGGTGGTCAATGTGCTGGCCTTGAACCAGGCCTTGGAAAACCTCAGCCATTGATAGATGACTTGAGGGGCTAGCAGGGACCCTGTGGGAGCGGGTTTACCCGCGAATGCGTCGGTGGCGCTATTACTGCATTCGCGGGTGAACCCGCTCCCACAGGTACGGTGTTTGTCCCTGGATTTGCTGCTTGCTGGAAATAGCAAAGGATGAAAGATGAGTGACTCCGCCCGCGCAGACGCGCTGTTGGCTACCCTCCCGCGAAGCGGCCGGGGGCGGTTGAAGGTGTTTCTTGGCGCCGCCCCCGGCGTCGGCAAGACCTTCGCCATGCTCCAGGCCGCCCACGCCCAGCAACGCCAGGGCGTGCAGGTGCTGGCCGGGGTGGTCGAAACCCATGGCCGTGCCGAAACCGAGGTATTGCTCGCTGGCCTTCAGCAGCAGCCCCTGCTGCGCAGCCAGTACCGCGGCGTCACGCTCGAGGAAATGGACCTCGACGGCCTTCTCAAGGCCGCGCCGGCCCTGGTGCTGGTCGACGAACTGGCCCACACCAATGCGCCCGGCAGCCGCCACGCCAAACGCTGGCAGGACGTACAGGAACTGCTGGCCGCCGGCATCGATGTGTACACCACGGTCAACGTCCAGCACCTGGAAAGCCTCAACGACAAGGTCCGCGACATTACTGGCGTGCAAGTGCGCGAAACCCTTCCGGACTGGGTGCTGCAGGAAGCCTTCGAGCTGGTGCTGATCGACCTGCCACCCCGCGAGCTGCTCGAACGTCTGCGCGAAGGCAAGGTGTACGTGCCCGAGCAGGCGCGGGCCGCCATCGATGCGTTCTTCTCGCAAACCAACCTTACCGCCCTGCGCGAGCTGGCCATGCAGACCGCCGCTGCCCAGGTGGATGCCGACCTGGCCCACGGCTATCGCCAGCGCGGCCAGGAAGCCCCGGCCCTGCGTGGGCGCTTGCTGGTGGGCGTGGATGGCGACGACCAGGCGGAACGTTTGGTGCGCCATGCCAGCCGCGTGGCGCAACGCCGCCACCTGCCCTGGAGCCTGGTGCACGTGGACAACGGCCGCCTGCGCGACGAAACCGCACGCCAGCGCCTGCAAGCTGCCCAGCAACTGGCCGAACGCCTGGGCGGGGAGGTGGTACTGCTGCGTGCCGGTGAAGTGGTGCGCACGTTGATCCAGCATGCCGCCGAACGACGGGCCAGCCTGGTGCTGGTCGGGCAGTCCCGCGACCGCCTGCGCCGGCGCCTGTTCGGTGCCGGTGTGGCCGCGCGGCTGCTGCGCGAAAGCCACGGCCTGGAAATCAACGTGCTGGACCGCGACGCGCAGCCGCAAGCGCCGCGTTCGGCGGTACGGCGGGTGTGGGTCTGGCGCCATTACCTGCTGGCGCTGCTGGCCACGGTCATGGCCGCAGGCCTGGCCTGGGCGGTGTCGAGTGTGCTGGCGCTGCCCAACATATCGCTGGTGTTCCTGGCCGCGGTGTTGCTGGTGGCAGTGCGCAGCAGCCTGGGGCCTGCGCTGGCCTGCGCGGTGCTGTCGTTCCTGACCTACGACTTCCTGTTCATCCCGCCCAACCTGTCGTTCAGGATCCAGCGCGAAGAAGACGTGCTGACCCTGGTGTTCTTCCTGTTGATGGCCGCGCTCACCGGCAACCTGGCCGCCCGCCAGCGCCGCCAGTTGCAGGCGCTGCGCGAGACCCAGGCGCAGACCAGCCAGTTGCTCGACCTGTCGCGCCGGCTGACCGTGGCCACCGACCGCCAGGCGGTGTTCAACGCCGCCGGCCAGCACCTGAACGGTTGGCAGGACATGCAGGTGTGCCTGCTGGAGCGCAATGTCGAAGGCCAGTTGCAGGTGGCCAGCGGCGAAGCCCATGCCTTCAGCGATAACGAACGCGCCGCCGCAGAGTGGGCCTGGCAGCACGGCCAGGCCGCCGGTCATGGCAGCGACACCCTGCCCAATGGCCGCTGGTGGTGGTGGCCGCTGGCGGTGGATGAGCAGCCCCTGGCATTGCTTGGTGTGCGCCCACACTCCGGCCAGCCGCTCAGCGACCCGCGCCGGCGCCTGCTCACTGCCCTTGGTCAGCCACTGGCCCAGGCCCTGGCCCGCGCGCGCCTGGCCGAACAGCTGGAGGCCGCGCGGCTGCATGGCGAAACCGAGCAGCTGCGCAGCGCCTTGCTCGCGTCCGTTTCCCATGATTTGCGCACCCCGCTGACCGCCATGCGCGGCAGCATCGACAGCCTGCTGGCGCTGGGCGAGGCGATCCCCACCGCCGACCGCCGCGAACTGCTGGAGGGCACCCGCAACGAGGCCGAACGCCTCGACCGCTACATCCAGAACCTGCTCGACATGACCCGCCTGGGCCACGGCGGCCTCAAGCTGGCCCGCGACTGGGTGGCCCCGGCCGACATCGTCGGCAGCGCGCTCAACCGCCTGCGCGCGGTGCTGGCGCCGCTACGGGTACACACCGACGTGCCGACCGAGCTGCCGTTGCTGTTCGTGCATGCGGCATTGATCGAACAGGCGTTGGTCAACGTGCTGGAAAATGCCGCGCGCTTCTCGCCAGCCAATGGCCGGCTGGAGCTGCAGGTGTCGGTGCAGGACGCCCGGTTGTGCTTTGCCGTCAGCGACCAAGGCCCCGGCATTCCCGTGGAAGACCGCGAGAAGATCTTCGACATGTTCTACACCGCCGCTCGCGGTGACCGCGGCGGGCAGGGCACCGGCCTGGGCCTTGCGATCTGCCAAGGCATGATCGGCGCCCATGGCGGGCAGATCCTGGTGGGCGAAGGCATCGATGGCCAGGGCACCAGCATCACTTTATGCTTGCCGCTGCCCCCTCAACCTGAAACCGAAAGCGAAACCCCATGAGTCAGTCCGCCACTCTCCTGGTCATCGACGATGAACCGCAGATCCGCAAGTTCCTGCGCATAAGCCTGGCCTCGCAAGGCTACAAGGTGCTCGAGGCCGCCACCGGCGCGGAAGGGTTGGCCCAGGCGGCGCTGGGCAAGCCGGACCTGGTGGTACTCGACCTGGGCCTGCCGGACATGGACGGCCAGCAGGTACTGCGTGATCTGCGCGAATGGAGCGCGGTGCCGGTGCTGGTGTTGTCGGTGCGCGCCAGTGAAGTGCAGAAGGTCGATGCGCTGGATGGTGGAGCCAACGACTATGTGACCAAGCCGTTCGGCATCCAGGAGTTCCTGGCGCGGGTGCGCGCCTTGCTGCGCCAGGTGCCGCAGGCCGGTGGCTCGGAAGTGGCGGCCAGCTTTGGGCCGCTGATGGTGGACTTTGCCTTTCGCCGGGTGACCCTGGATGGCGTGGAGGTGGCGCTGACCCGCAAGGAGTATGCGCTGCTGGCGCAACTGGCCGGGCACCCGGGGCGGGTGATTACCCAGCAGCAACTGCTCAAGGATATCTGGGGGCCTACCCATGTGGATGACACCCATTACCTGCGGATCGTGGTCGGGCATCTGCGGCAGAAGCTGGGCGATGACCCCACGGCGCCGCGGTTCATCATCACCGAGCCAGGGGTGGGGTACAGGTTGGTGGCGCCGACCATGTAACCCCTGTGGGAGCAGGCGTGCCCGCGAAGAATCCAGCGCGGTGCATGGCACCGGCTGCGCCGGTGTTCGCGGGCATGCCCGCTTGTATGGTTAGACTTGAAGGGGTGGTGGGACTAAATG
>NZ_JALLKV010000044.1:0-52261 GCF_023093815.1 Pseudomonas sp. PNPG3
AGGTCTGGGTGACAGATATCACTTACATCCGCACCTATGAAGGATGGCTCTATCTAGCGGTAGTGCTGGATCTGTTCTCACGCCAAAGGATCTGGGCGAGATTGTTCCCCACAGCGGGCGCTTCCCCGCTGCGGTAGAACGTGCACTGTTTTTCCTGCTACTGGCGCCATGGGAAGACTGGGCCGAGATGACCGAAGTGGACTGGCGGGGTTTCCGGCTGCCTTGGGTCTATACCCTCGACGATGACCTGTGCGCTTTCCCGCACCCGCCGCCCCACCCTGAGCGGCTGACGTGGGAGCCGTGCTCCTTCCAAGTGGACCACGACGAGTGGGAGGAAGCCGAACGCCCTATGTGGCTGCGAACTTGGGCAACCGCCGAGGATGTGCGGCAGGCACTGGAAGCCAGGTGGGAGCTGCTGCGTGTAGCTAGCCCCCAAGCGTCGGAGCTTTTCTCAACTCCTGTCGAACACTTCCTGGTCCGTGCGTTTCTTTCTGACGGCATCGATGAAGTGATGGCGCACCTCATCATGATTGAGGCCGCGTTTGGCGCCGAGGAAGACCACAGGCGTAAGCTGCGACTAACAGGTGATAATTACGACGAATCGCCGACGCGCAGGGTTGCTGCAAGACTGAGCGCCGCCATCGTCGAGCCTGGCGCAGCGAAGGAGCATCCCGTCGCCGTGTGATGATGGACCTGGGGTACATTAAGCGTTTAACGCAGCGCTGCGCGAGTCCTGCATTGGGGGTGATTGCTTTGAGAGAGGCTGAAACACTGATTCGGCATACCGGCAAGCTGAATATTGGCGCTGTGGAGAAAGCGATATTGGAGACTTTTCCATGATGAGGTTCTCTGAAATTGAGGCGTTCAGGGCCGTCATGTTGTCGGGCTCAACCACTGCGGCCGCGCAGACGCTGCACACCTCACAACCTAATGTGAGCAGAGCGATTGCGCTGCTTGAACAAAAAACCGGCTTGAAACTTTTCGAGCGATTGCCAGGGCGACTGGTGCCCACCAGTGACGCCCGGTCCTTCTTCAAGGAGGTACAACGAAGCTTTGCGGGGCTGCACCATCTGGACGAAGCCGCCAAGCGGATCAAGCGGTTCAGCGGTGGCGCGCTGACGGTCGCCGCAGTACAGATGCTTGCGCTGGGCCTGGTGCCCAGGGTGATGCAGCAGTTTTGTCAAAATCTGCCCGAAGTCAGCGTGTCCATCCATACCGGCCACGCAACGACTGATCTTGCCCAGTCCCAGTGGACACCCCGTTAAGCGATAAACTGCAACGAGGTGAATCATGGCAAGACAAGCAACCCCAATGAAACAGACCCGCACCCGCCATTCCCAAGCCTACAAGGACGAAGCGCTGGCTTTGGCCGAGCGCATTGGCGTCAGCAAGGCTGCCGAACAGCTCGGCCTGCATGCTTCCCAGCTCTACGGCTGGCGGAGCAAGAAGCACCAGACTCAGGCCGGCAGCGAGCGCGAGCAGTCGCTGGCCGACGAGAATGCCCGACTCAAGCGGCTGTTGGCCGAGCACGCCGAGGAGCTGACCATCGTAAAAAAGGCCGCCGCGTACTTTGCCAAGAGCCTCAAGTGAAGTACGCCTTCATGAGGACTCATACCGCGCATTTCTCGATCCAGGCCATGTGTCGCGTGTTGGGCGTTGCCCGCAGCGGTTACTACGCTTGGTGCTCTCGCAGGCCGTCAATGCGCCAGCGGCGAAGAGCCGAACTGGATCGGCAGGTCGCTCAGGCATACAGCGCATGCAAGGGCCGCAGCGGGGCTCCACGGCTGTGCCACGACCTGCGGGAAGCCGGCCTACCCTGCAATCGCAAGACGGTAGCCGCCTCGATGCAACGGCAAGGACTGCGTGCCAAGGCCGCCAAGAAGTTCAAGGCCACGACCAATTCTCAGCACTCCCTGCCAGTGGCAGAGAACTTGCTCAAGCAGGATTTCAAGGCATCTGCGCCAAATCAGAAATGGGTGGGTGACATCACCTACCTGCATACGGAGGAAGGCTGGCTGTATCTGGCAGTGGTCATCGATCTGTATTCGCGGATGGTGATCGGCTGGGCCATGAACGAACGCATGACGGCCGACTTGGTTTGCGATGCCTTGCACATGGCGCTGTGGCGACGCAGGCAGCCTAATGACGTGATCGTGCATAGCGACCGCGGCAGCCAGTACTGCTCAGCGGCTTACCAGGAGCTGATCCGCGCCCATCACTTGCGATGCAGCATGAGCGCCAAAGGCAACTGCTACGACAATGCCTGTGCAGAGAGCTTCTTCCACAGCCTGAAGGTCGAGTGCATCCACGGCGAGCGCTTCACGAGCCGCGCCCAGATGCGTGAAACCGTGTTTGAATACGTCGAAACCGATTACAACCGCCAGCGGCGACACAGCACGCTGGGGCACATCAGCCCAGAGGCCTTCGAGGCCAGGATGTGTGCTTAAACCCGTGTCCACGGCTGCTGGGCAAGATCACCCAGTTAATGGCGCGTGATGTGGACTCTATGCCCACGGCTCTCTGACCACCTTCGACCAGTTCGAACAATAGGGCCAACCCCGCAATGGTCTGCGGCATTTTTAGATAATGGGATTGCAATGCTGGGTGAAATTCTTCGCTCCGGCTTTGTTGCATATGACGCGTATACCAGGCGTTAAACATTTCCTGTGCTTCTGGGCTGAACCTGAGCGTAGTACGGGGCTCGGATGGTAGCTGATCGAGGTAGTCAATAACCTGTTTCACTTGCTCAGCAGCAGCTTGGTTTGGCCAGCGATCGACCAGACGCCACTGACGGATATCGTCGGGATAGACGGCGAGCTGTAGGCGCTGAATCAGGCCGTCATCCACCTCGCCGCTGATCGAGGCGTTCACGAGGGATGCGATTCGTGAGGGTTGAATTCCGCCTATCAGCGATAAACAACATGACTCGATGAACAGGGTTCCTCGGCCAATACGATCGTAGGTGAATGAGCCGTTGCCATCGAAGCACTCCAAGTAGAAAGCGCGTGCCACTGAGCCGTCCTCACTCTGTATTGTTGCGAGCCAGCCCCCGAGCTCGTCACGTACTAGCAGCAGGCCGTTTGGGTTTTCGTTGAGCAGCTCACCGAGCTTTTCTACTGTTGAGTCGTTGACGGTGTAACGACGCTGCACTGGGGGCAGCACATTACTCGAAACCTTGGTGAGTTCCTCCCGCGCTCCAAGTTTGTCACCGCTGCCTACAAGTTTTGTGGCCTTGCTCTTAGCAGCCTTGCGCTCGATGTCGAGCAGCTCAGTGTTGGTCCTGTACTCCTCCAACGCCATGGAGTGCTGATTTCGCTCTCTTGTCTCCAATGCGTCCAAGGGACGAAGCGCTTGCTTGAGCGCTGGTGTTTTCATTGCAGACGGCCTTCCAATGATGACTCCCCATTGGTTGGGAACGACAGTCCAATCATCATGTTGCTTCGGGTGGATGGTGAATTTGCGTCCGACTACGGCGCTAACAGCAACCACAAGCGCGACCCCAACGAAATCCGGTGGGCACTGAGTGCGCTCGGCGACATCCAGCACGTATTCTTGAAGAACAGCAGGCAGTAGCTCTCCACGCCAGGGCATAACCCTGGCCAATCCGCTCGGCAGTGGCTTTGGCACGATGCTTGGATTCAGATACGAAGCACGTGCTGCCTCGGGCATTTCCGCCAAGAACGACGGTATCTGCTCGTGTGTGGTCATTGCTCAGCTCTCTCAGAGAGAGCCCGAGTGACTCCATCACGCTCGCTGATCTTGCCCTCCAGCCAGGCTTCCACCTCCGCGACGACGAAGTAAACGCCAGCCTGTTTGGTTGAGCCAAATTTGATGGGGCGAGGGAAGCTGGGATCGTTTTCTCGCAGCTTCTCGAGGCCGGAGCGGCTCTTGTCAAAGCATTGCTGCAGAGAGGTATGGCTGATCAGGTACTTCTTGGGGGCATGTGTCGGCATGTGCGGGTCTCTGTGTGTAAGCCGACACAGATTTAATACTCCTGAAAGATCGCTGTGGCGCGTTTTCAAACCGGAAAGCGACAGAAAACGTTTTTTCGGTTGTTGAGGTAACGGCGGTAGCCGGGGAGGGGCTTCACGGGAAGGGAGGCTGTCATAAAGCTGGCATTACCCAACCATAACGGCCCAAAAAGACACAAAAAAGGCACTGTAGCTGTTCGCTAAGTGCCTGATTTGTAAAGGATATTTGGTGGAGCCGGGGGGATTTGAACCCCCGTCCGCCAGTACTCCGCTGTCGGTACTACATGCTTAGCCGTGTCTACTGAGTTAATCCGCAGCCGCCCGACGGGCAGGGTGCTTTGGACGAGTTGGGTAAGTTTTAGTCGCTTTGCCCCCAACGTGCTACACGACGATCCTGTTCTGTATGACAATCATTTCGGGTTTACAGGCATCCCCTGATGATTGCTGGAGCCGAAGCTACCAGAAGGTCGGGCTCGGCTGCTTACGCAGCGAGAGCGTACTCCGCCTCGAAGTTTTCGTCATTGGCAACTATAGAAAGTTGCAACAGTGGATTTACGAGTTCTGTTACCAACTCGGCATGCACCTAGAGTTTCGCTACCGGCGTCGAATCCTGATCGGCCCCACACTAGCTCTAAGCTAACGCACCTTACGGTACGTGAGGCGGAGTATACGCCATTGCGCGGGCGACGTCGACAGCCAGTCCGGTCGCCCGCTTTTGGGCTCACGCGCCGCTACCGCCGCCGCTGGTGCCGCTGCCTTTCTCCGTTTTTTCCAACCGCTCCAGGACTTTACTGGTGATGGCGATGCATTCCTTGGTGTCCCCCGATGCCTGGGCAGCCTTGGCTTTGTCGACGTGCTCGGTGATGGCCTTGTCCAGGCCTTCGGAGGTAGCGCCGGCGGTGGCCATGCTGTCGTCGATCTTTTGCAGGTTGGCGGTGCAGAGGTCTTCGGCGGCGAATACCGGCGAAGCCAGCAGGGTGGCGGCCGCGAACAGGGCCGAAAGCGCGGTACCTTTCATGGGAGTCTCCTTCTGGGCCTCTGGAAGGTGGGCCTGTAAGGATGGACTGCGGGGGATTGGCGGGGGTTCAATCGGGATGGCACCGGCTTTGCCGGTGTTCGCGGCTGAAGCCGCTCCTACAGGTACAGCGTGGGCCCAAAGCCGGCGCGGTACCTGTGGGAGCGGGCGTGCCCGCGAAGCAGGCTGCGCGGTGTATGGCACCGGCTGCGCCGGTGTTCGCGGGCATGCCCGCTCCCACAGGGATTGCGGCAGCTATCAGGTTTTGTGTTAAACGGTCATATGCTACGCGGCCGGGTGACGCGGTCTACCAGGTAGACCAGCCCGTGGTAGTCGATGCCGCTATGGCTGGACAGGCCGATCTCGCAGGTGCGGCTGGTGGAGATGCCTTCGCTGCAATATTGCACCGCATCCTTCAGGCTGCGCAGCGAGTGGGCGTTGAGCTCGGGGGTGGTGAAGCCTTTGTCACCGGCAAAGCCGCAGCAGTGTATGCCCTCCGGGATCACCACCTGTTTGCTGCAACGCCGCGCCAGGTCGATCAGCGCCTGGCTTTCGCCCAGGTGCTGGGTGCTGCAGGTCACATGCACGGCCACTGGTTCGTCCTGGGGGGTGAACTCCAGGCGCTCGAGCAGGTGGGTGCGGATGAAGCGCACCGGGTCGTACAGGTCCAGCCGGGTGTCGTTCAGGTCCTGCACCAGGCGCAGAGTGCAGGGGCTGGTGTCGCAGTAGATCGGGTCGAGGCCGCCGCGGCTTGCGTGCAGCAGGGCGGCAATCAGTTCCTGGCGTTTGTGCTCGGCCTGCTCGGGGTAGCCCTTGGAGGCAAACGGCTGGCCGCAGCACAGGCTGTCGGCATTGTCGGGGAATACCACCTGGTAACCGGCCTTTTCCAGCAGGGCGCGGGTCTTGTCCAGCAGCGAACTCTGCTCGCGGTCGGCATAGGCCGGGCCCATCACCCGCGAGACGCAGGCAGCCAGGTACACCACGCGAGGGCGGGCGTCGTTGCTGGCCGGGCCAAAGTCCAGTGGGCGCAGTGGTTGTGGCATCGCCGGGGTCCACTTTGGCAGGCGGCCTTTGCTGGCTTTGTTCAGCGAAGCGCTCAGGCGGCCCAGGCGTGGGGCGCCGAGCAGCTTGCGTGCGGTATTGGCGGCGGTCAGGGTCAGGCGCGCGCCGCCCAGGGCGGTGTGGAAGTGTTCGGCTAGCCAGTCGGCGGTTTTTTCGTGTTCGGCGGCCTGGCTGCGCAGTTTCTTCACCAGTTCGCCGGTGTTGATGCCAACCGGGCAGCGCTGGGCGCACAGGCCGGTGGCGGCGCAGGTGTCGATGCCCTGGTACTGGTAGGTCTGGCGCAATTCCCGGGTGTCGATGCCGGCGCGCTGTTTGGCCTGGATGTCACGCCACATGACGATGCGCTGACGTGGGCTGAGGGTCAGGCCTTTGGAAGGGCACACCGGTTCGCAGAAGCCGCACTCGATGCACTTGTCGACGATCTCGTCGGCAGCGGGCAGCGGCTTGAGGTTTTTCAGGTGGATGTCCGGGTCTTCACTGAGCACCACGTCGGGGTTGAGGATACCGTTGGGGTCGAGCAGGCGCTTGAGCTTCCACATCAGTTGATAGGCGTCGTGGCCCCATTCCAGCTCCACAAACGGTGCCATGTTGCGCCCGGTGCCGTGCTCGGCCTTGAGCGAGCCGCCGAACTCCACCGCCACCAGTTGCGCCACATCGTCCATGAAGGCCTGGTAGCGGGCGACTTCCTCGGCGCTGTTGAAACCCTGGGTGAAGACGAAGTGCAGGTTGCCTTCCAGGGCGTGGCCGAAAATGATCGCTTCATCGTAGCGATGCTTGTCGAACAGCTGGATCAGGCGGTTGACGCCTTCGGCCAGTTGCTCGATGGGGAAGGTGACGTCTTCGATGATGACGGTGGTGCCGGTCTGGCGTACGGCGCCGACGGCGGGGAAGGTGTCCTTGCGGATCTTCCACAGCTGGTTGTACACGGCGGGGTCTTCGCTGAAGTCCACCTGCTGTTCCAGTGGGAAGTCGGCGATCGAGGCCATCACCTGTTGCAGCTGTTCATGCAGCAGGCTCTGGCTGGCGGCACGGGACTCGATCAGCAGGGCGCAGGCGTTGTCCGACAGGCCTTTTACCCACAGAGGCATGCCGGGCATGTTCTGCACCGAGCGAAGGCTGCGGCGGTCGAGCAGTTCAACGGCCGAGACCGGCTGGCGCTTGAGAACGGTCACCGCGCGGCAGCAGCTTTCCACGCTGGGGAAAACCAGCAGTGCGCTGGCCTTGTGCGGGTGGTCGGGCACGGTGTCGTAGGTGACGGCACTGATGAAGCCCAAGGTGCCTTCGGAGCCGACCAACAGGTGCTGCAGGATATCCAGCGGTTGGTCGTAGTCCACCAATGCGTTCAGCGATAGGCCAGTGGTGTTCTTCAGCCGGTATTTGTGCCGGATGCGCTCGGCGAGTGCAGTGTTGGCGCGGGTCTCGCGGCCCAGGCGGGCCAGTGCTTCCAGCAGGCCGGCGTGGCTGGCCTCGAACGCGGCGACGCTGGCCGGGTCTTCGCTGTCCAGGCGCGTGCCGTCGGCCAGCACCAGGCGCAGGCCGGCCAGGGTGTGGTAGGTGTTCTGCGCGGTGCCGCAGCACATGCCGCTGGCGTTGTTGGCGACGATGCCGCCAATCTTGCAGGCGTTGATCGACGCCGGGTCGGGGCCGATCTTGCGCCCGAAGGGAGCCAGCCAGGCATTGGCCTGGGCGCCGATGACGCCGGGCTGCAAGCGGATCTGCTCGCCTTGGCCGCGGATTTCGCGGCCGTTCCAGTTATCGCCCAGCACGATCAGCACCGAGTCACTGATGGCCTGGCCGGACAGGCTGGTGCCGGCGGCGCGGAAGGTGACCGGCACCCGCTCGCGCTGGGCCAGTTTGATCAGGCCGACCACTTCGTCTTCTGACTCGACGCGCACCACCAGCTTGGGGATCAGCCGGTAGAAGCTGGCATCGGTGCCGAAGGCCAGGGTGGAGGTGGGGTCGTCGAAGCGGCGTTCGGCGGGGATCAGGCGCTCGGCATCACGCAGGAACGCGGCGGGCAGGCTCATGCAGTCTCCTCGCGGGGCCGTGGCGTCTGTGCGCCACATGCCCCGGGTCAATCAGGCGGTCGTTCTTGCGGGCGGTCAGGCGCCCAGTTCGCGTACCAGCGAGTCGCGGGTGATCTCGCTGATCGACTTGGCGCCGGTCAGCACCATCGCTACGCGCATTTCCTTTTCGAACAGCTCCAGCAGGTTTTTCACCCCGGCCTGGCCGTGCACGGCAAGGGCGTAGAGGAAGGCGCGGCCGATCAGTACGGTATCGGCGCCCAGGGCGATCATGCGCACCACGTCGAGGCCGCTGCGGATGCCGGAATCGGCGAGGATCTTCAGGTCACCTTTGACCGCATCGGCAATTGCCGGCAGGGCGCGGGCGCTGGACAGCACGCCGTCGAGCTGGCGGCCGCCGTGGTTGGACACGACGATGCCGTCGGCACCGAACCTGACCGCATCGCGGGCGTCATCGGCATCGAGAATGCCTTTGATGATCATCGGGCCGTCCCAGAACTCGCGGATCCACTCCAGGTCTTTCCAGGAGATCGACGGGTCGAAGTTGTTGGCCAGCCAGCCGATGTAGTCGGCAAGGCCGGTGGGGTTGCCACGGTAGGTGGAAATGTTGCCCAGGTCGTGTGGGCGCCCCATCACGCCGACATCCCATGCCCACTCGGGGTGGGTCATGGCTTGTAGCACGCGGCGCAGCGGGCCGTTCTTGCCGCTCATGCCAGAATGGGCGTCGCGGTAGCGGGCGCCGGGTGTCGGCATGTCGACAGTGAACACCAGGGTCTTGACCCCGGCGGCCTTGGCCCGCTCCAGGGCGTTGCGCATGAAGCCGCGGTCCTTGAGAACGTACAGCTGGAACCACATCGGCCGGTCGATGGCCGGGGCCACTTCTTCGATCGGGCACACCGACACCGTGGACATGGTGAACGGAATGCCGTGGGCCGCCGCCGCACGTGCCGCCTGCACTTCACCACGGCGGGCGTACATGCCGGTGAGGCCGACCGGGGCCAGGGCCACCGGCATGCTCAGGGTTTCGTCGAACAGCTTGGTCTGCAGGCTGAGCTCGGACATGTTCTTCAGCACGCGCTGACGCAGGGCAATGCTGGCCAGGTCCGAGACGTTGTGGCGCAGGGTGTGCTCGGCGTAGGCGCCGCCGTCGGCATAGTGGAACAGGAAGGGAGGCAGCTTGCGTTGGGCCGCGGCGCGATAGTCGGTAGAGGCAGAAATGATCATGGATTCTCGCAGCGTTGCGTGTGGGGATTGCCGGGCGCGCGATGGCGCCCGGCCCCTTTCACTTTAGTGATGAACCAGCATGCCGGTCAGCCAATAGGCCTGGATCAGGGTGATCAGGCCGACGATGGTGGCGAAGAACAGGCTGTGCTTGACGGTAAAGCGGAACAGGTCGGATTCCTTGCCAACCAGGCCGGTGGCGGCGCAAGCCACGGCGATCGACTGCGGCGAGATCATCTTGCCGGTCACGCCGCCGCTGGTGTTGGCCGCTACCAGCAGAGTGTCGTTGACCCCGATCTGGTGCGCGGTGGTGGCCTGCAACGAGCTGAACAGGGCGTTGGACGAGGTGTCGGAACCGGTCAGGAACACACCCAGCCAGCCGAGGAACGGCGAGAAGAACGGGAACGCGGCACCGGTACCGGCCAGCACCAGGGCCATGGTCGAGGACATGCCCGAGTAGTTGGTGACGAAGGCGAAGGCCAGCACCATGCCGATCGATAGGATTGGCCAGCGCAGCTCCCAGAAGGTTTCCTTGAAAGTGGTCAGACCAGTTTTGAAGTTGATCTTCAGCACGGCCATGGAGATCAGCGCCGAGAGGAAGATCGCGGTGCCGGTGGCAGAGATCGGGTCGAGCTTGAACACCGCTGGCATGGCGGTTGGCGCGGCGACGATCGGTGCGGACTTGATCACCAGTTGGTCGAGGTGCGGGATAGCGAAGTTGAACACGAAGTTGTACATCGCGCCGCCCGGGGCGAAGGCCGCCTTGAACGGTTTCAGGGTCCAGATGGTGACCAGCACAGTGAGGATCAGGAACGGCGACCAGGCTTTGAAGATCTCGCCAAAGCTGTAGGGGCTTGGTTGGCTGCCGCTTGGCTGGACCACGGCGGCACCGACGCTGCCCTTGGCTTCGGCGAACGAACGCTTTGGCTGCCAGACTTTCAGGAACAGGGTCAGGGCGATCAGGCTGGCCAGGGCCGAGGTGATGTCCGGAAGCTCCGGGCCGATGAAGTTCGAGGTGAAGTACTGGGTGACGGCGAAGCTCAAGCCGGCGACCAGGGCGGCAGGCCAGGTTTCCTTCACGCCACGCAGGCCGTCCATCATGAATACCAGCCAGAACGGTACGAACAGCGACAGCAGCGGCAGCTGGCGACCGGTCATGGCGCCAATGTGGAAGGCGTCGATGCCGGTAACCTGGCCGGCCACGATGATCGGGATGCCCAGGGCGCCAAAGGCCACTGGCGCGGTGTTGGCGATCAGGCACAGGCCGGCGGCGTACAGCGGGTTGAAGCCCAGGCCCACCAGCAGCGCGGCAGTGATTGCCACCGGTGCACCAAAGCCCGCCGCACCTTCCAGGAAGGCACCGAAGCAGAAACCGATCAGCAGCACTTGCAGGCGCTGGTCGTCGGTAATCGACAGCACCGAGCTGCGGATCACTTCGAACTGGCCGCTCTTGACCGTGAGTTTGTACAGGAACACCGCGGCAACGATGATCCAGGCAATCGGCCAGAGGCCGTAGAGGAAGCCATAACCTGCAGCGGCGAATGCCATGTCGACAGGCATCTGGAAGGCGAAGATCGCCACCAGGATCGACAATGCGAGGGTGATGCTGCCGGCCACGTGGCCTTTGAGGCGGAACACCGCGAGGGCAAGGAAGAAGAAGACGATGGGGATGACCGCCGCCAGTGCGGACAGGCCAAGACTACCAAGCGGACTATAGATTTGTTGCCAGGTTTGCATATGGGGTGGCCCCTAATTGTTGTTGGTCAGGCACTGGCATTGGATAATTGGTAAGACCAATTTACAATGGCTGGGCGCTAGGTTAAAAGCGTCTTCGTGGGTGTGTCAATTTGTCCCGTGCAAAACTTTGGTCGTGTGCCGATGAGTGGGCATCTGATGGGCGGGGAAAATCGTCGGCTGGTGGGTGTTTGCAAGGCCCGGATCGGCGAGAATAGGCGCCCCCTGAAATCTGCCGGGGGTTTGTGGAGAGCATGTGATGGTTTTTGATCAGGTCCGCCAACGGCGCCTGTCCGACGACATCGTCGATCGGTTGGAAGGGATGATTCTGGAAGGTACGCTGACGTCTGGTCAGCGGCTGCCGGCCGAGCGCGTCCTTGCCGAGCAGTTCGGCGTGTCCCGCCCATCACTGCGTGAGGCGATCCAGAAGCTGGTGGCCAAGGGGCTGCTGGTCAGCCGCCAGGGTGGGGGCAATTTTGTCGCCGAGTCTCTGGGGTCCACTTTCAGCGACCCATTGCTGCAACTGCTTGAACACAGTGCCGAGGCGCAGCGTGACCTGCTCGAATTCCGCCATACCCTGGAGGCGTCCTGCGCCTACTACGCGGCCCAGCGCGCCACCCAGCCGGACCGGGCACGCCTCAAGGCGGCCTTCGATGCGCTGCAGGACTGTTATGCCAGGGCCGACGAAGTGACTCGGGCGGAGGAAGGCGCGGCCGATGCGCGCTTCCACCTGGCGATTGCCGAGGCTAGCCATAATGCCGTGTTGCTGCACACCATTCGGGGCTTGTTCGACCTGCTCAAGCGCAACGTGGTGACCAACATCGGCGGCATGTACCAGCAACGGACCGAGACTCGGGACATGCTGATCAGCCAGCACCGGGAGCTGTACCTGGCGATAGTCGAGGGCAGGGCGGAGGATGCGCGGGAAGTGTCCAGCCGGCACATTCTGTATGTGCAGGAGGTACTGGAAGAGGCGCATGAAGAAGCGCAGCGAGTGGCGCGGGCGGAGCGGCGTAGCGGGCGTTGAGATTTGTACTGGCAGTGCTGGCCTCTTCGCGGGTAAACCCGCTCCCACAGAGACCGCACCGAATCTGAACTCAGTGTGAATCCTGTGGGAGCGGGTTTACCCGCGAAGAGGCCGGAGCAGGCTGAAGAAGAGGTATTACTCTTCCTTGCCCTTGTTCCGCACAGCCCGCTGCAGCTCGCGGTTGGAATCGCGCTCGCGCATGGTGTCGCGCTTGTCGAATTCCTTCTTGCCCTTGCCCAGTGCGATTTCGCACTTGATCAGGTGCTTGCTCCAGTACAGCGCCAGGGCCACGCAGGTGTAGCCTTTTTGCGCCACGGCCGCTTCCAGGCGCTCGAGTTCGCGCTTGTTCAGCAGCAGCTTGCGAGTGCGGATGGGGTCGGCGATGACGTGGGTGCTGGCCGTGGTCAGCGGGGTGATGTGGCTGCCGAACAGCCAGGCCTCACCGTCCTTCAGCAGCACATAGCTGTCAGTCAGGTGCGCCTTGCCGGCTCGCAGGCTTTTTACTTCCCAGCCGGACAGGACCAGCCCGGCCTCGAACTTGTGTTCGATGAAGTAATCGTGTCGCGCCTTCTTGTTCTGCGCGATGGTCCCGGTCGGATGTTTCTTTTGTTTAGCCATAGGGGCGGCATTATAGGCAGTCGCCGCGTCGTCGGCTATGGGATTTCGGTGTGCTTGAGCCACTGCAATGAATACCGGACAATACAGCCGCTGTCTTTGCGACAGAACTTGTTTTCGGCACGCTGCGAAGCGCCGCCACCCAGCCTTGGAAGTGATGCCTGGATGACTACCCATATTCAACGCTCCGCCCTGCTGCCGTATCCCGCCCAGGCGCTCTACGATCTGGTCAACGATGTGGCCAGCTACCCGCAGTTTCTGCCTTGGTGCTCGGCCTCGACGGTGATCGAAGCCAGCGACACGCACATGCGTGCCAAGCTCGAAGTGGCCAAGGGCGGCATGAGCCAGCACTTCGTCACGCGCAATGTACTGGTGCCGGGGCAGTCTATCGAGATGAACCTAGAGGAGGGGCCGTTCACCCAGTTGCATGGCCTTTGGGTGTTCAAGCCGCTGGGTGAAAAGGCCTGCAAGATCAGCCTGGACCTTTCGTTCGACTATGCTGGCCCGCTGGTGCGTGCGACTTTGGGGCCGCTGTTCAACCAGGCGGCAAATACGCTGGTGGATGCGTTTTGCCAGCGTGCCAAGCAACTGAATGCCTGACTGAAACAGCGGCAACAAAAAGCCCGGACCAGGTCCGGGCTTTTTTGTATCTGCTCGCCGCTTATTGAGGCGAGGTTTCCAGCGGCGCTGGAGTCGGGACCGGGGTGGTCTCGATGGTGTCGATTTCGCGCTGGATGGATTCTTCCACCGAACCTGGCTTGGCCGGTTTTTCTTCAGGCTGCGCGGTGGGCTGCTCTGGCTGGTTGGCCGGGCTGACCGTGGTGTCGCTGCTGCCGCCGAGGATTTCCTGGTCGCGGCTGACGCCTGGCATGAAGTCGCCGGACAGGCTCACCAACTGGTCGCTTTCGTTGAAGAACACGCTCATGCGTTCTTGCTGGCGTTTGCCGCCGCCTGGCTGCAGGCTGTACAGGTAATCCCAGCGGTTGGTGTTGAAGGTGTCCTGGATTAGCGGGTTACCCATGATAAACCTTACTTGCCGGCGGGTCATTCCGGGGCGCAATTGGTCTATCATGTCTTGCGTAACGACATTGCCCTGCTGGATGTCGATTTTGTAAACCCCGGGAAACGAGCAACCGGCGAGTGCGAGCAGTCCCACTAGGGTGAGGCTGGTTAGCAAGAGCTTGGTGTTTTGCATCGGTGGGCGACTTCCACTATCTTGGCTGGACAACGTAAACCCCGATCATACCCGTATTAAGAGAAGCTGCGAAGCAGCATCGGCGAGAAAGCTGACCATGGTTGAAAATAGCGAATTGCGCAAAGCCGGTCTCAAGGTGACCCTGCCTCGAGTCAAGATCCTTCAGATGCTCGACTCCACCGAGCAGCGTCACATGAGCGCCGAGGATGTCTACAAGGCGCTGATGGAGGCTGGCGAGGACGTAGGCCTGGCCACCGTCTACCGCGTACTGACCCAGTTCGAAGCGGCGGGTCTGGTGGTTCGCCACAACTTCGACGGCGGTCATGCGGTGTTCGAACTGGCCGATGGCGGTCACCACGACCATATGGTCAACGTGGATACCAGTGAAGTCATCGAGTTCATGGATGCCGAGATCGAGAAACGCCAGCGCGAAATCGTGGCCGAGCATGGCTACGAGCTGGTAGACCACAATCTGGTCTTGTACGTGCGTAAAAAGAAGTAACGATTTCTTATCGTTATGAATGGCAAAGGCGACCTTCGGGTCGCCTTTGTGCTTTCTGAGGCAGAGACCTGTGTCGTTTGTGCCGGCCTCTTCGCGGGTACTGCGCAGGCTCAGGTCCGGTGAATATCCTGTGGGAGCGGGTTTACCCGCGAAGAGGCCTGAAAAAGAAGGGTTCAGGCCTTGCCGCTCACCACCATCTTGCGCGCATGCGCCAGGGATTCCTTGGTCAGGTCTATGCCGCCCAGCATCCGCGCCACTTCCTCTACTCGCTCGCGCTTGCCCAGGTTGGCCACGGCGGTGTGGGTGGTGTCGCTGTTGCGCACCTTGTGCACGAACAGGTGGTGATGCCCTTGTGCCGCCACCTGCGGCAGGTGGGTTACGGTCAGCACTTGGCCTCGCTCGCCCAGGCGGCGCAGCAATTGGCCGACGATTTCGGCAGTAGGCCCGCCGATACCGACGTCGACTTCGTCGAACACCAGGGTGGGAATGCGCGAGGTCTGCGCGGTAATCACCTGGATCGCCAGGCTGATGCGGGACAGTTCACCGCCTGAGGCCACCTTGGCCAGGCCCTTGAGCGGTTGGCCAGGGTTGGCGCTGACCAGTAGCTCGATCTGCTCCAGGCCATGGGGCGAAAGGTCTGCTCCTTCATTGGGTGTGAGTGCGATACAGAAGCGCCCGCCAGGCATGCCCAGGCGCTGGATCTCCTGCTCGACGGCCACCGCCAACTGTTGGGCGGCCTGCTGGCGCAGCGCGCTGAGCTCGAGCGCCTTCTCTTTATAATGCTGGGCAAAAGCGGCCAGTTCTTCACCCAATCGCTCGATCGACTCATCACTAGCGTTCAGGCCCTCCAGCTCTTCCATCAGTTGCTGCTGCAGGTGGGGCAGTTCGGTTGGGTGCACTCGGTGTTTGCGTGCCAGCGTATAGATAGTGTCGAGGCGTTCTTCCAATGCCTGCAGGCGTATGGGATCGGCGTCGAAGTTGTCGAGGAAACGATTGAGCTCGCCCACGGCTTCCTCGACCTGAATCTGCGCGCTGGCGATCAGGTTGGCCGCTTCGCCCAGTGCCTTTGGCGAGTTGGGGGCGGCACCCAGGCGGTTGAGGCTGGAGGTGAGGGCGCTGAGCACGTTGCCCGAATCGCTTTCGCTGCACTGGTCGATGACCTGGCGGCAGATGCCGAACAAGGCTTCGGCGCTGGTCAGGTTCTTGTGTTCCTGCTCCAACTGCTCCAGTTCGTATTCACCCAGGCCGAGGTTGTCCAGTTCCTCCAGCTGGTAGCTCAGCAGCTGATGGCGGGCGCGCTGCTCATCGCCGGAGTTGGACAGGCGCTCCAGCTCCAGGCGGGTCTGGTTCCAGCGCTTGGCCGCCAGCTGTACCTGACGGGCCAGGTCGATGGCGCCGGCGTACTCGTCGAGCAGGCGGCGATGGGTGTCGGTCTTGAGTAGTGACTGGTGCTCGTGCTGACTGTGGATATCGATCAGCAGCTCGCCCAGTGCCTTGAGGTCGCCGAGCGGGCAGGGGGTGCCATTGATGTAGCCGCGGCTGCGGCCTTCGGCGGTGATCACCCTGCGCAGGATGCACAGGCCGTCGTTGTCCAGGTCACGCTCGGCCAGCCAGACATGCGCCTCGGGGATGTCCACCAGGTCGAAGGTGGCGAGGATGTCTGCCTTGTCCGTGCCGGGGCGCACCACGCCACTGTCGGCCCGGTCGCCCAGGGCCAGACCGAGGGCATCGAGCATGATCGATTTGCCTGCACCAGTCTCACCGGTGATGACGGACATGCCTCGGGCGATCTCGAGGTCGAGGTGCTCAACGATGGCGTAGTTGTGAATGGACAGGTGCACCAGCATGGGGCGGCTCCCGAAAGTCAGGTCTGGTTATTTATACAGTACTTTTTTCAGGCCTGCCAATGCCCCTTGGCAGATTCTGTTGCAGCCGGGAAAACGACCTTGCCCCTTGAAGCTGGTTTTTCCGGCCCCATATAGCCGACATCAAAGGCGAGCCTGGCTCGCAGTCCACAAAATTGCGCAGGAGAGACCCCATGGCTGACGAACAGCTGAACGAGAAAGACCTTAACGTCGAAGAGACCGGTGCAGGTAATGCTGCCGATGCCCGCGTCCTGGAACTCGAGGAGCAGCTGGCCGCCGCCAAGGACCAGGCGCTGCGCGCCGTTGCCGACGTGCAGAACGCTCGTCGTCGTGCCGAGCAGGATGTCGAGAAAGCCCACAAGTTTGCCCTCGAGAAGTTCTCGGGCGACCTGCTGCCGGTGATCGACAGCCTGGAGCTGGCCCTGGCGCACTCCAGTGCCGACGATGAGCACGTCAAGCAGATCCGCGAGGGTGTCGAGCTGACCCTGAAGATGTTCCAGGACACTCTCAAGCGCTACAACCTCGAAGCAGTCGACCCGCACGGCCAGCCGTTCAACCCAGAGCACCACCAGGCCATGGCCATGCAGGAAAACGCCGAAGTGGAGCCGAACAGCGTGCTGAACGTGTTCCAGAAGGGCTATCTGCTCAACGGTCGCCTGCTGCGCCCCGCCATGGTGGTGGTCAGCAAGGCGCCAAGCGCGGCGCAACCCTCGATCAATGAAAAGGCTTGAAATCCATCCGGGCATCCCCATTTAGGTGTCAAGCCTTCAAGTATTACCGCAGTTGGCCAAAGTAGTCGCTGCTACCAAATTCAAGTTTCGGGAGAGTTAACATGGGTAAAATCATCGGTATCGACCTGGGGACCACCAACTCGTGCGTCTCTGTTCTGGAAAACGGTAACGTCAAGGTCATCGAAAACGCCGAAGGTGCGCGTACCACCCCTTCGATCGTGGCCTACGCCAACGACGGCGAAATCCTGGTTGGTCAGTCGGCCAAGCGTCAGGCGGTCACCAACCCGCACAACACTCTGTTCGCAGTGAAGCGCCTGATCGGCCGCCGCTTCGAAGAAGATGTTGTACAGAAAGACATCAAGCTGGTGCCTTACAAGATCGTCAAGGCCAGCAATGGCGACGCCTGGGTACAGGCCAGTGGCAAGGACATGGCTCCGCCGCAGATCAGCGCCGAAGTCCTGAAGAAAATGAAGAAAACCGCCGAAGACTACCTCGGCGAGCCAGTTACCGAAGCGGTCATCACCGTTCCGGCCTACTTCAATGACAGTCAGCGTCAGGCCACCAAGGATGCCGGTCGCATCGCTGGCCTGGATGTAAAACGCATCATCAACGAGCCAACTGCCGCTGCACTGGCTTACGGCATGGACAAGGCCAAGGGCGACCACACCGTCATCGTTTATGACCTGGGTGGTGGTACCTTCGACGTTTCGGTCATCGAGATTGCCGAAGTCGATGGTGAGCACCAGTTCGAAGTACTGGCTACCAACGGCGACACCTTCCTGGGTGGCGAAGACTTCGACATGCGCCTGATCGACTACCTCGTCGACGAGTTCAAGAAAGAGTCCGGCATGGACCTGAAGAACGATCCGCTGGCACTGCAGCGCCTGAAAGAAGCCGCTGAAAAGGCCAAGATCGAACTGTCCTCCGCTCAGTCGACCGACGTAAACCTGCCGTACATCACTGCAGACGCTACCGGTCCGAAGCACCTGAACGTGAAGATTTCCCGCGCCAAGCTGGAATCGCTGGTCGAAGACCTGGTTGCCCGTACCATCGAGCCTTGCCGTATCGCCCTGAAGGACGCCGGTATCGATGCAAGCAAGATCGACGACGTGATCCTGGTCGGTGGCCAGACCCGTATGCCGCTGGTGCAGAAAGCCGTTGCCGACTTCTTCGGTAAAGAAGCGCGCAAGGACGTCAACCCGGACGAAGCCGTGGCCATGGGTGCTGCTATCCAGGGCGCGGTGCTGGCTGGTGACGTCAAAGACGTACTGCTGCTGGACGTCAGCCCGCTGACCCTTGGTATCGAAACCATGGGTGGCGTGATGACTTCGCTGATCGAGAAGAACACCACCATCCCGACCAAGAAGTCGCAGGTGTTCTCGACTGCCGACGACAACCAGGGTGCCGTGACCATTCACGTGCTGCAGGGTGAGCGCAAGCAGGCTGCACAGAACAAGTCGCTGGGCAAGTTCGACCTGGCTGACATTCCGCCGGCTCCACGTGGCGTTCCACAGATCGAAGTAACCTTCGACATCGACGCCAACGGCATCCTGCACGTCAGTGCCAAGGACAAGGCCACTGGCAAGTCGCAGTCGATCGTGATCAAGGCCAACTCCGGCCTGTCGGACGAAGAGATCGAGCGCATGGTGCGTGACGCCGAGGCCAACGCCGAGGAAGACCGCAAGTTCGAAGAGCTGGCCGCTGCCCGTAACCAGGGTGACGCGCTGGTTCACTCGACCCGCAAGATGGTCGCTGACGCTGGTGACAAGGTTACCGCTGAAGAGAAAGCCGCCATCGAGGCTGCCGTTGTTGCCCTGGAAGCCGCTGTCAAAGGCGACGACAAGGCTGCCATCGACGCCAAGGTCGAGGAGCTGTCCAAGGTTTCGGCGCCGGTTGCCCAGAAGATGTACGCCGAGCAGTCGGCCGAACAGCCTCAGGGCGGCGCACAGCAGGCCGAGCCGGAAGCCAAGCACGATGACGTGGTTGACGCTGAGTTCGAAGAAGTGAAAGACAACAACAAGCAGTAATCCCTGCATGTTGTCGGCCAGTTCACCGCCGTTTGGTGGTGAGCTGGTAGGATGTCGCCGCGCGGGGGCTTGCTCCCGCGTTGGCGTATCTGGAATTCGAGAATTTTTACAGCATCTGTCAGTGGCCCTGGTGGGCAAATGGCGGGTGCTGATGGCGCGGCGTAGATGCCAGACGCCCAACAAGGTGCAAATGACCTATGTCCAAGCGTGATTATTATGAGGTATTGGGTGTCGAGCGCGGCGCCAGCGAATCAGACCTCAAGAAGGCTTACCGTCGCCTGGCGATGAAGTACCATCCGGACCGCAACCCAGGCGACAAAGAGTCGGAAGACAAGTTCAAGGAGGCCAACGAGGCCTACGAAGTGCTGTCTGACGCCAGCAAGCGTGCTGCGTTCGACCAGTACGGTCATGCGGGTGTGGATCCAAGCATGGGTGGTGGTGGCGCCGGTTTCGGTGGTGCCAACTTCTCCGACATCTTCGGTGATGTGTTCAGCGACTTCTTCGGGGGTGGCCGTGGCGGCTCGCGTGGTGGTGCTCAGCGCGGCAGTGACCTGCGCTACACCCTGGAACTGAACCTGGAAGAAGCGGTACGTGGCACCACGGTCAGCATCCGTGTGCCCACGCTGGTCAACTGCCAGCCGTGCGACGGCTCCGGTGCCAAGAAGGGCTCGACCCCATCTACCTGCCCGACTTGTGGCGGTATCGGCCAGGTGCGCATGCAGCAAGGCTTCTTCTCGGTACAGCAGACCTGCCCGCGCTGCCATGGCCAGGGCAAGATCATTACCGACCCATGCACCTCGTGCCACGGCGAAGGCCGTGTCGAGGAATACAAGACGCTGTCGGTCAAGGTGCCGGCAGGTGTCGATACTGGCGACCGCATCCGCCTGTCGGGCGAGGGCGAGGCTGGTACCCATGGTGGCCCGACCGGCGACCTGTATGTAGTGATCAACGTGCGTGAGCACGAGATCTTCCAGCGTGATGGCAAGCACCTGTACTGCGAAGTGCCAATCAGCTACACCGATGCTGCCTTGGGTGGCGAACTGGAGGTGCCGACCCTCGATGGTCGGGTGAAGCTGAAGATCCCGGAGGGTACCCAGACCGGCAAGCAGTTCCGCCTGCGCGGCAAGGGTGTTGCTCCGGTGCGCGGTGGTGGTGCGGGCGACCTGCTCTGTCGTGTAGCGGTGGAAACCCCGGTCAATCTCAGCCGTCGTCAGCGCGAGTTGCTCGAAGAGCTGCGTGATTCGCTGGAAGGCGATAGCTCTCACTCGCCCAAGGCCAGTGGCTGGTTCGATGGCGTGAAGCGCTTCTTCGGCGATCTCTGACAAGGAAATGGCTATGCGACGTATTGCAGTGATGGGCGCGGCAGGGCGGATGGGCAAGACCCTCGTCGAGGCCGTGCAGCAACAGGCCCCCCAAGCGGGCCTGACGGCGGCGATAGACCGCCCGGACAGCTCGCTGGTTGGGGCTGATGCCGGTGAGTTGGCGGCCCTGGGTCGTATTGGTGTGCCGATTTCCGACGACCTGTCCAAGGTGGTCGACGAGTTCGACGTGCTGATCGATTTCACACACCCTTCGGTGACCCTGAAGAACCTGGCGTTCTGCCGCAAGGCGGGCAAGGCCATGGTCATTGGCACTACTGGCTTCACGCCGGAAGAGAAGCAGCAGTTGGCCGAAGCCGGCAAGGAAATCCCGATCGTTTTTGCCGCCAACTTCAGCGTCGGCGTCAACCTGTGCCTTAAGCTGCTGGATACCGCAGCGCGCGTGCTGGGTGACGATGTGGATATCGAAATCCTCGAAGCGCACCACCGGCACAAGGTCGATGCGCCGTCGGGCACCGCGCTGCGCATGGGTGAAGTGGTTGCCCAGGCGCTGGGTCGCAACCTGCAGGAAGTGGCCGTGTATGGCCGTGAAGGGCAGACCGGTGCACGTGAGCGTCAGACCATCGGCTTCGCCACCGTGCGTGCTGGAGATGTGGTGGGTGATCATACCGTGCTGTTCGCCGCTGAAGGCGAGCGCGTCGAGATTACCCACAAGGCTTCCAGCCGCATGACCTTTGCCAAGGGCGCCGTGCGTGCGGCGCTGTGGCTGGACGGGCGCGAGCCTGGCCTGTACGACATGCAGGATGTGCTCGAGCTGCGTTAAGCAGTTTGAACTGTGTTGGCTTCTTCGCGGGTAAACCCGCTCCTACAGGTACAGCGTTGCCCAGGCATGGCTCTATCCCTGTAGGAGCGGGTTTACCCGCGAAGAAGCCGGCACAGATGTCAGCCTGTCGCATTGATGTGTTTTAGAGGCACATCCGCGGTAGACCGAAAACGCACTTTTCTGTAAGCTACAGCTTTAGTGTGTCCACTAAAAGCGCGCAGCGAATTGAATTCAGCACATGAAAGCGGGGTGACGTGTCCATACGTCACTCCGCTTTTTTGCAACCTGCGATCGCCCTTTCATGCTTGATTTACGGGAGGTCTTCTTGACAAAGCCAGCCATACTCGCCCTTGCCGACGGCAGTATTTTCCGCGGTGAAGCTATCGGTGCCGACGGTCAGACCGTTGGTGAGGTGGTATTCAACACCGCTATGACCGGCTACCAGGAAATCCTTACAGACCCTTCCTATGCGCAGCAAATCGTTACCCTGACCTACCCGCACATCGGCAATACCGGTACTACCCCGGAAGACGCCGAGTCGAACCGCGTCTGGTCCGCTGGCCTGGTCATTCGTGACCTGCCGCTGCTGGCCAGCAACTGGCGTAACACCCAGTCGCTGCCTGAGTACCTCAAGGCCAACAACGTCGTCGCCATCGCCGGCATCGACACCCGTCGCCTGACCCGAATCCTGCGTGAAAAGGGCGCTCAGAACGGTTGCATCCTCGCCGGTGACAACATCAGCGAAGAAGCCGCCATCGCCGCTGCCCGCGCCTTCCCGGGCCTGAAGGGCATGGATCTGGCCAAGGTCGTTTCCACCAAGGAACGCTACGAGTGGCGCTCCAGCGTGTGGGAGCTGAAGACCGACAGCCATCCGACCATCGAAGCCGCTGACCTGCCTTACCACGTGGTCGCCTTCGACTACGGCGTCAAGCTGAACATCCTGCGCATGCTGGTTGCCCGTGGCTGCCGCGTGACCGTGGTGCCGGCCCAGACTCCGGCCAGCGAAGTGCTGGCACTCAACCCGGACGGCGTTTTCCTGTCCAACGGCCCTGGTGACCCCGAGCCTTGCGACTACGCCATCCAGGCGATCAAGGAAATCCTCGAGACCGAGATCCCGGTATTCGGTATCTGCCTGGGCCACCAGCTGCTGGCCCTGGCTTCTGGCGCCAAGACCGTGAAAATGGGCCATGGCCACCACGGTGCCAACCATCCGGTCCAGGATCTGGACACCGGTGTGGTCATGATCACCAGCCAGAACCACGGCTTTGCCGTTGACGAGGCCACCCTGCCGGGTAACGTCCGCGCCATCCACAAGTCGCTGTTCGACGGCACCCTGCAGGGTATCGAGCGCACCGACAAGAGCGCGTTCAGCTTCCAGGGCCACCCTGAAGCGAGCCCAGGCCCGACCGACGTCGCGCCACTGTTCGATCGTTTCATCGATGCCATGGCCAAGCGCCGCTGAGCATCCTGCTTCAAGGCCCCGGGCCGGCTTGCGCCGCGCCCGGAAGCGCCTGACCCAGATTGTTCAAAGCGGCTTGCCGACTGACCCCGGATTTGAGTGACAACCATGCCAAAACGTACAGACATCAAAAGCATCCTGATTCTTGGCGCTGGCCCGATCGTGATCGGCCAGGCCTGCGAATTCGACTACTCCGGCGCCCAGGCCTGTAAAGCCCTGCGCGAGGAAGGTTTCCGCGTCATCCTGGTGAACTCCAACCCAGCCACCATCATGACCGACCCGGCCATGGCCGACGCCACCTACATCGAGCCGATCAAGTGGCAGTCGGTGGCCAAGATCATCGAGAAAGAGCGCCCGGACGCACTGTTGCCGACCATGGGTGGCCAGACTGCACTGAACTGCGCCCTGGACCTGGAGCGCCACGGCGTTCTGGAAAAGTTCGGCGTGGAAATGATCGGTGCCAATGCCGACACCATCGACAAGGCCGAAGACCGCTCGCGCTTCGACAAGGCCATGAAGGACATCGGCCTGGAGTGCCCGCGCTCCGGTATCGCCCACAGCATGGAAGAAGCCAACGCCGTCCTCGAGCGCCTGGGCTTCCCGTGCATCATCCGTCCGTCGTTCACCATGGGCGGCACCGGTGGTGGTATCGCCTACAACCGTGAAGAATTCGAAGAAATCTGCGCCCGTGGCCTGGACCTGTCGCCGACCAAGGAACTGCTGATCGACGAATCGCTGATCGGCTGGAAGGAATACGAGATGGAGGTTGTCCGCGACAAGAAGGACAACTGCATCATCGTCTGCTCGATCGAGAACTTCGATCCGATGGGCGTGCACACCGGTGACTCGATCACTGTCGCCCCGGCACAGACCCTGACCGACAAGGAATACCAGATCATGCGCAACGCCTCCCTGGCGGTGCTGCGTGAAATCGGTGTTGAAACCGGCGGCTCCAACGTTCAGTTCGGTATCTGCCCGAACACAGGCCGCATGGTCGTGATCGAGATGAACCCGCGCGTTTCGCGTTCCTCGGCGCTGGCCTCCAAGGCCACTGGCTTCCCGATCGCCAAGATCGCTGCCAAGCTGGCTGTCGGTTACACCCTCGACGAACTGCAGAACGACATCACCGGCGGCCGCACCCCGGCCTCCTTCGAGCCGTCGATCGACTACGTCGTCACCAAGCTGCCGCGCTTCGCCTTCGAGAAATTCCCGAAAGCCGACGCCCGCCTGACCACCCAGATGAAGTCCGTGGGTGAAGTCATGGCCATCGGCCGTACCTTCCAGGAGTCTCTGCAGAAAGCTCTGCGCGGCCTGGAAGTCGGCGCCTGCGGCCTCGACCCGAAAGTCGACCTGGCCAACCCTGAAGCCAGCAGCATCCTCAAGCGCGAGCTGACCGTACCGGGCGCCGAGCGTATCTGGTACGTGGCTGACGCCATGCGTGCCGGCATGACCTGCGAGCAGATCTTCGACCTGACCGGCATCGACATGTGGTTCCTGGTGCAGATGGAAGACCTGATCAAGGAAGAAGAGAAGGTCAAGACCCTGGCCCTGTCGTCGATCGACAAGGACTACATGCTGCGCCTCAAGCGCAAGGGCTTCTCTGACCAGCGCCTGGCCAAGCTGTTGGGTATCACCGACAAGAACCTGCGCCGTCACCGCCACAAGCTGGAAGTGTTCCCGGTGTACAAGCGCGTCGACACCTGCGCTGCCGAATTCGCTACCGACACCGCCTACCTGTACTCCACCTATGAGGAAGAGTGCGAGGCCAACCCGTCGACCCGCGACAAGATCATGATCCTGGGTGGCGGCCCTAACCGTATCGGCCAGGGTATCGAGTTCGACTACTGCTGCGTACACGCCGCACTGGCGCTGCGTGAAGACGGTTACGAGACCATCATGGTCAACTGCAACCCGGAAACCGTCTCCACCGACTACGACACTTCCGACCGCCTGTACTTCGAGCCGCTGACCCTGGAAGACGTGCTGGAAGTGTGCCGCGTCGAGAAGCCGAAAGGCGTGATTGTCCACTACGGTGGCCAGACCCCGCTGAAACTGGCCCGCGCCCTGGAAGAAGCTGGCGTACCGATCATCGGTACCAGCCCGGATGCCATCGACCGCGCTGAAGACCGCGAGCGCTTCCAGCAGATGGTTCAGCGCCTGAGCCTGCTGCAGCCGCCAAACGCCACCGTGCGCAGCGAAGAAGAAGCCATCAGCGCTGCTGGCGGCATCGGCTATCCGCTGGTAGTGCGCCCGTCCTACGTACTGGGCGGCCGTGCCATGGAAATCGTCTACGAGCTGGACGAGCTCAAGCGCTACCTGCGCGAAGCTGTGCAGGTGTCCAACGACAGCCCGGTACTGCTCGACCACTTCCTCAACTGCGCCATCGAGATGGACGTGGATGCGGTGTGCGACGGCACCGATGTGGTGATCGGCGCCATCATGCAGCACATCGAGCAGGCCGGCGTTCACTCCGGCGACTCGGCATGCTCCCTGCCACCGTACTCGCTGAGCAAGGAAGTGCAGGACGAAGTCCGCGTACAGGTCAAGAAAATGGCCCTGGAGCTGGGCGTGGTCGGCCTGATGAACGTGCAACTGGCCCTGCAGGGCGACAAGATCTACGTGATTGAAGTCAACCCGCGCGCCTCGCGTACCGTGCCGTTCGTCTCCAAGTGCATCGGCACCTCCCTGGCGATGATCGCGGCCCGCGTCATGGCCGGCAAAACCCTGAAAGAGCTGGGCTTCACCCAGGAAATCATCCCGAACTTCTACAGCGTCAAGGAAGCCGTCTTCCCGTTCGCCAAGTTCCCGGGGGTTGACCCGATCCTCGGCCCTGAGATGAAATCGACCGGTGAAGTCATGGGTGTCGGTGACAGCTTCGGTGAAGCCTTCGCCAAGGCCCAGATGGGTGCCAGCGAAGTACTGCCGACCGGCGGTACCGCATTCATCAGCGTGCGTGACGACGACAAGCCGCAAGTGGCTGGCGTTGCCCGCGACCTGATCGCCCTGGGCTTCGAAGTGGTTGCAACTGCCGGCACTGCCAAGGTTATCGAAGCGGCTGGCCTGAAAGTGCGCCGTGTGAACAAGGTGACCGAAGGTCGCCCGCACGTGGTCGACATGATCAAGAACGACGAAGTGTCGCTGATCATCAACACCACCGAAGGCCGCCAGTCGATCGCCGATTCCTACTCGATTCGTCGCAATGCGCTGCAGCACAAGATTTACTGCACCACTACCATTGCGGCCGGTGAAGCCATCTGCGAGGCGCTGAAATTCGGTCCGGAAAAGACCGTTCGTCGTCTGCAGGATCTGCATGCAGGACTGAAAGCATGAGCATTACCAAGTACCCGATGACCGTCCAGGGCGCTCGCGCCCTGGAAGAGGAGCACCTGTTCCTGAGCAAGACCGAGCGCCCGCGCCTGAGCCAGGCCATCGGCGAAGCACGTGAACTGGGCGACCTCAAGGAAAACGCCGAATACCATGCCGCCCGTGAAGAGCAGGGCATGGTCGAGGCACGTATCCGCGATATCGAAGGCCGCCTGCAGAACTCGGTGGTGATCGACGTGACTACCATCCCTCACACCGGCAAGGTGATTTTCGGTACCACCGTGGTACTGGCCAACACCGAAACCGATGAAGAGGTGTCCTACCAGATCGTCGGCGAGGATGAAGCCGACGTTAAACAGGGCAAGCTCTCGAGCGGAGCGCCGATTGCCCGTGCCATCATCGGCAAGGAAGAAGGTGATACTGTCGTCGTCAAGACGCCTAGCGGCACGGTCGAGTACGAGATTGTCGAAGTCAAGCACATCTGACCGGCGCCTGCGGGCGCCATCCCTCGAGGGGATCCTATGGCAGCTGGCCCAGGTTTTCTGGGTCGGTGGCTTGTGGGTGTTTCACGTGGGGTTGGTGCCCGCGCTCAAGGTCAGTGGCCTGGCGCCGCTGCTGGTGCAGGATATCGCCGGGCAGATCGACCGCTGGTTGATCGGTGTGGCGCTGCTTGGCTTGTTGACCCAGCTGGCGGTGCTGGCAAGGGTGGACGGCCTGTCGGCCTGGTGGCAGCAGTTCCGTGGCCAGATGCTGTTGCTCGGCTTCGGTGCCTGCGTGGGGTATTACACCTTGCGCTACGGTATTTCCGTTGGCGAGCGCTGGCAGCTGCTCTGTTTCCTGGTGCTGGGCTTTTCCGGCATCGTGCTGGTGGCCCAGCCGGTTCCGGTCAAGGTGCGCCGCTAAGCGGCTCGAGATCGCTGGGGCCGCTTCGCGGCCCATCGCCGGCAAGCCGGCTCCCACACCGACCGCATCGAATTCAGGCCATGCGCCGTACCTGTGGGAGCTGGCTTGCCAGCGATGGGCTGCGCAGCAGCCCCTTTGCCGTTACTTGTAACGGTGGATATTGGACAGCTGCTTGTTCGGCTGTGGGTTCTTGCGGTAGATCAGCGCTTTCTTGCCGATGGTCTGCACCAGTTCGGCACGGCCGGCCTTGCACAGTTCGGCAATGGTCTCGGCGCGCTCTTCGCGGTCTTCCGAGCGAATTTCGACCTTGATCAGCTCATGGTCGACCAAGGCGCGCTCCAGTTCGGCGATGACGCCTTCATTCAAACCGTTGCCAGCGACGATCAGGACCGGCTTCAGGTCATGACCAATGGACTTGTATTGCTTCTTCTGCTCGTTATTGAGCGGCATAATCTGACCCTTTCCGTCTGATTCTGTAAAATTGACCGGCATTTTACCCGAGGGCCACCGGCTCCGCCCAGTCAATCACGACGCATATCATCGAGGTGCCCCGTGGTACAACGTTCCAAAAGCAGCGCAAACTGGCTGCGAGAGCATTTCAACGATCCTTTTGTGAAACAGGCACAAAAGGACGGCTACCGCTCGCGTGCGAGCTACAAACTGCTGGAGATCCAGGAAAAGGACCGGCTGATCCGCCCAGGTATGAGCGTGATCGATCTCGGCGCTGCTCCTGGTGGCTGGTCGCAGGTGACCAGTCGTCTGATTGGTGGCCAGGGCCGCCTGATCGCGTCCGACATCCTGGAGATGGACTCGATCCCTGATGTGACCTTCATCCAGGGCGATTTCACCCAGGATGAAGTGCTGCAGCGCATTCTCGAGGCCGTCGGCGATTCGCACGTAGACCTTGTGATTTCCGACATGGCCCCCAATATGAGTGGTACGCCTGCGGTGGACATGCCGCGTGCCATGTTCCTCTGCGAGCTGGCCCTCGATCTGGCAACCCGCGTGCTAAAGCCCGGCGGCGATTTCCTGATCAAGATTTTCCAGGGCGAAGGTTTTGACGTGTACCTCAAGGACGTGCGCAGCAAGTTCGACAAGGTGCAGATGCGCAAGCCGTCGTCGTCGCGTGACCGTTCCCGCGAGCAGTACCTGCTGGGCAGGGGTTTCAAAGGGGCATGAAAGGCGTGAAGCGTGGTGGCCGATAGTTATTTCCAATCGGCCGCCGCGTCAGGATCGTCCGAACTTCGTGTAGTCTAGCTTTCACAAAGGGTTACAGACGGTGCCTGCGGCTGCGTAGGTAATGTAGTAAGTTAGGGCGATGAATATCATGCGAGGAACGGCTGCGTCGTGCGCCGACCTCAGAGGGTAGCGAATTGAACGACATGGCAAAGAATCTGATCCTGTGGTTGATCATCGCAGCTGTCCTGGTGACAGTGATGAACAACTTCTCCAGCCCTAACGAGCCGCAGACCCTCAACTATTCCGACTTCATCCAGCAGGTCAAGGATGGCAAGGTCGAGCGTGTGACCGTCGACGGCTACATCATCACCGGCAAGCGCGCCGATGGCGACAATTTCAAGACCGTGCGTCCGGCCATTACCGACAACGGCCTGATTGGCGACCTGGTCGACAATCACGTCATCATCGAAGGCAAGCAGCCTGAGCAGCAGAGCATCTGGACACAGCTGCTGGTAGCGAGCTTCCCGATCCTGGTGATCATCGCCGTGTTCATGTTCTTCATGCGCCAGATGCAGGGCGGAGCGGGGGGCAAGGGCGGGCCGATGAGTTTCGGCAAGAGCAAGGCGCGCCTGTTGTCTGAAGACCAGGTCAAGACTACCCTGGCCGACGTTGCAGGTTGCGACGAAGCCAAGGAAGAAGTCGGCGAGCTGGTCGAGTTCCTGCGCGACCCGGGCAAGTTCCAGCGCCTGGGCGGCCGTATCCCGCGTGGCGTGCTGATGGTCGGCCCGCCCGGTACCGGTAAGACCTTGCTAGCCAAGGCCATCGCCGGCGAGGCGAAGGTGCCTTTCTTCACCATTTCCGGTTCGGACTTCGTGGAAATGTTCGTCGGTGTCGGTGCCAGCCGTGTGCGCGACATGTTCGAACAGGCCAAGAAGCACGCCCCGTGCATCATCTTCATCGACGAGATCGACGCCGTTGGTCGCCACCGTGGCGCTGGCATGGGTGGTGGTCACGACGAGCGTGAGCAAACCCTCAACCAGTTGCTGGTGGAGATGGACGGCTTCGAGATGAACGATGGCATCATCGTCATCGCCGCTACCAACCGTCCGGACGTGCTCGACCCGGCGCTGCTGCGCCCCGGCCGCTTCGACCGTCAGGTGGTGGTGGGCCTGCCGGACATTCGTGGTCGCGAACAGATCCTCAAGGTACACATGCGCAAGGTGCCGGTCGGCGAGAACGTCAACCCGGCGGTCATTGCCCGTGGTACCCCTGGCTTCTCCGGTGCGGACCTGGCCAACCTGGTCAACGAGGCCTCGCTGTTTGCCGCGCGCGCCAACAAGCGCCTGGTCGAAATGAAAGAGTTCGAACTGGCCAAGGACAAGATCATGATGGGCGCCGAGCGCAAGACCATGGTCATGTCCGAGAAAGAAAAGCAGAACACTGCCTACCACGAGGCTGGCCACGCCATTGTCGGTCGCCTGGTGCCTGAGCACGATCCGGTCTACAAGGTTTCGATCATTCCGCGTGGCCGTGCCCTGGGCGTGACCATGTTCCTGCCGGAAGAAGACCGCTACAGCCTGTCCAAGCGCGCACTGATCAGCCAGATCTGCTCGCTGTACGGGGGCCGTATTGCCGAGGAAATGACCTTGGGCTTCGACGGCGTCACTACCGGTGCGTCCAACGACATCATGCGTGCCAGCCAGATCGCCCGCAACATGGTGACCAAGTGGGGCCTTTCCGAGAAACTCGGGCCGCTGATGTACGCCGAGGAAGAAGGCGAGGTGTTCCTGGGTCGCAGTGCTGCGAGCCAGCACGCCAGCGTTTCCGGCGAAACTGCCAAGCTGATCGACTCGGAAGTGCGCAGCATCATCGACCAGTGCTACGCCACGGCCAAGCAGCTGCTCACCGACAACCGTGACAAGCTCGATGCCATGGCCGAAGCGCTGATGAAGTACGAGACCATCGACGCCGAGCAGATTGACGATATCATGGCTGGCCGTACCCCCCGCGAACCGCGCGACTGGGATGATGACTCGGCTTCGGGCAAACCAGCTGCCCAGGGTGATCGCCCGGAATCGCCGATCGGCGGTCCAGCGGCTCAACACTAAGGGCATCTATGAGCTCAGTGCAGTACCCGACCCGGTTGCCTTGCGGCAACCGGGTTCTTGATTTGTCGCGTACCCATGTCATGGGTATTCTCAATATCACCCCTGATTCCTTCTCTGATGGCGGGCGCTTCAACCAGCGCGACGAGGCGTTGCGTCATGCCGAAGCGATGGTTGCCGCAGGTGCCACGCTGATCGACATCGGCGGAGAGTCCACGCGGCCGGGTGCGCGCGCGGTATCGGTGACCGAGGAGCTGGAGCGGGTGGCCCCCATGGTCGAGGCGATCAACAACCGACTCGACGTGGTCATCTCGGTCGATACCTCCACGCCAGCCGTCATGCGTGAATCGGCGCGCCTCGGTGCAGGGTTGATCAACGACGTGCGTGCTCTGGAGCGCGATGGCGCCCTGGACGCAGCCGCGGATACCGGCCTGCCGGTGTGCCTCATGCACATGCGTGGCGAGCCGGGTAACATGCAGGACGACCCGCATTACGAAGATGTGACCGCCGACGTTACGCGCTACCTTGAACAGCGAATGGTCGCCTGCGCCGCGGCGGGCATCGACGCAAACAGAATCATCCTTGATCCGGGCTTTGGTTTCGCCAAGACACTGGCGCACAATCTGAGCCTGTTCAAGCACATGGAAGCGCTCTATCGCCTTGGGCGCCCGCTGCTGGTGGGTGTTTCACGCAAGAGCATGATCGGCCTGACGCTGGAACGTCCGGTTGGCGAGCGGTTGTATGGCAGCCTTGCGCTGGCGGCGTTGGCCATGACCAAGGGGGCGAGCATCCTTCGTGTCCATGACGTGGCAGAAACCGTTGATGTGGTGCGCATGATCGCTGCGGTGCAAAACGCCGAATAAGAACATTGGAGTCCCTATGAGCAGAAAATACTTTGGTACCGACGGCATTCGTGGCCGCGTCGGCGAATACCCGATCACGCCTGACTTCATGCTGAAGCTTGGCTGGGCGGCCGGCATGGCCTTCCGCAAGCAAGGCCACTGCCGAGTGCTGGTTGGCAAGGACACGCGTATCTCCGGCTACATGTTCGAGTCCGCACTCGAAGCCGGCCTGTCCGCGGCAGGTGCCGATGTGATGCTGCTCGGGCCGATGCCTACGCCGGCCATCGCCTACCTGACGCGTACCTTCCACGCCGAAGCCGGCATCGTCATCAGCGCCTCGCACAACCCGCACGATGACAATGGCATCAAGTTCTTCTCGGGCCAAGGGACCAAGCTACCGGACGAAGTCGAGTTGATGATCGAGGAATTGCTCGATCAGCCGATGACCGTTGTCGAGTCGGGCAAGCTGGGCAAGGTTTCGCGCATCAACGATGCAGCCGGCCGCTACATCGAGTTCTGCAAGAGCAGTGTGCCGACCAGCACCAGCTTCGACGGCCTCAAGCTGGTTGTCGATTGCGCCCACGGTGCCACCTACAAGGTCGCGCCAAGCGTTTTCCGCGAGCTGGGTGCCGAAGTGACCGTGCTGCATGCCCAGCCAGACGGCCTGAACATCAACGAAGGCTGTGGCTCGACTCACATCGAATCGCTGCAGGCTGCCGTGCTGGTCGGTCATGCCGACCTGGGCATCGCCTTCGACGGTGATGGCGACCGCGTGCTGATGGTCGACCACACCGGCGCCATCGTTGATGGTGACGAACTGCTGTTCATCATTGCTCGCGACCTGCAGGAGCGTGGAAAGCTGCAGGGCGGGGTGGTGGGCACGCTGATGAGCAACCTGGGCCTGGAGCTTGCGCTGAAGGAACTGGATGTTCCGTTCGTGCGGGCGAAGGTCGGTGACCGTTACGTCATGGCAGAGCTGCTGGAGCGTGAGTGGCTGGTCGGTGGCGAAAACTCCGGGCACGTCGTTTGCTGCAACCACACCACCACCGGTGATGCGATCATCGCAGCGCTGCAGGTATTGATGGCACTCAAGCGCCGTGGCGAAACTCTGGCGCAGGCTCGTCAGGCCCTGCGCAAGTGCCCGCAGGTGCTTATCAACGTGCGCTATGGCGCCAGCAAGGTCGACCCGCTGGAGCACCCGGCGGTCAAGGAGGCCAGCGCCAAGGTGACCGAGGCTTTGGCAGGCCGCGGCCGCGTGCTGCTGCGAAAATCCGGTACCGAGCCGTTGGTGCGGGTGATGGTCGAGGGCGAGGACGAAAGCCAGGTGCGTGCGCACGCAGAAGCGTTGGCCAAACTGGTCGGCGAAGTTTGTGTCTGAAGGCGCTTGCCAGCGCAGATAGGGTTGGGTACTATCTGCGCCCACTTTGACCGACGAGGTAAAGCATGCGTCGCCCTATGGTAGCTGGTAACTGGAAGATGCACGGTACCCGCGCTAGCGTCGCTGAGCTGACCGAAGGCTTGAGAAATCTGGCCTTGCCGAGCGGAGTGGAAGTCGTTGTATTTCCACCGGCCTTGTTCATCAATCAAGTGATCGATGGCCTGGCAGGTAAGGAAATTACTGTCGGCGCACAGAATTCTGCAGTACAACCCGAACAGGGTGCGCTGACCGGAGAAGTTGCTCCGGAACAGCTGGTTGAAGCAGGCTGCAAGTTGGTGTTGATTGGTCATTCGGAGCGTCGCCAGATCATTGGTGAAACCGACGAAGTGCTCAATCGCAAGTTTGCAGCGGCCCAGGCCAAAGGTTTGAAGCCAGTGCTTTGCATCGGGGAAACCCTTGAAGAGCGTGAGGCTGGCAAAACGCTCGAAGTTGTCGGGCGTCAACTAAGCAGTATCATCGAGGCATTCGGTGTTAAGGCTTTTGCCAATGCAGTAATTGCCTATGAGCCTGTATGGGCCATCGGTACCGGCCTTACGGCCACGCCACAGCAGGCCCAGGATGTGCACGCAGCCATCCGTAGCCAGTTGGCGGCAAAAGATGCTGAAGTGGCTGCGAAGGTGCAGTTGCTCTACGGCGGCAGCGTGAAGGCGGCCAATGCGGCCGAACTGTTCGGCATGCCGGATATCGATGGGGGGCTCATTGGTGGAGCTTCCCTGAACGCAGACGAATTCGGTGCAATTTGTCGCGCCGCAGGAAACTGAACAAATGCTGGAAACAGTCATCGTTGTTTTTCATCTGTTGGCAGCGCTGTCGCTTGTAGTGCTGGTTCTGTTGCAACAGGGTAAAGGTGCGGAAGCAGGTGCATCTTTCGGCGCGGGTGCTTCAAATACCGTGTTCGGGAGCCAGGGTTCTGCAACGTTTCTGAGTAAATTAACTGCTATACTCGCTGCCACTTTCTTTTTGACAGCACTTGGGTTAGGATACTTCGCGAAGCAACAAGCTCACCAGCTTAGCCAAGCAGGTCTTCCAGATCCAGCAGTGCTAGAAGTGAAAGAGCCGCAGAAACCGGCAGTTAATGATGATGTACCGGTGCTCCAGCAGCAGAAGAGCGAAACCACTCCTAACACGGGTGATGTACCTCCTCCGGCACAAGAGCAGAAGTAACGGGTTTCAAGTAGTAGTATTGCCGAGGTGGTGGAATTGGTAGACACGCAACCTTGAGGTGGTTGTGCCCATAGGGTGTAGGGGTTCGAGTCCCCTTCTCGGTACCAATTAAAGCTTGAGAGCCCGCTTTAGCGGGCTTTCTTGCAGGTGAAGGTTCGGATTTGACCCTCAAGAGGGTTCGGTCTTATACTTTTGCCCCAGCTTTGTCGCGGGGTGGAGCAGCTTGGTAGCTCGTCGGGCTCATAACCCGAAGGTCGTTGGTTCAAATCCAGCCCCCGCAACCAGCTTCAGCGGAGCCCCTTTTCAGGGGCTTTTTGCTAACCGAACAGTTTTCGGCGTCGTTGTCCAACGGCGCTTTCAGGGATGGGCGCTTCGCCCATTTTTTATTTGCACAGCATGCACGAGGGGGTTCAGGTGTCGAGCAAGCTAGAACAGTTGCAGGCCTTGTTGGCCCCGGTTGTCGAGGGTCTGGGCTATCAATGCTGGGGGATCGAATACGTTTCCCAGGGTAAGCATTCGGTACTGCGCATCTACATCGACAAGGAAGGCGGCATCCTGGTGGACGACTGCGAAGCGGTCAGCCGTCAGGCCAGCGCAATTCTCGATGTGGAAGATCCGATCAGCAGTGAATACACCCTCGAGGTGTCTTCTCCAGGCATGGATCGCCCACTGTTCACTCTGGAACAGTTTGCCTCGCATGCCGGCGAACAAGTGAAGATCAAGCTGCGCTCACCCTTCGAGGGTCGTCGTAACTTCCAGGGCCTTCTCCGCGGTGTGGAGGAGCAGGATGTGGTGGTCCAGGTGGACAATCAAGAATTCCTGTTGCCGATCGACTCGATCGACAAGGCCAATATTATTCCCAGTTTTGACTGAGACGTGCCGGGCCCGGCGGACTATCCGGGCCCAATGGCTTGCGCAAGGCGAGGCGTACGATGAGCAAAGAAGTACTGCTGGTTGTTGAATCGGTATCCAACGAAAAAGGTGTACCGCCCGGCGTCATTTTCGAAGCGCTGGAAGTGGCACTGGCCACTGCAACCAAAAAACGTTTTGAAGACGAAGTCGACCTGCGTGTGGAAATCAACCGCCACACCGGTAGCTACGAGACCTTCCGTCGCTGGACCGTGGTCGACGAAGCCGATCTTGATGATCCGGCGATCGAGACCTGGTTGAGCAAGATTCACGAAACCCACCCTGAAGCCAAGGTTGGTGACGTGATCGAAGAGAAGATCGAGTCCATCGAATTCGGTCGTATTGCCGCCCAGACCGCCAAGCAGGTCATCGTGCAGAAGGTCCGTGAGGCCGAGCGTGCCCAGGTGGTCGATGCCTACCGCGAGCGCGTTGGCGAGATCATCTCCGGTACCGTCAAAAAGGTTACCCGCGACAACGTCATCGTTGACCTGGGCAACAACGCCGAGGCCCTGCTGGCCCGCGAAGACATCATTCCGCGCGAGACCTTCCGTGTTGGCGTGCGCCTGCGTGCGCTGCTCAAGGAAATTCGCACCGAGAACCGTGGCCCACAGCTGATCCTGTCGCGCACCGCGCCACAGATGCTGATCGAGCTTTTCCGCATCGAAGTGCCGGAAATTGCCGAGGGCCTCATCGAAGTCATGGCTGCATCCCGTGATCCGGGTTCGCGAGCCAAGATCGCCGTCCGCTCCAAGGACAAGCGCATCGACCCGCAAGGCGCCTGTATCGGCATGCGTGGTTCGCGCGTCCAGGCCGTATCCGGGGAGTTGGGTGGTGAGCGTGTGGATATCGTCCTGTGGGACGATAACCCGGCGCAGTTCGTCATCAACGCCATGTCGCCGGCTGAAGTCGCGGCGATCATCGTTGATGAAGATGCCCATGCCATGGACATCGCCGTTGCCGAGGACAACCTGGCCCAGGCCATTGGTCGTGGCGGTCAGAACGTTCGCCTGGCCAGTCAGCTGACCGGCTGGACCCTGAACGTGATGACCGAGAAGGACATCCAGGCCAAGCAGCAGGCCGAAACCGGTGACATCCTGCGCAATTTCATCGATGAACTGGAAGTCGACGAGGAGCTGGCCCAAGTGCTGGTCGACGAAGGCTTCACCAGCCTCGAAGAAATTGCCTACGTACCGTTGGAAGAAATGCTCAACATCGATGGCTTTGACGAAGATATCGTCAACGAGCTCCGCGCTCGAGCCAAGGACCGTTTGTTGACCAAGGCCATCGCTACCGAAGAAAAACTGGCAGACGCCCATCCGGCTGACGACCTGCTCTCCCTCGAGGGTATGGACAAGGACCTGGCGGCGGAACTGGCGGTGCGCGGCGTGGTTAACCGCGAAGACCTGGCCGAGCAGTCGATCGACGATCTGCTCGACATCGACGGCATCGACGAAGAGCGTGCCGGCAAGTTGATCATGGCCGCCCGAGCCCACTGGTTCGAGTAATTAGGCGCGGCCTGAGGAGAGAAGTGCATGACGCAAGTCACGGTGAAAGAACTGGCCCAAGAGGTCGAGGCACCGGTAGAGCGCCTGCTGCAGCAGATGCGTGAGGCAGGTCTGCCGCACACCGACGCCGGTCAGGTAGTGACCGACAATGAGAAGCAGACCTTGCTGACTCATTTGAAGAGCAGCCACAAGAGCAAGGCGGAAGAGCCTCGCAAGATTACCTTGCAGCGCAAAACCACCAGCACCCTGCGTGTCGCCGGTAGCAAGAGCATCAGCGTAGAAGTACGCAAGAAGAAAGTATTCGTGCAGCGCAGCCCGGAAGAAATCCAGGCTGAGCAGAAGCGTGAGCTGGAAGAGCGCCGCGCGGCTGAAAACGCCGCTCGCGAGAAGGTCGAGGCCGAAGTTCGCCAGCGCAACGAAGAGCAGGCTCGCCGTCAGGCCGCCGAAACCGCTGCTGCAGCCCCTGCGCCTGCCGCCAAGCCAGAGGCGGCACCTGCCGCTGCCCCGGCCCCGGTAGTTGCCGACGCCCCGGCGTCCGAAGACGCCGCAGCCCGTGCTGCCGAGCGCAAGAAGGACGAAGCTCGTCGCAACGAAGGCCGCACCCGTGACGAAGACCGTCGTGGTGGCGAGCGTCGTGGCGAGGCCCCGCGCGTGTCGATCAAGGTCAAGGTCAAGGAGAAGGAAAAGGCTCCTACTCCTCGTGCCGCGCCGCGCACCACCGATGAAGAGAGCGATGGCGTACGCCGTGGCCGCGGTGGCAAGAGCAAGCTGAAGAAGCGCAACCAGCACGGCTTCCAGAACCCGACCGGTCCAGTCATCCGTGACGTGACCATCGGCGAGACCATCACCGTCTCGGAACTGGCCCAACAGATGTCGGTCAAGGCCGCTGAAGTGGTCAAGTTCATGTTCAAGCTGGGTACCCCGGTCACCATCAACCAGGTGCTCGACCAGGAAACCGCTCAGCTGGTCGCCGAAGAACTGGGCCACAAAGTGACCCTGGTCAGCGATACCGCCCTGGAAGACTCCCTGGCCGAATCGCTGAAGTTCGAAGGTGAAGTCGAATCGCGTGCGCCGGTCGTTACCGTCATGGGTCACGTTGACCACGGTAAGACCTCGCTGCTCGACTACATCCGTCGTGCCAAGGTTGCCGCTGGCGAAGCCGGTGGTATTACCCAGCACATCGGTGCCTACCACGTGGAAACCGACCGCGGCATGGTCACCTTCCTCGATACCCCAGGCCACGCTGCGTTCACCGCAATGCGTGCCCGTGGTGCCAAGGCTACCGACATCGTCATCCTGGTGGTGGCGGCGGACGACGGCGTGATGCCGCAAACCCGCGAAGCCGTTCAGCATGCCAAGGCAGCTGGCGTTCCGCTGGTGGTTGCAGTGAACAAGATCGACAAGCCGGGTGCCGATATCGATCGCATCCGCAACGAGCTTGCTGTCGAAGGCGTGACCTCCGAGGACTGGGGTGGTGATACTCCGTTCGTCAAGGTTTCGGCCAAGATGGGTACCGGCGTCGACGAACTGCTCGAGGCTGTACTGCTGCAGGCCGAGATCCTGGAACTGACCGCTACCCCGACCGCTCCAGGTCGTGGTGTGGTTGTCGAATCTCGCCTGGACAAGGGCCGTGGCCCGGTGGCGACCATCCTGGTTCAGGACGGTACCCTGCGTCAGGGCGACATGGTCCTGTGCGGATCCAACTATGGCCGCGTGCGCGCCATGCTCGACGAGAACGGCAAGCCTGTGAAGGAAGCCGGCCCTTCGATCCCGGTCGAAATCCTCGGCCTGGACGGTACCCCGGAAGCCGGTGACGAGCTGTCCGTGGTTGCCGACGAGAAGAAGGCCCGTGAAGTTGCCCTGTTCCGTCAAGGCAAGTACCGCGAGGTCAAGCTGGCCCGTGCTCACGCCGGCAAGCTGGAAAACATCTTCGAGACCATGGGTCAGGAAGAGAAGAAGACCCTCAACATCGTCCTCAAGACCGACGTGCGTGGTTCCCTGGAAGCACTGCAGGGTTCGCTGTCGGGCCTGGGCAACGACGAAGTTCAGGTGCGCGTGATCGGTGGCGGCGTCGGTGGTATCACCGAAAGCGACGCCAACCTGGCGCTGGCTTCGAATGCAGTACTGTTCGGCTTCAACGTGCGTGCCGATGCCGGCGCGCGCAAGATCGTCGAGCAGGAAGGTCTGGATATGCGTTACTACAACGTGATCTACGACATCATCGAAGACGTCAAGAAGGCCCTGACCGGCATGCTCGGCAGCGATGTTCGCGAGAACATCCTGGGTGTCGCCGAAGTACGTGACGTGTTCCGTTCGCCGAAGTTCGGCGCCATCGCTGGCTGTATGGTCATCGAGGGTACCGTGTACCGCAACCGTCCGATCCGCGTACTGCGCGAAGACGTTGTGATCTTCGAAGGCGAGCTGGAGTCGCTGCGTCGCTTCAAGGACGACGCCTCCGAAGTACGTAACGGCATGGAGTGCGGTATTGGCGTGAAGAGCTACAACGACGTCAAGGTCGGCGACAAGATCGAAGTCTTCGAGAAAGTCCAGGTTGCTCGTACCCTTTAAGGGTGAGCAGGGCGCCAGCCCCCGCCGCAGGGCGGTGGGCAGCGCCTCAGTAGGTAGCGCCCGGTCAGGCTTCAGCCTGACCGGGCGTTTGCCGCTTTAAGTTACAGGTAGCAAGAATGGCAAAAGAATATAGCCGTACCCAACGCATCGGCGACCAGATGCAGCGCGAGCTGTCGGAGCTGATCCGCCGTGAAGTCAAAGACCCGCGCGTCGGCCTGGTGACCATCACTGCCGTCGATGTCAGCCGTGATCTTGGCCACGCCAAGGTGTTCATCACCGTGATGGGCCAGGACGGCGCCGACGCCGTACCGCAGACCCTCAAGGCCCTGACCAGCGCCGCGAGCTTCCTGCGCCTGCACCTGGGCCGTGTGATGCAACTGCGCAGCGTGCCGCAACTGCACTTCCACTTCGACGAAAGCGTCAGCCGTGGTGCCCACCTGTCGGCACTGATCGAGCGCGCGGTCGCCGAAGACCGTCTGCACAAGGATGCCGACAAGCTGGACGCCGAGGAGTAAGCGGTGGCCCAGGTCAAACGTATCCGCCGCAACGTCAGCGGCATCATCCTGCTCGACAAGCCGCTGGGCTTCACCTCCAACGCCGCCCTGCAAAAGGTGCGCTGGCTGCTCAATGCGGAAAAGGCCGGTCACACCGGCAGCCTCGATCCGCTGGCAACCGGCGTGCTGCCGCTGTGCTTTGGCGAAGCGACCAAGTTTTCGCAGTACCTGCTCGATTCCGACAAGGGCTACGAAACGGTCATGCAGATGGGGCAGACTACCAACACCGGCGATGCCGAAGGTGAAGTGCTGCAGACCCGTGAGGTGACCGTTGGTCGCGCCGACATCGAGGCCCTGCTGCCGCGTTTTCGTGGCCAGATCAGCCAGATACCGCCGATGTACTCGGCGCTCAAGCGTGATGGCCAGCCGCTTTACAAGCTGGCACGTGCAGGAGAGGTAGTGGAGCGCGAGGCGCGTTCTGTTACTATTGGCCGCTTGGAGTTGCTCGAGTGCGAAGGCACCCGTGCAAGGCTGAGCGTAGGATGCAGCAAAGGCACCTATATCCGCACCCTGGTGGAGGATATCGGTGAGGCCCTTGGCTGTGGCGCCTATGTCGCCGAGCTGCGCAGGACCCAGGCCGGGCCTTTCGCGCTGGCACAGACGGTCACCCTCGAGGAACTCGAACAGGCCCACGCCGAAGGTGGCAACGAAGCGCTCGACCGCTTCCTGATGCCTTCGGACAGCGGCCTGCAGGACTGGCCACTGGTGTGCCTGTCCGAGCACAGTGCGTTTTACTGGCTGCATGGGCAGGCGGTACGCGCGCCGGACGCGCCGCAATTTGGCATGGTCCGGGTACAGGATCACAATGCGCGCTTCATCGGTATCGGTGAAGTGAGCGAAGACGGGCGCATTGCGCCGCGTCGGCTGATTCGGTCGGAATGACCGAAACCGCGGGGTCGGGCAATTGCCAGGCCCCACGGCACCAAGGGTGGCTGTCAGTAGGCACGGTCACACCTTTTTTATTAATACAGGGATTTGTCCCTGGCCTATTGGACCCCGCATGCGGGATCCGTTATCAGGAGAAGCCAAATGGCCCTCAGCGTTGAAGAAAAAGCTCAGATCGTTGCCGAATACCAGCAAGCCGCCGGCGATACCGGTAGCCCGGAAGTGCAGGTTGCTCTGCTGACCGCCAACATCAACAAGCTGCAAGGCCACTTCAAGGCCAACGATAAAGACCACCACTCCCGTCGTGGTCTGATCCGTATGGTCAACCAGCGTCGTAAGCTGCTGGACTACCTGAAGGGCAAAGACACCACTCGTTACAGCGCCCTGATCGGTCGCCTGGGTCTGCGTCGCTAATAGCGGCCTGGCCAGTGGTGTGCATGGCGTGTCGCAGGCTTCGGCAGGGCTGTTTTGCAGTGCTGCCGTTGGACACGCCACGCGTATCTCCGAGGTTGGCAGCCTGGCAATGCTGAGCGGATTTTCCGCTTGGTGCCAGGCTCCCAGCCTCGTGTTGTATCTGGACGGTCAATGGGGCCGATTCCCCGTTCTGCCCAAGAATTCGCAAGAAACCAGTTCCCCCAGAGCCACTGAAAAAAGGTAGGAAACCGTGAACCCGGTAATCAAGACATTCCAGTTCGGTCAGTCGACCGTTACTCTCGAAACGGGCCGTATTGCCCGTCAGGCAACCGGCGCCGTGCTGGTTACCGTCGACAACGACGTCACCGTGCTGGTGACCGTGGTCGGTGCCAAACAGGCCGATCCAGGCAAGGGCTTCTTCCCGCTGTCGGTCCACTACCAGGAAAAGACCTACGCCGCCGGCAAGATCCCGGGTGGCTTCTTCAAGCGTGAAGGCCGTCCTTCCGAGAAAGAGACCCTGACCTCGCGCCTGATCGACCGTCCGATCCGTCCGCTGTTCCCGGAAGGCTTCATGAACGAAGTGCAGGTTGTCTGCACCGTGGTTTCCACCAGCAAGAAGACCGACCCGGACATCGCTGCGATGATCGGTACCTCGGCCGCCCTGGCCATCTCCGGCATTCCTTTCGAAGGCCCGATCGGCGCCGCTCGCGTTGCCTTCCACGAAAGCACCGGCTACCTGCTGAACCCGACCTACGAGCAACTGGCTGCCTCGAGCCTGGACATGGTCGTTGCCGGTACCGAATCGGCTGTACTGATGGTTGAGTCGGAAGCCAAAGAGCTGACCGAAGACCAGATGCTGGGCGCCGTGCTGTTCGCCCACGACGAATTCCAGGCCGTGATCCAGGCCGTCAAGGAACTGGCTGCCGAAGCCGGCAAGCCGACCTGGGACTGGCAGCCAGCCCCGGCCAACGTCGAGCTGATGAACCTGGTACGCGCCGAGTTCGGCGAAGCCGTTTCGCAGGCCTACACCATCACCCAGAAGGCTGACCGCTACAATCGCCTGGGCCAGCTGCGCGACGAGGCTGTTGCCCGTCTGAGCAACGAAGAGACCGGCCCGTCCGCCGGCGCCATCAAGGAAATCTTCGGCGAGCTGGAATACCGCACCGTCCGTGAGAACATCGTCAACGGCAAACCGCGTATCGACGGCCGTGACACCCGCACCGTGCGCCCGCTGAACATCGAAGTCGGCGTCTTGCCAAAGACTCACGGTTCGGCGCTGTTCACCCGTGGCGAAACCCAGGCCCTGGTCGTTGCGACCCTGGGTACTGCCCGTGACGCCCAGCTGCTGGACACCCTGGAAGGCGAGAAAAAAGACCCGTTCATGCTGCACTACAACTTCCCGCCATTCTCGGTGGGTGAGTGCGGTCGCATGGGCGGCGCTGGCCGTCGTGAAATCGGCCACGGCCGCCTGGCCCGTCGTGGCGTGCAGGCCATGCTGCCGAGCGACAGCGAGTTCCCGTACACCATCCGCGTGGTATCGGAAATCACCGAATCCAATGGTTCCAGCTCCATGGCTTCGGTCTGTGGTGCTTCCCTGGCCCTGATGGACGCTGGTGTACCGATGAAGGCACCGGTTGCCGGTATCGCCATGGGCCTGGTTAAGGAAGGTGACAAGTTCGCCGTCCTGACCGACATCCTGGGTGACGAAGACCACCTGGGCGACATGGACTTCAAGGTAGCCGGTACCGCCAAGGGTGTTACCGCGCTGCAGATGGACATCAAGATCAACGGTATCACCGAAGAGATCATGGAGATCGCCCTGGGCCAGGCCCTGGAAGCGCGCCTGAATATCCTCGGCCAGATGAACCAGATCATCGCCCAGTCGCGTAGCGAGCTGTCGGCCAACGCCCCGACCATGATCGCGATGAAGATCGACACCGACAAGATCCGTGACGTCATCGGTAAAGGCGGCGCCACCATTCGCGCCATCTGCGAAGAGACCAAGGCTTCGATCGACATCGAAGACGATGGCTCGATCAAGATCTTCGGCGAAACCAAGGAAGCGGCAGATGCTGCCAAGCAACGCATCCTGGGCATTACCGCCGAAGCCGAGATCGGCAAGATCTACGTCGGCAAGGTCGAGCGCATCGTCGACTTCGGTGCGTTCGTAAACATCCTGCCTGGCAAGGACGGCCTGGTGCACATCTCCATGCTGAGCGATGCTCGCGTCGAGAAAGTCACCGACATCCTGAAAGAAGGCCAGGAAGTCGAAGTACTGGTACTGGACGTGGATAACCGCGGCCGTATCAAGCTGTCGATCAAGGACGTTGCCGCGGCGAAGGCCTCGGGCGTCTAAGCGACCGCCACGCAACAGGAAAAGGGCCCTTCGGGGCCCTTTTTTCATGGGCGAAAGGGAACCTTTTGCGGACTTGCATCTTGCATGCAGGTTTACCGTGCAGATTGCAAAATGCACGACGACGGGAATGCTGGTTTTTCGCTAACTTATTGATTTGAAAGGAAACAAGCGAGACGGAAAAGCTGGCACAGCGCATGCAACTACCTCCATATCTGACGCCAGGACATACGGCGCAGACCTTTCGAAAAACAGGAGTGACTCACATGAAGAAGTTCGCCATTGCTGCCGCTACTGCTACCGCCCTGACCCTGACCATGGCTAACGGCGCATTCGCTGCGGAGCCAACCCAGGCTCCAGTCATGTTGGCTGCCAACACCGTGGATAACGCCAAGCAGGAAGGTTCCGACACCTGGATCACTACCAAGGTGAAAGCGGACCTGCTGACTGAAAAAGGTATTCCAGGCAGCGACATCAAAGTCGAGACCAGCCAAGGCGTCGTCTCGCTGTCGTCTGACGTGGCGATCACTCAATCCCAGAAAGAAGAAGCAGTACGCATCACCAAGAACATCAAAGGCGTAAAAAGCGTCATGTCTGACGGCCTGAAAGCCGAATAAGGAATGTCCCGTCGGCCAAACGGATTTGGCCACCTTCGCTCCGAGCCCCGGCTATTTGCCGGGGCTTTTCATTGGCGGCTAGTACACCGGGTTACGCGCGATCACATCACTCTCGAAGCATTCTTGCTCGACGATCAGCGGCTCGACCAATGGCCGGCTATCGCGAAAGTGCGCGGTCTGGGTATGCGCTTCATAGGCTGCATCGTCGCGGTAGATCTCGTACAGGTAGATCAACTCCGGGTCGACCCGGTCTTGCGACACATCGAATGCCAGGCAACCAGGTTCAGTGGCGACTGAGAGGCTGCGGCATTGACCTTGATCGCAGTGAGAAAATCCTCGGCGCAACCGGGCTTCACTCGGGTCTTGATGAACAGGCTATACACAAGGCTCTCCTTTTGTTTTAAATTCTCAACTGAATTGTATACAAAAATGGAGCTTCGCCAATGTCCGAATTGCCTGCACGCCCTGGTCGCCTGAACGGCCTGCGCCATATTGCCTTGTTGGTGCCCAACCTGGAGGAGTGCGAACGCTTCTACGTCGATGTGCTGGGCATGGAGGTGCTGAACCGCGCCAACGAAGACCTGGTATATCTCACTTGTGGTAACGACAACCTGTCGCTGGGGCGCGGGGCAGGGGCGGCCAATGGTTTGCAGACCCTGGACCACTATGGGTTCATCGTCGATAGCGTGGAGGAGCTGGAGGCCTGGTACCAGTATTTCAAGGCCCATGGCGTGACCCTGCTGGACCGGCCGTTCAACCATGGTGACGGGGCGCGCAGCTTCCACCTGCTGGACCCGGCAGGGAACAAGGTGCAGCCGTTGTACCACCCGGCGGTGTCGGGGCAGCGGTTGGTGTGAAGCCTGTACCGGCCTCTTCGCGGGCTTGCCCGCTCCCACAAGGACCGTACACAGTTCAAGGCCTGTGCAGTACCTGTGGGAGCGGGCAAGCCCGCGAAGAGGCCAGACCTGCTAGTAGAAGTTATTCGGCATCCAGATGCATCGGCGTCACCACCCGACCATCGCTCTCGGCCTGGCCCAGACTGGTATCGATGAAGTACACCCGGTCATCTTCCAGCTGGCCTTTGTCTACCAGGTAATCCTTGATGCTGCTGGCCCGCTCCTGGCCAAGTGTGCGCAGCAGCGCAGTACTTTCGGCCCAGGACTTGATCACCGCCTCGCGCAGCTTGGCGGTGCGCTCGTCGCGGCCCAGTTGCTCCCATTCCGCAGGCGGCTGTTGCTTCAGGCGGTTACGGTAGATGCCTTCGAGCATCGCCGGTTTTTCGCTGTCGTCGACCACCAGCATCGAGGCATTGGCCGGCACCTTGTCACCGCGGCGCTGCAGGATCTTGTACCAGGTGGCCTGGTACTCACGCTCCAGGCGCTGCTGGGCGATCAGCGGGCCGTCGCTGGCCTGGGCGCTGGTGCCTTCGATTTCCAGGCGCAGCTCCGGGCGTTCCTTCAGGGCCGACGCCAATTTGTCCAACGATGCCTGGGCGTCGCCACTAAGCTCGCTGGAGCCCGGGGCGAAGGACACATTGCCCAGATCTTCCGAGCCACCGCCGGCAACTAGCCCGCCAATGAACTTGAACGGCGCTTGCGCCGCACGCAACACCAGGTTGCGCAGGGTTTGCCAGACGATCGGCATCACGCTGAACTGCGGGTTGTTGAGGTCTCCAGATACTGGCAGCTCGATCGAGATCTTGCCTTCGGTATCCTTCAGCAGTGCCACCGCCAGGCGGATAGGGAGGTCCACTGCGTCCGGGCTGTCGACCTTCTCGCCCAACTGCAACTGCTCAACCACCACCTTGTTCTCGGCCTTCAGCTGGCCATTGGTGATCAGGTAATGCAGGTCGAGGTTGAGCCGGCCCTTGCGGATACGGAAGCCGGCGAACTTGCCGGAGTAGGGTGTGAGTGTGGTCAGCTCGACCCGCTTGAAGCTGGTGGCGATATCCAGGCTGGCCAGCGGGTTGAACGGGTTGAGGGCGCCTTTGATGGTGACCGGCGCGTAGCGGTCGACCTTACCCTTGACGTCGACCTTGGCCGGCACCGGCTTGCGATTGTCGATGGTGCCGATCCGGCCGCTCAGCTGCTGGATGGCCGTGGCGAAGTTGGGGGTGAGGGACAGGTCGGCGAAGTTGGCCGAGCCGTCGTTGATGTCGATCTGGCCGATGTGGATGCCTAGCGGCTTGTCGTTGCCGGCGGAGGCCGGCTTGGACTGGCTGGTCGCCGGGGCGCCGGCCGGCTGCGGGATCAGCAGGTCGTTGATGTTGGTCGTGCGGTCTTCGTTGATGATGAAACGCGCATAGGGTTGCAGCAGGGTCACTTTGTCGATCGACAGCGCATCGCCGTGCACGTAGGACAGGCCGTCGACGTTCACCTGTTGCCATTTGACGAAGTCACGGCTCTTGATGGTGTCGAGGGTGTGCAGCTGGCTGACCTGTGCCTTGCCGGTGACACTGAAGGCCAGTGGTGCGGTGTTCTTCAGGTCGACCTTGAGGTCGCTGGCGAGCATGCCGCTGCGCAGCTCCAGCAGGATGAACGGGCTGATATAGGCCTGGGCCACTCGCAGGTCGATATCGCGGGTGCTCACGTCCAGCTTGGCCCAGATGGGCGCCAGGTTGACCTGGCCGGCCGCCTGAAGCTTGCCTTGCTTGCCCACGCCGGTATCGAGCTTGAGGTTGAAGGGCGACTTGTTGAGACTGTCGAAACCTTGCAGGTCGGCGTTGAGCGGGCCGACGTCGAGGGCCACCGGCTCCTTCTGAGTACGGTCTGCCAGGTGCACCAGGTAGTTACGCAGTTGCACGTCCTTGAGCAGCACCTGCCAGGGTTTGCTCGGCTCCTTGGCGGCTTGCTGTTCGGGCGTGGGCTCGGCGGCGGCCGGTTCGGCCTTTTCCTTCGGCGTAGCCTTGGCCGGCTGGCTGGCGAACAGTTTCTGCCAGTCGAGCTGGCCGTCCTTTTCCAGCGCGGCCCAGGTTTCCAGTTTTTCGCTGCGGATCTTGCCCACGGTGACCAGCTGCTTGACCAGATCGACCGAGGTTTCGCTTACTTCCAGGCTGGCCAGGCGTGCCAGCGGGCGGCCATCCGGGGCCTTGATGGCAAACGGGGCGATGCGCACCGACGCGTTGTCCAGCAACAGTTCGGTCTGCTTGGCGAGGTTGAGCTTGTAGTGGGTGTCGAGGCTGACCACGCCGTCTTCCAGCACCAGTGGCACGGCATCGCGCACATAGGGCCAGAATGCCTTCATCTTGCCTTCGGTGATCTTCAGTGTGCCTTCAGAGGCGATTGGCGCCAGGCTAAGGGTGCCTTTCCAGTCGATGCGCCCGCCGTTGGGGCCGATGGCCACCAGGGTCATGTCGGCATTGTCGTTGGGCAGGGTGCTGAGGTTTTTCAGCTCCAGGTTCATGTTGTCGTAGAGGAACTCGATCGGCTCGCTCGGGCGCAGGTCCTCGAAGTGCAGGTAACCATCGCTGAGCTTGATGCTGCCGATGCGTAGCGGGAACGGGTCGCTGGGTGGCTCGTCAGGCTTGGCTTCGCTGGCTGGCAGTTTGAACAGGCGGGTCAGGTTGAGAGTACCGTCCTTGGCGAACAGCACTTCGTTGCGCGGTTTGACCAGTTCCACTGCGTCCAGGTGCAGGGCACCGCTCCATAGACTGTCGAGCGAAAGATTGGCGTACAGCCGGTCGAAGCCGACCTGCTCCTTGCCAGGCTCGCCGATCTGCAGGCCCCACAGTGTCAGCTCGAGGCTGAAGGGGTTGAGTTCGATCCGATCGAGGTGGGCAGGCACGGTTGCGTACTGGGCCAACTGTTGGTTGGCGATGCGCAGCGCGACACCGGGGAGAACGAAAAAGCCAAGAAGGCTGTAGAGGGCTACCAGGGCCAGCAGTGCGCCAGCGGCGCGAGTCAATCCTTTGTACATGTGTCGCTTCGTCTGTCTAAGCAGGAGAGCTTGGAGTATGGCACGTTAAATCAGTTCCGCTGAGGCGACCAGTTGACCTCATTCGATACCCATGCGCCGTTTGGCCCGGTGCGCCGAGCCGTCGCGCATCGCCCAGCGCAGTACTGGCGCAGTGCGTTGCAGGCCCAGGCGGATCATGCGCCGCTGCAACGGACCGTGCTGTAGCCCGAGCATGGTCTGGGCCCAGGCCGGCAGCAGGTCGATGCCGGCGTGTAGCATCAGCTTGCCCACCGGCTGTGCCAGGCGGCTGGGGGCGGGGGCATCGAGCAGGATGCCGACCACCTCATGGCTGCGGGCGTCGCAGTGCAACTGTGGGCGCATGTGCTGCAGATAGTCCTCGACCTGCTGGCACGAGCGCGGCACGTCGCGGGCGCCAAGGCGCTCGGCAATCAATGCGATCTCTGCGTAGTAGGCATCCTGCTCGGCGCGCGCTAGTTGCGGGTTGCGGTAACGCAGGTGGGCGGCGAGAAAGCTGCTGACTTCCGCCACGTGCACCCAGGTCAGCAGGTCAGGGTCGCTGGCCGCATATGGGCGGCCATCCGGCGCGGTGCCTGTCACCTGCAGGTGGATGGTGCGCACCTTGTCGATCAGCCACTCGGCATCGCGGGTGGCGCCGAAGGTGGTGCCGGAGATGAATTGGCTGGTGCGGCGCAGGCGGCCGAGCAGGTCTTCACGGAAGTTGGAATGGTCCCACACCCCGGCCAGGGCCAGTGGGTGCAGCAACTGCAGCATGAGGGCACTGATGCCACCGACCAGCATGCTCGGGAAGTCGCCATGTACCCGCCAGCTGATGCTGTGCGGGCCGAACAGGCCGGGGTCGCCTTTGGGCGATTCCAGGTCGAGCTGGCCGAGGGCCAGCCCTGTAAGGCTCATGACCTGGGTTTCGATGCGGCGGCGAAGGGCTTCCATGGCGACCTGTGGTTCAGGGCGGCCATGGGCAACGGCCGCCGGTTACTGGTTGAGGCGTTTGTCGATCAGGCCCTGCACCACGCTGGGGTCGGCCAGGGTCGAGGTATCGCCCAGGTTGTCGAGTTCGTTGCAGGCGATCTTGCGCAGTATACGCCGCATGATCTTGCCTGAGCGTGTCTTGGGCAGCGCCGGAGCCCACTGGATCAGCTCGGGTTTGGCGAAACTGCCGATTTCCTTGCTGACCAGGGCCAGTAGCTCGGCCTTGAGCGCGTCGTCCGGCGTTACACCATTCATCGGTGTGACGAAAGCGTAAACGCCTTGGCCCTTGAGGTCGTGGGGGTAACCGACCACCGCCGCTTCGGCAACGCTGTCATGCAGCACCAGCGCGCTTTCCACTTCGGCGGTACCGATACGGTGACCGGAAACGTTGATCACGTCATCGATACGCCCGGTGATCCAGTAGTCTCCATCGGCATCGCGGCGGGCACCGTCGCCGGTGAAGTAATAGCCGGGCATCGGCTTGAAGTAGGTGTCGACCATGCGCTGATGGTCGCCATAGACACTTCGGATCTGCCCGGGCCAGCTGGCCTTGATCGCCAGCAGGCCGGCACCGGGGCCCTCGATGAGCTTGCCCTTTTCGTCCAGCAGCACTGGTTGTACGCCGAACATGGGCTGGGTGGCACAGCCGGGCTTGAGCGACTGCGAGCCGGGCAGCGGGGTGAGCATGATGCCGCCTGTCTCGGTCTGCCACCAGGTATCGACGATGGGGCAGCGCTTTTGCCCGACTTCTTCGAAATACCACTCCCAGGCTTCCGGGTTGATCGGCTCGCCGACGCTGCCCAGCAGGCGCAGGCTCTGGCGTGAAGTACTCTGCAGCGGCGCGGAGCCCTCGCGCATCAGCGCGCGCAGGGCGGTCGGGGCGGTGTAGAAGATGTTCACCTTGTGTTTGTCCACCACTTGCCAGAAGCGCGAGGTGTCCGGGTAGTTGGGCACGCCTTCGAACATCAGCGAGATCGCGCCATTGGCCAGCGGACCATAGACGATGTAGCTGTGGCCGGTCACCCAGCCGACATCGGCGGTGCACCAGAACACCTCGCCATCACGGTAGTCGAACACCACCTTGAAGGTGAGGGTGGCCTGCAGCAGGTAGCCGCCGGTAGTGTGCAGCACGCCTTTGGGTTTGCCGGTGCTGCCGGAGGTGTAGAGGATGAACAGCGGGTCTTCTGCACCCATCGGCTCGGGAACGCAGTCGTCGCCGGCTTTTTCCGTTGCCTCGTGGTACCAGAGGTCACGGCCTTCGGCCCAGACGACATCGCCGCCGGTACGGCGCACCACGAATACGCTGCTGACCGCGGGGCAGCTGGCCAGGGCCTTGTCGACGTTCTGTTTCAGTGGGATGCGTTTGCCGCCGCGCACACCTTCATCGGCGGTGATCACCGTACGGCAGTCGGCATCGAGGATACGGTCGCGCAAGGCATCGGGCGAGAAGCCGCCGAACACCACCGAGTGGATGGCACCGATGCGGGTGCAGGCAAGCATGGCGAAGGCGGCCTCGGGGATCATCGGCATGTAGATGCACACCCTGTCGCCTTTCTTCACCCCGCGTGCTTTCAGTGCATTGGCCAGGCGGCAGACCTGGCGGTGCAGTTCGCGGTAGGTGATGGCCTTGGAATCCTTGGGGTCATCGCCTTCCCACAGCAGGGCGGTCTGTTCGCCGCGTCGGGCCAGGTGGCGGTCGATGCAGTTGTAGCTGACGTTGAGCTGGGCGCCGTCGAACCAGCGGGCGCTGCCGGTCTTCAGGTCGCATTGCTGCACGCTCGACCAGGGTTTGATCCATTCCAGGCGCTTGGCCTGTTCGGCCCAGAAGGTGTCGGGGTCATCCACCGACTGGCGGTAGAGGCGGCGGTACTCGTCGGGGGTGAGGGCGGCGGACTGGCTGACGGCCAGGGCCTGGGGGTAGTTGCGGATATCGAACATGGCGGGTGGTCCTGCTCTTGTAAGGGGCGATGGACTGCAACGGCTATTCGATAGGACAGTGTAGCTGGGAGAGGTGTTCAACCTGAGCCGGCCTCTTCGCGGGCGAGCCCGCGAAGAAGTTGGCGAAGGTTTCAGATCAACCGCGGTGACGGCCGCGGAAGTAGTTGATCAGGCCTTGGGTGGAACCATCTTCGGCGCTGTCTTCCAGGCTGCCGACCAGGCGTTGGTAAACGCCCTTGCCCAATTCTTTGCCCAGCTCCACGCCCCACTGGTCGAAAGCGTTGATGCCCCAGATCACGCTCTGCACGAACACCTTGTGCTCGTACATCGCCACCAGCGCGCCCAGGCGGCGCGGGCTGATGCGTTCCACCACCAGGGTGTTGCTCGGGCGGTTGCCCGGGATCACCTTGTGCGGGGCCAGCTTTTCGATGTCCGCTTCGTTCAGGCCTTTGCCACGCAGCTCTGCCTCGGCTTCCTCGCGGGTTTTGCCCAACATCAGCGCCTGGCTCTGCGACAGGCAGTTGGCGTACAGCCACTGATGATGGTCGGCCACCGGGTTGAAGCTCACCACCGGCACGATGAAGTCGGCCGGAATCAGCTGAGTGCCCTGGTGCAGCAGCTGGTGGTAGGCATGCTGGCCGTTGCAGCCGACGCCGCCCCAGATAACCGGACCGGTGTCGGTCTTCACCGGGGTGCCGTCCTGCAGCACGCTCTTGCCGTTGGACTCCATGTCCAGCTGTTGCAGGTGCTTGGTGATGTTGCGCAGGTAGTGGTCGTACGGCAGGATCGCGTGACTCTGGGCGCCCCAGAAGTTGCCGTACCACACGCCCAGCAGGGCCAGCAGCACCGGCATGTTCTTGTCGAACGGCGCGGTCTGGAAGTGCTGGTCCATGGTGTAGGCACCGGACAGCAGTTCCTTGAAGTTGGCGGTACCGATGGCCAGGGCGATCGGCAGGCCGATGGCCGACCACAGCGAGTAGCGCCCGCCCACCCAGTCCCACATCGGGAAGATGTTTTCTTCGCGGATGCCGAAGGCCACGGCGGCGGCCTTGTTACTGGAAACGGCGATGAAGTGGCGATACAGCTCGGCTTCCGAGCCGCCCTGGGCCAGGTACCAGGTACGCGCGGCCATTGCGTTCTTCAAGGTCTCGAGGGTGTTGAACGACTTCGACGAGACGATGAACAGGGTGGTTTCGGCGCGCAGGTTGGCCGACAGCTCGTGGAACTCACTGCCGTCGATGTTCGCCAGGTAGTGGCAGCGCACGCCGCGCTGGGCGTAGGGCAGCAGCGCCTCGGACACCAGTTCGGGGCCGAGGAACGAGCCGCCGATGCCGATGTTGACCACGTCGGTGATCGGTTTTTCGCTGTAGCCGCGCCACAGCCCGTCGTGAATGCGGCCGACCAGTTCGGTGATCTGGTTGAGTACCTTGTGTACTTCCGGCATGACGTTCACGCCGTTGACGCTGAGCTTGTCGCCTACCGGCCGGCGCAGGGCGGTGTGCAGCACCGGGCGACCTTCGGAGGCGTTGATGATTTCGCCACTGAACATCGACTTGATGGCGTCCTGCAGGCCCACTTCGTTGGCCAGGTTCACGAGCAGGTCGCGGCTTTGTTCGGTGATCAGGTTTTTCGAGTAGTCGAGGAACAGGCCGCAGCAGCTCAAGGAAAACTGCTCGAAGCGCTTGGTATCGGCGGCGAAGGCTTCGCGCATGCTGAAACCTTGCATGGCGTCGCGGTGTTGCTGAAGCGCCTGCCAGGCGGGCAGGGCCGTGACATCGTGGGGTGTACGGTAATACGCCATTGCGCGGGGTTCCCTTGGTGCGTGATGAGACCTTGGACACGGCACTCATTGCCGGGTTCAGGCTGGCACCATTATAGGCAAAGGCCACTTGCAGGGAATGGGTAAGGCGGGGGAATTTGGGGGAAGCAACTGTCTTGTATTGCCTGTACTGGCCTCATCGCCGGCAAGCCAGCTCCCACAGGGATAGCGCATGGCTCGAGGCCGATGCGGTCGGGGTGGGAGATTCTATGGTTTTAGGGAAGTTTTTTAAGCGGCTTTTGACCGATACTC
>NZ_JALLKV010000045.1:0-50849 GCF_023093815.1 Pseudomonas sp. PNPG3
CATTTAGTCCCACCACCCCTTCAAGTCTAACCATACAAGCGGGTTTACCCGCGAAAGGGCCAGCACTGTCAATAAATCAACCGGCCTTGGCTTGGGTATTGGCTACAGCTTTCTTGGCCGGTTCGGACTTGGCAGTCGCTTTCTTGGTCTCGGCAGGCTTGTGGGTCGGTTTGTGCGCCGGTGCATGCTTGCCAGATGCAGCCTTGGTCGCAGCAGGCTTGGTCGCTGCTTCCTTGACCACAAGCGCTGGCGCAACCGGGGCCGGCGCTGCTTGCGGGGCTGGGGCTGGGGCAGGTGCCACTTCCTCGGCCTTGGCAATCGGCTCGGCCTTCACCTCAGGCTTGTCCGCCCCGCCAAACAGGCGCTTGAAGAAGCCCGGCTTATCCTGCTTGGCCTCATCGACCGGCTTCGGCTCGGCCTTGACCGGGGCCTTGTCAGCCTTGTCGCCCTTGTCGGAAGAACCACCGAACATGTTGGAGAAGAATCCGCCCTTGCTCTCCTTGGCCGCCACGGCGCCTGCAGCTGCCGCCGCCGCCACTGGTGCCGCCTTGGCCGGGTCGAACGACTTGCCGGCCAGCAGGTCCTGCACCTGGCTGGCCGCGCGCTGGCCACTGCGCAGGGCGCCTTCCAGGGTGCCTGGGTAGAGGGCGTCGGTATGCTCACCGGCAAAGGTGATGCGCTGCACCGGGCGCTCCCACAGGCGCCAGTACTTGCTGATCTGGCCCGGACCATAGGCCAGGTAGGCGCCGCCGGTACCAGCGTCGGTGCTGTAGCGCTTGACCTCGTAACCGGTGAACGAGCCACGGGCCTGTGGGTAGAACGCATGCAGGCGGATCAGCACCTGATCGACCATCTGCTTGTCGCCGAACGCCTGCAGCAGGCGGGCGTTGTCGCCCGACAGGTTGATCACCACGTTGGCGCCACCCTTGAGCGCGGGTTCGATCCACAGCATGCCCAAGCCTGCGTTACTGAAGATTTCGCCCGACATGCGCGCCCGGCTTTCCCACACCGGCTTCTTGAACTTGAGCATCAGCTGGTCGCGCCAGCCATAGTTGGTACCCTTCAACGCCGCCAGGTGCTGGCTGTCCAGGCCCGGGGTCATCTGGATCTTGGCCAGGGCGCGCAGGGGCACGGCCATGACCAGGTAATCCGCCTGGTAACCGACGCTGCCGACCTTGACCGTGACACCGTCCTTGTCCTGGACGATGGAGGTCACGGGTGAACTGGTCTTGATGGTCTTCAGTTGCTTGACGAACGCTTGGGCCAGTACCGGGCTGCCACCGGGCAGGCGCGCGGCACGCAGGTCACGGTCGCTGACGCCGCGATACACGCGGTTCTGCTGGGCAAAATACAGCAGCGACAGGCGCGATGGCTCATCGTAGCGGGTACGGATCTGCTGGTTGACCAGCTGGCGGGCGGTGGTCGGCAGCTGCAGCTTGTCCAGCCAGGTGGAGACGTTGATCTGGTCGAGGGCGAACAGCGTGCTGTTGGCTTGCGGGTTCAGCGGGTCTTCGATCGAACGGGCCAAATCATCGAGGGTTTTCTCGTAACGCTTGAGCGCCTCGGCGGTGGCCGGCTGCTTGGTAGCCAGGTCGGTGGCACTGAAATACTCGCCGTCAATCAGGTAACCGGGGGTACGCACGAACTCTGGTGCCGGCAGTGTTTCAAGTTTGAAACGGTCGAGGTACTGGTTGAGCACCGGCTGCGCCTTGGCGTTGCCGATCCACTCACTGGTAGCAAGGCCAGAGCGCCCGCCCATGCCCGGCTTGGCTTCCAGCAGCGTCACCTGCCAGCCTTTGTTCTGCAGCTCGTAGGCGGCCGTCAGGCCCGCCAGGCCGCCACCCACGACGATCGCCGAAGGTGTCTTGTCCTTTGCCAGCGCGGCGCCGCTGGACACACCAATCAATACCAACGCGCACAGGCGCACCCAAGCAGCAGCCATGTCGGCGAACTCCGAGTCAGGGGGTTACAGAAACGTGGAGAGGCAGAAATGCCCCGGGAGAGATGCGTTAAGAATACGTCAGGTCTACCGACCCTGCCAGCGCAGTGACATCAAGTCCTTTTCGCCACTGACATTTTTGCCTGCAGCGTTTCCACGCGGTAGCAAGCGTAGCTGGCAACCCGATGAACAGCGGCGGTTGTCCTGCCCTGCGGCATTGCTTAGGCTTACGCGGTCGAACCAAGCCGCAAAGCCAGGAGAAGTGCCCATGGGCCTCAATGATCAGTGGATGCAACGCGACCTCAAGGTCCTGTGGCACCCCTGCACCCAGATGAAAGACCACGAGCAGCTGCCGCTGATCCCGATCAGGCGCGGCGAAGGCGTGTGGCTGGAAGACTTCGAAGGCAAGCGCTACCTGGATGCGGTGAGCAGCTGGTGGGTCAACGTGTTTGGCCACGCCAACCCGCGTATCAACCAGCGCATCAAGGACCAGGTCGACCAACTGGAGCACGTGATCCTGGCCGGTTTCAGCCACCAGCCGGTGATCGAGCTGTCCGAGCGCCTTGTAGCCATGACCCCGGCCGGCCTCGACCGGGTGTTCTATGCCGACAACGGTTCGTCGTGTATCGAAGTGGCGCTGAAGATGAGCTTCCACTACTGGCAGAACGTCGGCAAGCCGGGCAAGAAGCGCTTCGTCACCCTGACCAACAGCTACCACGGCGAAACTATCGCCGCCATGTCGGTCGGCGATGTGCCGCTGTTCACCGAAACCTACAAGGCGCTGCTGCTCGACACCCTCAAGGTGCCCAGCCCCGACTGCTACCTGCGCCCCGAAGGCACGAGCTGGGAAGAGCACTCGCGCACCATGTTCCAGGCCATGGAACAGACCCTGGCCGAGCACCACGCCTCGATCAGCGCGGTGATCGTCGAACCGCTGATCCAGGGTGCCGGCGGTATGCGCATGTACCACCCGGTGTACCTCAAGCTGCTGCGCGAGGCCTGCGACCGCTACGACGTGCACCTGATCCACGACGAAATCGCCGTGGGCTTCGGCCGCACCGGCACCATGTTCGCCTGTGAACAGGCCGGTATTCGCCCGGACTTCCTGTGCCTGTCCAAGGCCCTGACCGGCGGTTACCTGCCACTGGCCGCCTGCCTGACCACCGACAAGGTGTACCAGGCGTTCTACGACGACTACCCGACCCTGCGCGCGTTCCTCCACTCGCACAGCTACACCGGCAACCCGCTGGCCTGCGCCGCGGCGCTGGCGACCCTGGATATTTTCGAGCAGGACAACGTGATCGAGGCCAACAAGGCCCTGGCCACACGCATGGCCAGCGCCACCGCGCACCTGGTCGACCACGCGCATGTGGCCGAAATTCGCCAGACCGGCATGGCACTGGCCATCGAGATGGTCCAGGACAAGGCCGGCAAGGTCGCCTACCCGTGGCAAGAGCGTCGTGGCCTGAAAGTGTTCGAGCATGCCCTGACGCGTGGCGCCCTGCTGCGCCCGCTGGGCAGCGTGGTGTACTTCCTGCCGCCGTATGTGATTACGCCAGATCAGATCGACTTCCTGGCAGAAGTGGCCAGCGAAGGCATCGACATTGCCACCCGCGATAGCGTCAGCGTGGCCGTACCGGCCAACTTCCACCCCGACTTCCGCGACCCGGGCTAAGCCCGGAAGCCCGCCGCGTACTCTGTGGGAGCGGGTTCACCCGCGAATGCAATAGTGGAGTCACCGCCGCATTCGCGGGTGAACCCGCTCCCACAGGGACCACCTTCTCCCTTTAGCTTGAGCTCAACCATGAGACTGTCCCGCTTTTTCATCGACGCCCCCCTGAGCCTTGGCGAGCATGAATTGCCCGAAGCCCAGGCCCACTACATCGGCCGCGTACTACGCATGGCCCCCGGCGACGCCGTGCAGCTGTTCGACGGCAGTGGCCAGGAATACCGCGGCCAGTTGCTCGAAGTGGGCAAGAAAACCGTGCGCGTCAGCCTCGACCAGGCCCTCGCCGGCCAGGCCGATTCACCACTGCACGTACACCTCGGCCAAGGCTTGTCCCGTGGCGAGCGCATGGACTGGGCGATCCAGAAAGCCACCGAGCTGGGCGCCAACGAAATCACCCCGATCGTCAGCGAACGCTGCGAAGTGCGGCTGAAGGACGAACGCGCCGACAAGCGCCTGGCCCACTGGCGACAGGTGGCAATCAGCGCCTGCGAACAATGCGGCCGCTCGACCTTGCCGGTCATCCACCCGCCAGTGACCCTGGCCGAGTGGCTGAACAGTGCCAACGCCGACCTGAAACTGGTCCTGCACCCGGTGGCCGAACCGCTCACCAGCCATGCCAAGCCGGCCACCCTGGCCTTTCTGATCGGCCCCGAAGGCGGCCTGAGCGAAGCGGAGGTCGAGCAGGCCAAGGCTGCCGGTTTCCACGCCGCACGCCTCGGCCCACGCGTGCTGCGCACCGAAACCGCACCGGTGGTGGCACTGTCGGTGGCACAGCAACTGTGGGGTGACTTTTAACTAACGCACGTAGAACGACACCGCCACGAAATGCATGAGGCTGCCGGCGATCACGAAAAGGTGCCAGATGCCATGCCAGTGGCGGAAGCGGCTGTCGAAGGCGAAGAAGATGATGCCGACGGTGTAGAACACCCCGCCGGCAGCCAGCCAGGCAAAGCCGGCGCTGCCGAGCGAGTGCAGCAATGGCTTGACAGCCACCAGCACGATCCAGCCCATCACCGCATAGATGATGATCGACAGGATGCGCGCTTCGGAACGTGGCTTGATCTCCTGCAACATGCCGATCACCGCCAGCCCCCAGACAACCCCGAACAGGCTCCAGCCCCAGGGCCCGCGCAGGCTGACCAGGCAGAACGGCGTGTAGCTGCCCGCGATCAGCAGATAGATCGACAGGTGATCGAGCTTGCGCATGATCACCTTCGCCCGCCCGCGAGTGCTGTGGTACAGGGTAGAAATGCTGTACAGCAACAGCAAGGTGCTGCCGTAGATGGAGAAACTGACGATCTTCCACGGGTCGCCCTGCAGGCCCGCGACCACGATCAGCCAGATGGCACCGATACAGGCCAGGACGGCACCGACCAGGTGGGTCCAGGCGTTGAAGCGTTCACCGTAGTACATGCAAACACAGACCTCCTGAGGTGGGCTGGGTTCCTGTTGTGATGCTGATGGCCTCTTCGCGGGCACGCCCGCTCCCACAGGTATCCACTTGCCTTGAAGTGTATGATTTTCCTGTGGGAGCGGGCGTGCCCGCGAAAGGGCCCTGTGCCTTACATCCTAACCAATCTCAGGTTGCAGTTCCGCGTCACGCACCAGCCGTTCCAGCCCGACCAGGTCCGGTACCCGCGCTACCTGTTCGCCCACCTGCACCGCCGCCAGTTCCAGGCGACCCAGCGCCACGTCCACGTAGTTCAGCTGGCTGTCGAGCTTGCAGGAGCGCGGTATGTCCTGCAGCAACAACGCCAGGTAGCGCAGGCCGGTATCACCCAAGGCATTGAGCACCACCACGCGTGCCCGCTCGCCGCAGGGTGTCTCGCCACCGCACGCGGCTTCGAAGCCGATCAGCGGCAGGCGCTGCTGGCGCCAGTCGATCCAGCCCAGGTGCCAGGCCGGCTCGCCGCGTTGGCACACCACGTTGCGCTGGCCACTCAACTCGGCCACCGCCACGTTGGGCAACACCAGGGTACGGTCACCCAACGGCAGCAAAAGCCCGGTCAGGCTGCTGCGTTGGCCGGCGATCAGTTCAAGCATGGGTCTGGCTCCAGTGGGCAATGCTCTGCAACAGGACCGACTCCTGATACGGCTTGCCCAGGTATTCGTTGACACCGATGGCCATGGCGCGGTCGCGGTGCTTCTGCCCGGTGCGCGAAGTAATCATTATGATCGGCAAGTCTTTCAGACGCTCGTCACGGCGGATACGTGTGGCCACCTCGAAGCCGTCCATGCGCGGCATCTCGATGTCCAGCAGCAACACATCGGGGCGGTGTTCTTCCAGCAGGGCCATTGCATCGACCCCGTCCTTGGCCGTCAGCACACTCATGCCGTGGCGTTCCAACAGGCGGCTGGTGACCTTGCGCACAGTCACCGAATCGTCCACCACCATTACTAGCAACGCCCGCCGTGGCGCCGGGCCGAAAACCTGGCGCCGAGCCGCACCGCCACCCGGCAGGCGCGCCAGGCGCCGCTGCTGGCCACGCAACTGGCCCAGCAGGTCGAGAATCAGTACCACCCGACCATCGCCCAACAGCGTTGCCCCCGACAACCCGGCAACTGCGGCAAACTGCGGCCCCAGGCTCTTCACCACGATCTCGCGGCTGGGCGACAGGCTATCGGCCTGGATGGCGAACGATTGCTCCTGGGAATGCACCAGCAGCACTGGCAGAGGCACGCTCTGCCCGAGCAATGCCGGGCGTGGCATGCCCTGCAGCAGCTCACCCAGGTAGCGCAGCTCGTATTCGTGGCCGGCGTACACATAGCGTGGGGCGTCCAGCTGGTAGCACGCCGCCAGTTCTGCCGGCGGCACGCGGACGATGCCCTCGATGGTGTTCAACGGAATGGCGTACTGCTCTTCACCCAGGTGCACCATCAGCGCGCGGTTGACCGACACGGTGAACGGCAGGCGGATCAGGAAGCGCGCGCCCTTGCCCTGGGCCGACTCGATACTCATCGAGCCGCCCAGCTGCTTGACCTCCTCGTGCACCACGTCCATGCCCAGGCCACGCCCGGAAATCTGGGTGATCTTCTCGGCAGTGGAAAAGCCCGGGCGCAGAATGAACTGAAGGATCTCGTGATCGCTCAATTGCGCCTGCGGGTCCAGCAGGCCGCGCTTGATGGCCTTGCGGCGTACCGCTTCCAGTGGCACGCCGGCACCGTCGTCGGTCATTTCGATAACGATGTCCGCGCCTTCGTGCAGCAGATTCAGGTGAATGGTGCCCTGCTCCGGCTTGCCGGCGGCCAGGCGCATTTCGCGGCTTTCCAGGCCATGGTCGACGGCGTTGCGCAGCATGTGCTCCAGCGGCGCCACCATACGTTCGAGCACGCTGCGGTCCAGTTCGCCCTCGGCATTGCCGACCACCAGTTCCACCTGTTTGCCCAGTTCACTGGCCACCTGTCGTACCACACGCTGCAAGCGTGGCACCAGGCGCTCGAAGGGCACCATCAGGGTCGCGGTCAGGCCTTCCTGCAACTGGCTGTTCACCCGCGCTTGCTGCTGCAGCAGGCTGTGGGCTTCTTGGGCGCGCTGTGCCAGGGTTTCCTTGAGGTCAAGCAAGTCCGAGGCGGACTCGAACAAGGCCCGCGACAGTTGCTGCAGTTGCGAGTGGCGGTCCATTTCCAGCGGGTCGAAGTCGTCATAGGCATCGCCTTCGAACTGCTGCCGGCTGGACATCCGCCCTTGGGTCTCGATATCCAGGCGCAGCAACTGGTCGCGCATGCGCTCGAGGGTGGTTTCCATCTCGTTGAGGGTGAATTGCGCATCGTTCACCTGCTGCTCGATGCGCCCACGGATGATCGAGTGCTCACCGGCCAGGTTGCCCAGGTCGTCGAGCAGCTCGGCATCGACCTTGACCATGTCGCCTGGTGCCCGCTCCGGAGCCACCGCCGGCGCCTCACTGGTCGCGGCCTCGACCGGCCCTTGGCCGGCAGCGCTGTCGGCCAGGGCCGAGAAGCTGAAGTTGCGGATGTAGTCGATCAGCGCGGTGGCAGCATGCAGCGGTTGCCCCAGGCGCACGGCATCGAGCATATGCGCCAGGCGGTCATGGCAGTTCTGCAGCAAGGCGAACAGTGGCGCGCTCGGTGGCATACGGCCTGCGGCCAGCAGTTCGTAGAGAAACTCCAGCTCGTGGGCCAGGTCGCCGATTGGCGCGATTTCGACCATGCGCGCCACGCCCTTCAGGGTGTGCAGGTCGCGCATCAGGTTGTCCACCTCGACACTGCTGCGCGGGTCGGCCTGCCAGCGCGCCAGGGCTGCGGCGGCACTCTCGACGATGTCCGAGCTTTCTTCGAGGAACACTTCCAGCAGCTCTTCGCCAGGGCTTTCCGGCTCTTCGATCAGCGGCTCGGCCACAGCCGGCAGCAAAGGGTTGTGCGCAGGCCCCAGGCCAAGGGTATCGGCCAGGTCCATGTCCGGATGCAACGGCGTGACCGTGTCGATGCCCACCAGGCCAGTGGCCTCCGGTGCCAGGGCCTGGCCCAGCAGGTGGCGCAGGCTGTCGACCAGCTCTGGCCTTGGCGGGATGTCCTGCCCGGCCGCCACTTCGTCGAGCATGTCCAGCAGGGCTTCATGGGCCCGCTGCACGTGGGCGAAGAACCGTGCATCGGCGGGCAGGCTGCCCTCCTCCACGGCGCCGTACAAGTCGAGCAAGGCCTCGCACACGTCATCCATCTGCCACAGGTCGGCCAGGTGCGCGGCGTGGCCCAGGGTAGTCAGTTCGTCGAGCAGGGTGTCCAGCGCATCGCGCTGGCCGGGCTGTTCCTGCCAGCGCGACAGCAACGACTCGGCATCCAGCAGGATATCCATGGCCTGGGCCAGGAAACTGGCGATCAACTGCGGGTCGCGCTTGCTGCGCCGCCCATGCTGCGGGTCGTCATGCAAGCTGGCCAGGTGCGCGTCCACCGCCTGGCCAACCTGCTCGATCAGCTCCGCGGCACCGGGGATGGCCGCCAGCGGCGTGCTGTCGAGTTGCGCCAGGCCCAGGTGGAACAGCGAGCGCGCAGCTTCCAGCCATTCGATCTCGGCCATTTGCAGGGGCAGTTGGTGGCCCTTGTATTCACGAGCCAGGCGGTCGAAGGCGGTGGCCAGTTCGGCGACCGGCATCACCCCGGCCATGGCGGCACTGCCCTTGAGCGTATGCAGGGCGCGCTGCAGGCCATCGCTGACCTGCGTATCGTGGCCGTCGGCGCCCTGCAGGAAAGCATCCAGGCTGGCCAGGTGGCCCTGCGCCTCGCTGCGGAAAATGTCGAGCAGTTGCGGATCGAGGCCGTCGATGTCGGCCGCCACCGGGGCATCGTTTTCGGCCAGGGCATGCAGGTGCCCGGCCAGTTGCTCGATTTCCGTCAGTTGCGGTAACTGGCCTGCGGCAAAGTCGGCCAGCAGGTCGGGCAGGTAGACGAATACCTGCTGCAGGGCCACCACGCCTTCCGGGCTGAGCACGCTGCGGCCCTCGAGTACCCGGTTCAGCAGGTGTTCTGCGCCCCAGGCCAGCTCGGCCACCGCCTCGGCATGCACCATGCGGCCGCTGCCCTTGAGCGTATGCAAGGCGCGGCGTACTTCTCCCAGTGCCTCGCGCTGCTGGTTGTCGGCACGCCAGCGCAACCAGTGGCGCTCGATTTCCGGCAACAGTTCACCGGCCTCGTCGAGAAACACTTCACGCAGCTCGTCATCGATGCCATCAGCGCTGCCATCCTGGCCTGCGGTGGCCTCGACCATCGCGCAGTGCACACCCAGTGTCGCCAGGCTGGCGCGCGCCATGTCGATGAAGGGCTGGCCATCCGCCAATGGGTCCGCCACCCGCCATTGCAGGTAGCATTCGGCGGCGCTCAGGGCCTCGGCCAAGTGCGTCAGCTCATCGGCTGGCGGCTCCACCTCCAGGTGCTGCAGCCACCGCTGCACATAGCTGGCGCAACCGGCAAACAGCTCGGCCACGGTCGGCAGCATCAACATCGCCAGTGCACCACGAATCTGCTGCAACAGCCCTGGCAAAGGTTGTAGGCGTTGCCGAGGCCAGCCGGATTCCAGGCAATCGCCGATCAGGTCCTTGGCCTGCTGCAGCACATTCAGCGACTCGTTCAACACCAGCTGGCGGATTTCGGCCAGGTCCGAGCCCGGCAGGCCGCCCTGGCCGTTTTCCTCCAGCGGGCCGACCATGCCATTGAGCGTGGCCTCCACGTACAGCAGGGCCCCCGCTACATCCATCAACACCGCGTCGTCCACGGCCCGCTCGCCCTGGGCCAGGGCCTGCAGCGCCAGCACCTGGTCGATGATCACCCGGCGTGGCTGCTGGAAGCCAAGCACCGCCAGGGTGTCGGCCACGTGGCGCAGCGGTGCCAGCAGGGCATCGAGCTGCTCGCTGTGCTGGCGATCGCCACGCACGAACTGGTCCAGGCGCTCCTTGATGCGCATCAGGTCGTCGCACAGCGCGGTCACCACCGAGCGCAGGGCATCGCGGCCAGGCCCTGCCTGCAGCTGCTCGCGCCAGTTGCCCAGCGACAGGTCGAGGTTGGCCAGGTCGTCGGCACCGGCAAAGCGTTGGGTGGCGCCGCTGATCAGGCTGGCCTGGGCCAACGGCTCCTCGCCACGGCAGGCACGCAGTTGGTTGAGCAGCGGCAGCATCACCAGTGGCAGGTCGTGGCGGGCGCCGCGCAGGCGCTCCAGATACGATGGCAATTGCTCCAGGCCGCGGAACAACGCGCCCAGGCAATCACCGCGGGGGCTGACCTGACCATCGGCCAGGGCCTTGGCGAACAGCTCCAGTTCTTCAGCCAGGCGCGTGGCACCGCGCAGTTCGAGCATGCGCAGGCAGCCGTGCACCTGGTGGAGGTTGTCGACCACGAACGCCATCATCGACAGGTCGCCAGGCTCGCCGGCAAAGCGCTCCAGCGCCTGGCGCGCCTGGCCCAGGCAGTCGAGGATGGCGGCTTTGGTCCAGGCCAGCGCCACGGTGTCGTGGCGCTCGGGGCTTACAGCTGCTACAGCCATGGGCACTCCTCGGCGCTGCTCTTCAGTAGGGCTATTCACTTGGGCTCTGCTGGTGGTGGCAGGGTGAACCCGGACACCGAACGGCGCATCTCGCTGGCCATGCGTGCCAGGTGGCGGATGCTGTCGGCAGTGGCGCCGGAGCCGGCGGAGGTCTGCGCGGTAATCTGCTGGATGACCGCCATGGTGTGGGAGATCTGCCCGGCAGACGAAGTCTGCAGCTGGGCGGCATCGGAGATGCTGTGGATAAGGTCGGCGAGGTTCTGCGATACGCCTTCGATCTCGGCCAGCGCCACCCCGGCATCCTGGGCCAGGCGGGCACCTCGCACCACCTCGGCGGTGGTCTGCTCCATGGATATCACCGCCTCGTTGGTGTCGGCCTGGATGGTGCGCACCAGCGCTTCGATCTGCCGGGTGGCCGAGGACGAGCGTTCGGCCAGGCGCTGCACTTCGTCGGCGACCACGGCGAACCCACGGCCGGCCTCGCCGGCCAGCGAGGCCTGAATCGCCGCGTTGAGGGCGAGGATGTTGGTCTGGTCGGCAATGTCGTCGATCAGGCTGACGATGTCGCCGATTTCCTGGGAAGATTCACCGAGGCGCTTGATCCGTTTGGCGGTGTCCTGGATCTGTTCGCGAATGTTGTCCATGCCGTTGATGGTGTTGTGCACCACCTCGTTGCCCTTGTTGGCGATCGCCACCGAGCGCTCGGCCACCTTGGCCGACTCGTAGGCATGCGCCGAAACCCGGTCGATCGATTCGACCATGTCGCCAACCGCCTCGGAAGCCTCGCTGATCTGCTCGGCCTGGTGCTCCGAGGCCTTGGCCAGCTGGCGTGCGGTGTTCTGTGTGTCCTGCACGGCGGCAGCGACCTGCACGGCACTGTGGTTGATGGTGGCGACCAGGTCGCGCAATTGGTCCACGGAATAGTTGATCGAGTCGGCAATGGCGCCGGTGAAGTCTTCGGTCACCGATACGGTCACGGTCAGGTCGCCGTCAGCCAGCTCTTCGATTTCGTCGAGCAGGCGCATGATCGCCTGCTGGTTGCGTTCGTTCTTTTCCGCCGTCTCACGCAGCTGGCGGTTGGTGGTGCGTACCATGACCAGGCCGATGAGGATGATCGAAGCCAGCGCCAGAAGGCCCAGGACATAGCCGCCGACGGTGTCGAGCGTGCGCCCGCCAGCCAGGTTCTCGAAACCGTTGGCCAGGTGCGAGGCCTCGTCGAGCAGGGTTTGCGACAGGCTGAAGATGTTGCCCGCAGCCTCGCGCACGCGGAACAGTTCCGGCGAGGTTTCGAGGATTTCATCCACCGAGCCGGCAACGAACTGGAACAGCTCGGCAATTTCAGCCAGGCGCGCACGGGCATCGGCGTCCTCGACACGGGTCACCTGGATCGCCGCGTTGCCACTGAGCATGCCCTCGAGCACCTGGCCGAAGCGCCCGGCATCGCGGCCGAAGGCATCCGCCGCCTGGGCCGCGGCATCGTCACCGGCCAGCACGGTGTTGACCGAGCCGAGAATGCGTTCGGCCAGCAGCAACTGGCGCTGGGCCACCGCCACCTGGCTGGCCGGGGCGCCACTCTGCAGCAGGATTTCGACCACTTTCTCGTATTCCACCTGCAACTGCGGCACGGTCTCGGCCAGGGTCGCCGCCACCTGGTGCAGCGACAGCACGGTCTGCTCGCTGGCCAGGATGGTGTCGGTGTTCTTGCGCAGGTTTTCCCAGTCGCGGCGTACCGCTTCCATCTCGTCACGCACCATGGGCGGCGCAGGTGGCAGGCCGGTGGACTTGTCACCTTCACGCAAGTAGCCCCAGCGCCGTTCGAAATCGTTGCGCGCGTCCGACAGCAGCTTGAAGGCCAGGGCCTTGCCGGTGGCGGCTTCGGTGGCGTTCTTGGCGATGCGCTGCGACAGCACCCGCAGTTCGCCGGCGTGGCCGATGTACTGCTTGTCGTAGTTGGACTGGGTGTTCAGGTAGGCAAAGTTGGCGAACAGCAGAATGATCGACAGGATCAGGATCAGGAACAGCACGGTGATCTGCGCGATGCTGCGGGTACGTGGGGTCACGGTGGTGACGGGGGTGGCAGGCTTGTTCACGTTCGCAGGTCCTATAACGCCACATCGAGAAAGCCCGGCGCCTGGGCCAGGGCGAAGGGGCTGAAGATCGCCCAGTTGCGTTCACGCGGGAAATGCCCCTGCACGAAAGGTGCAGCGGCGCGGATCAGGGGCTGTGGCGGCGACAGTTGCAGGCTGTCGAGGGCAAAGTGCTGCAGGCCCAGCACCTCGTCCACCAGCAGGCCGACGAACAGGTCCTCGTGGTCCAGCACCAGCACCCGCCGCTGCTTGCCCGGGGCGGCGTGGCCCAGGCCGAAGAAACTGCTCAGGTCCATCACCGGTAACAGCCGCCCTCGCAGGTTGGCTACCCCGCACACCCACGGCTGCACGCCGGGGACGCGGCTGCTGCGCGGTTCGCGCAGCACCTCGGCAACCTCGCCCATGGGCGCGACGAACCATTGCCCGGCTATGCGGAAGCCGATGCCGCTCCACTGTTGCAGGCGGTTGTCCTGCGGCGGCTGGTCGGCGACCAGCAGGCGGCAGCGCCGGTCGATGTCCAGCAACAACTCGAAGGCGGTCAGCGACGCGCCCTGCGGGCGGGTGGTCAAGCCCCGAGCACTTCTTTGAGCTTGGCGATCAGCGCGTCCTCTTCCACCGGCTTGGTCAGGAAGTCACGAGCGCCCTGGCGCGTGGCCCAGATACGGTCGGTTTCCTGGTCCTTGGTGGTGACCACGATCACCGGGATGGTGCTGGTTTCCGGGTCCTTGCTGAGCTGACGGGTTGCCTGGAAGCCGTTCATGCCGGGCATCACGATGTCCATCAACACCGCGTCGGGCTTGTCCTGCCGTGCCAAGGCCACGCCATCGGCACCGTTGTTGGCCTTGAGCACCTGGTAGCCGTGCTTTTCCAGCCATTCGGTCAATCGGTACATCTCTGTCGGCGAGTCGTCGACAATCAGAACTCGGGCCATGCTGGTTCCCCATCAGGAAAGAAAGACCGTGCCATGGCGGGGCGCGGTCAGGGTGCGTGTTGTTGGGCTGCGGCAAAACCGGGCACGTGGGCGCGGATCGCGTCGAGCAGTTCTTCCTTGCTGAACGGTTTGGTCAGGAACTGGTCGGAGCCGACCACCCGGCCGCGGGCCTTGTCGAACAGGCCGTCACGTGACGAAAGCAGAATGACCGGGGTGTCCTTGAAGGCACTGTTGTGCTTGATCACCGCGCAGGTCTGGTAGCCGTCCAGGCGCGGCATCAACACATCGACGAAGATGATGCTGGGCTGGTGGTCGACGATCTTGGCCAGCGCATCGAAGCCATCGCTGGCGGTGATCACCTCGCAGCCCGCTTCACCGAGCAACATCTGTGCGGTGCGGCGGATCGTGCGCGAGTCGTCGATCACCATCACCTTCAGGGGTTGTTCCATCACTTGGGCTACCGTCGCTGCTTATGCCGAATTCCTGGAGCTGCTGCGCAGCCCCAAAGGCCTGTTGTATAGCGCTATGACTGGCATTTTTAGCACACTCCGGGTGGCCGTTCCATCTGCGGCGCCCCTTGACCGGCGGCGTTCACGGCGCCACCCTGAGCCACTTTTCTTTCGATCCATCGCGGCCACGTGCCGCCAAGAGGAACCACCCCATGAGCGTTCGCCTCGGCATTGTCATGGACCCCATCGCGTCCATCTCCTACAAGAAGGACAGCTCGCTGGCCATGCTGCTGGCCGCCCAGGCACGCGGCTGGAGCCTGTTCTACATGGAACAGCGCGATATGTACCTGGGCGCCGGCCAGGCCCGTGCGCAGATGCGCCCGCTGAAAGTGTTCGCCGACCCGGCCCGCTGGTTCGAGCTGGGCGAGGAGCAGGACAGCGCGCTGGCCGAGCTGGACGTGATCCTGATGCGCAAGGACCCGCCCTTCGACATGGAGTTCGTCTACAGCACCTACCTGCTGGAGCAGGCCGAGCGCGAAGGCGTGCTGGTGGTCAACCGCCCGCAGAGCCTGCGCGACTGTAACGAAAAACTGTTCGCCACCCAGTTCCCGCAGTGCATGGCGCCTACCCTGGTCAGCCGCCGTGTCGACATCCTGCGCGAGTTCGCCGACAGCCGTGGTGACGTAATCCTCAAGCCGCTGGACGGCATGGGCGGCGCCTCGGTGTTCCGCCACCGCAAGGACGACCCGAACCTGTCGGTGATCCTGGAAACCCTGACCCAGCACGGCAACCAGCAGATCATGGCGCAGGCCTACCTGCCGCAGATCGTCGACGGCGACAAACGCATCCTGATGATCGACGGCGAGCCGGTGGACTACTGCCTGGCGCGTATCCCGGCCAGCGGCGAGACCCGTGGCAACCTGGCCGCCGGCGGCCGTGGCGAAGCACGCCCGCTGACCGACCGCGACCGCTGGATCGCCGCCCAGGTCGGCCCGACCCTGCGCGAGAAGGGCCTGATGTTCGTGGGCCTGGACGTGATCGGCGACTACCTCACCGAAATCAACGTCACCAGCCCCACCTGCATCCGCGAGATCGATGCCGCCTACAACACCGATATCGGCGGGCATTTGATGGATGCCATTGATCGCCAGCTGAAGGCGCGCTGACCGCCGACGCACGGCAACAACCCAGAGTGGGGTATGATGCGGGTCCTTTTAGCCTGGCCTGCTGCCCCGCCCTGCGGTTGCTGGAAACCCGATGACGCTGCCCGCTGACATCCCCGCCGACCTGCTGCCCCCCCGTGTTCGCCCGGTGGACCGGCTCGGCTTTACCCTGTTCCTGGCTGCCCTGGTGCACCTGGCGCTGATCCTCGGCGTCGGCTTCAGCGTGGTCAAGCCTGCCGAAATCCGCCACACCATGGACATCACCCTGGCCACCTTCAAGAGCGAGAAACCGCCGGAGAAAGCCGATTTCCAGGCCCAGGACAACCAGCAGGGCAGCGGCACCCTGGACAAGAAAGCGGTACCCAAGACCACCGAACTGGCACCGTTCCAGGACAGCAAGATCAACAAGATCACCCCGCCACCCGCCGCGAAGCCCGAGGTGGTACCGCCCCCTGTCCCGCAGAAGTCGGCGGTAGTGACCACGGCGCCCAAGCCGCAGAAGGTCGAGCCCAAACCCAGGGAAAGCAAACCGCAGCCCAAGCCGGCAGCCCCGGCACCGGACTTCGACAGCTCACAGTTGTCCAGCCAGATCGCCAGCCTGGAGGCGGAGCTGTCCAACGAGCAGCAGATGTACGCCAAGCGCCCGCGCATCCACCGGCTCAATGCCGCCTCGACCATGCGCGACAAGGGGGCCTGGTACAAGGAAGAGTGGCGCAAGAAGGTCGAGCGGGTGGGCAACCTGAACTACCCCGATGAAGCGCGCCGGCAACAGATCTACGGCAACCTGCGCATGATGGTGTCGATCAACCGCGATGGCTCGTTGTACGAGGTACTGGTGCTGGAGTCGTCCGGGCAACCGGTGCTTGACCAGGCGGCGCAGCGCATCGTGCGGCTGGCGGCGCCGTTTGCGCCGTTTACCGGGGACCTGGCCGAGTTTGACCGGCTGGAGATCATCCGCACCTGGCGCTTTGCCCGTGGGGACCGTTTGTCCAGTAACTGACCTGCGGCATTACGCGGTCCCTGTGGGAGCAGGTTTACCCGCGAAAGCGTCCGACTAAGCGACATCATTGCCTGATCTGGCGCATTCGCGGGTAAACCCGCTCCCACAGGGAACGCGCAAGCCTCGTTACGCACCTTGTCAGCCTCGCCACCTGGCGCCACACTATCCCCCATGAAAACCCTCACGCCGAGCTACCTCAAGCATCAGTTCCTGATCGCCATGCCACACATGGCCGATCCGAACTTCGCCCAGACCCTCACGTACATCGTCGAGCACAACGCCCATGGCGCCATGGGCCTGGTGGTCAACCGGCCGCAGGAGCTGAACCTGGCCGACATCCTCGAGCAGCTGCGCCCGGACGAAATGCCACCGGCCAGCACCTTGCAGGTGCCGATCTACCAAGGTGGCCCGGTACAGACCGACCGTGGCTTCGTGCTGCACAGCAGCGAATGCAGTTTCCAGGCCACCGTGGCGCTGGATGGGCTGTCGCTGACCACCTCGCAGGATATATTGCTTGCCATCGCCGCCGGGGTAGGCCCGAAACAGAGCCTGATCACCCTGGGCTATGCCGGCTGGGAAGCGGGCCAACTGGAAGCGGAGCTTGCCGACAACGCCTGGCTCAACTGCCCGTTCGACCCGGAAATCATCTTCGGCCTGACCAGCGACCTGCGCCTGGAAGCCGCCGCCGCCAGCCTGGGGATCAACCTGAACCTGCTGACCAGCCAGGCGGGCCACGCCTGATGGCCGAACTGCACCCGGAATTGCGTCTGCTGCTGGGCTTCGACTACGGCAGCAAACAGATCGGCGTAGCCGTCGGCCAGGTGGTTACCGGCCAGGCCCGCGAGCTTTGCACCCTGAAGGCACAGAACGGCGTGCCGGACTGGGCCCAAGTGGAAAAGCTGATTGCCGAATGGAAGCCCGACGCCATCGTCGTCGGCCTGCCGCTGAACATGGACGGCACCCCCAGCGAAATGAGCGCCCGCGCAGAAAAGTTCGCCCGCCGCCTGAACGGCCGCTTCAACCTGCCCGTGCACACCCACGACGAACGCCTGACCACCTTCGAGGCCAAGGGCGAGCGCATGGCCCGTGGCGGCCAGCGCGGCAGCTACCGCGACAACCCGGTCGATGCCATCGCCGCCGCCCTGTTGCTGCAAGGCTGGCTGGAGGCCAATACCTGATCATCTTTGCCGCCGGCCCCGCCCGGCGCACCCTTCCGAGGAGCCCGCAATGAGCCTACCCAATCCCGCCGACCTGATTCGGCAGATGGCTGTCGACCTTCGTGCCCACCTGGCGCGCCGGGCAATTAACGAACCGCGCTACATCGGCATCCGCACCGGCGGCGTCTGGGTTGCCCAGGCCCTGCAGGAAGCCATGGGCGACACCAGCCCCATGGGCACTCTGGACGTGTCGTTCTATCGCGACGACTTCAGCCAGAACGGCCTGCACCCGCAAGTGCGCCCGTCCGAACTGCCGTTCGAGGTCGAGGGCCAGCACCTGGTGCTGGTGGATGACGTGCTGATGAGCGGCCGCACGGTACGCGCCGCGCTCAACGAACTGTTCGATTATGGCCGCCCGGCCAGCGTCACCCTGGTCTGCTTGCTGGACCTGGATGCCGGCGAACTGCCAATCCGCCCGAATGTACTCGGCGCCACCCTGTCGCTGCCCCCCCATGAACGGGTAAAATTGACCGGACCCGCACCGCTCGCCCTCGAGCGCCAGGACCTCGCCTCCGCTTCCGCCCTTTAAGAGTCCCCCGCGATGACGCCAATCGACGCCAAGCGCCCGCTGCAGCTCAATGATCAGGGCCAGCTGCGCCACTTCCTCTCGCTCGACGGTTTGCCCCGCGAACTGCTCACCGAGATCCTCGACACCGCCGACTCCTTCCTGGAAGTCGGTGCCCGGGCCGTGAAGAAAGTCCCGTTGCTGCGCGGCAAGACTGTGTGCAACGTGTTCTTCGAGAACTCCACCCGTACCCGTACCACGTTCGAACTGGCGGCCCAACGCCTGTCGGCCGACGTGATCAGCCTGAACGTGTCGACCTCCTCGACCAGCAAGGGCGAAACCCTGTTCGATACCCTGCGCAACCTCGAAGCCATGGCCGCCGACATGTTCGTGGTGCGCCACTCCGACTCCGGGGCTGCGCACTTCATCGCCGAGCATGTGTGCCCGGAAGTTGCCGTGATCAACGGCGGTGACGGCCGCCACGCGCACCCGACCCAGGGCATGCTCGACATGCTCACCATCCGCCGCCACAAGGGCAGCTTCGAGAACCTGTCGGTGGCCATCGTCGGCGACATCCTGCACTCGCGCGTGGCCCGCTCCGACATGCTGGCGCTCAAAGCGCTGGGCTGCCCGGACATCCGCGTGATCGGCCCGAAAACCCTGATCCCGATCGGTATCGAGCAGTACGGCGTGAAGGTCTACACGGACCTCGCCGAAGGCCTGAAGGACGTCGACGTGGTGATCATGCTGCGCCTGCAGCGTGAGCGCATGGCCGGCGGCCTGCTGCCCAGCGAAGGCGAGTTCTACCGCCTGTTCGGCCTGACCACCGCGCGCCTGGCCGGCGCCAAGCCCGACGCCATCGTCATGCACCCGGGCCCGATCAACCGTGGCGTGGAAATCGAGTCGGCGGTGGCCGACGGCAAGCACTCGGTGATCCTCAACCAGGTCACCTACGGCATCGCCGTGCGCATGGCCGTGCTGTCCATGGCCATGAGCGGGCAGAACGCGCAACGTCAATTCGACCAGGAGAACGCCCAGTGACCATCAGTATTCTCGGCGCCCGGGTCATCGACCCGAACAGCGGCCTGGACCAGGTCACCGACCTGCACCTGGACGGCGGCCGCATTGCCGCCATCGGTGCAGCCCCGGCCGGCTTCAGCGCCAGCCGTACGATCCAGGCTGATGGCCTGGTCGCCGCACCCGGCCTGGTCGACCTCGGCGTGTCCCTGCGCGAGCCGGGCTACAGCCGCAAAGGCAACATCGCCAGTGAAACCTGCGCCGCCGTCGCCGGCGGTGTCACCAGCCTGTGCTGCCCGCCGCAGACCAAGCCGGTGCTGGACACCTCGGCCGTGGCCGAGCTTATCCTTGACCGCGCCCGCGAGGCCGCCAACAGCAAGGTCTACCCGATCGGCGCCCTGACCAAGGGCCTGGAAGGCGAGCAACTGGCCGAGCTGGTGGCACTGCGCGACACCGGCTGCGTGGCCTTCGGCAATGGCCTGAAGGAAATCCCCAACAACCGTACCCTGGCCCGCGCCCTGGAATACGCCGCCACCTTCGACCTGACCGTGGTGTTCCATTCCCAGGACCGCGACCTGGCCCAAGGCGGCCTGGCTCACGAAGGTGCCATGGCCAGCTTCCTCGGCCTGCCGGGCATTCCGGAAACCGCCGAGACCGTGGCCCTGGCGCGCAATCTGCTGCTGGTGGAACAGACCGGCGTGCGTGCTCACTTCACCCAGATCACCAGCGCCCGTGGCGCGCGGCTGATCGAGCAGGCCCAGCAGCTTGGCCTGCCGGTGACCGCCGATGTGGCGCTGTACCAACTGATCCTTACCGACGAGTCGCTGCGTGAGTTCTCCAGCCTGTACCACGTGCAGCCACCGCTGCGCACCGCCGCCGACCGTGACGGCCTGCGTGCGGCGGTGAAGTCGGGCGTGATCCAGGCGATCTCCAGCCATCACCAGCCACACGAGCGCGACGCCAAGCTGGCCCCGTTCGGCGCCACCGAGCCGGGCATCAGCAGTGTCGAACTGCTGTTGCCGCTGGCCATGACCCTGGTGCAGGACGGCCTGCTCGACCTGCCAACCTTGCTAGCCCGCCTGAGCAGCGGCCCGGCGGCGGCCCTGCGCCTGCCGGCCGGCGAGCTGAAAGTGGGAGGCGCGGCCGACCTGGTGCTGTTCGACCCGCAAGCCTCGACCGTGGCCGGCGAGCAGTGGTTCTCCCGCGGTGAGAACTGCCCGTTCATCGGCCACTGCCTGCCGGGTGCGGTGCGTTATACCTTGGTCGATGGGCATGTCTGCCACGAGGCCTGAGTGAAGCTCTTCGCGGGCACGCCCGCTCCCACAGGATCACCACTATTCCAAGGCATGTGGTAATCCTGTGGGAGCGGGCGTGCCCGCGAATGCCCTTGCAGGGTTCCCCCTGTCATGCGCGACCATTCATCCCCCACGGTTGAAATCCTTCCCCCCACCCCCATATGAGTCTGCATCAGGCACTTTCGCCCCGCTGCGTGGAGACTCTCCCCTTGACCACCATCGTTTCTGTCCGCCGTAACGGCAAAGTCGTCATGGGCGGCGACGGCCAGGTATCCCTCGGCAACACCGTGATGAAAGGCAACGCCAAGAAGGTGCGCCGCCTGTACCACGGCCAGGTCATCGCGGGCTTCGCCGGCGCCACCGCCGATGCGTTCACCCTGTTCGAGCGCTTTGAAGGCCAGCTCGAGAAACATCAGGGCCACCTGGTCCGCGCCGCCGTCGAGCTGGCCAAGGAATGGCGTACCGACCGCTCCCTGAGCCGCCTGGAAGCCATGCTGGCCGTGGCCAACAAGGACGCCTCCCTGATCATCACCGGCAACGGCGATGTGGTCGAACCCGAAGACGGTCTGATCGCCATGGGTTCCGGCGGCGCCTACGCCCAGGCCGCAGCACGCGCCCTGCTGAACAAGACCGACCTCTCGGCCCGTGAAATCGCCGAGACCGCCCTGAACATCGCCGGCGACATCTGCGTGTTCACCAACCACAACCTGACCATCGAGGAGCAGGACCTGGCCGACTGATCAGCTGTTCTGGCGCTCCATCCCGGTGATGGGGCTTTTCCACGCTGAATCATTCTGCCCGAGGACCCTATTGATCATGTCCATGACCCCCCGCGAGATCGTCCACGAACTCAACCGCCACATCATCGGCCAGGACGACGCCAAGCGCGCCGTGGCAATCGCCCTGCGCAACCGCTGGCGGCGCATGCAGCTCCCCGCCGAGCTGCGCGCCGAAGTGACCCCGAAGAACATCCTGATGATCGGCCCAACCGGCGTCGGCAAAACCGAAATCGCCCGCCGCCTGGCCAAGCTGGCCAACGCGCCGTTCCTCAAGGTCGAAGCCACCAAGTTCACCGAAGTGGGCTACGTGGGCCGCGACGTCGAGTCGATCATCCGTGACCTGGCCGATGCAGCATTGAAGATGCTGCGTGAGCAAGAGATCATCCGCGTGCGCCACCGCGCCGAAGACGCCGCCGAAGACCGCATCCTCGATGCCCTGCTGCCGCAGGCGCGGGTCAGCAGCTTCGCCGAGGAAGCCGCGCAGACCAGCACCGATTCCAACACCCGCCAGCTGTTCCGCAAGCGCCTGCGCGAAGGCCAGCTGGACGACAAGGAAATCGAGATCGAAGTGGCCGATGCCGTCGGCGTCGAAATTGCCGCGCCGCCCGGCATGGAAGAAATGACCAACCAGCTGCAGAGCCTGTTCGCCAACATGGGCAAAGGCAAGCGCAAGGCGCGCAAGCTGAAGGTCAAAGAGGCGCTGAAGATGGTTCGCGATGAAGAAGCGAGCCGCCTGGTCAACGAGGAAGAACTCAAGGCCAAGGCCCTGGAAGCTGTCGAGCAGCACGGCATCGTGTTCATCGACGAAATCGACAAGGTTGCCAAGCGCGGCAACGTTGGCGGCGCCGACGTGTCCCGTGAAGGCGTGCAGCGCGACCTGCTGCCGCTGATTGAAGGCTGCACCGTCAACACCAAGCTGGGCATGGTCAAGACCGACCACATCCTGTTCATTGCCTCGGGTGCGTTCCACCTGAGCAAGCCGAGCGACCTGGTGCCCGAACTGCAAGGCCGCCTGCCGATCCGTGTGGAGCTCAAGGCCCTGACCCCGGAAGACTTCGAGCGCATCCTGCAGGAGCCGCACGCGTCGCTGACCGAACAGTACCAGGCCCTGCTCAAGACCGAAGGCCTGAATATCGAGTTCCTCGCCGACGGTATCAAGCGCCTGGCCGAGATTGCCTACCAGGTGAACGAGAAGACCGAGAACATCGGTGCCCGCCGCCTGCACACCCTGCTCGAGCGTTTGCTCGAAGAGGTGTCGTTCAGCGCTGGCGACCTGGCCAGCACCCATGACGAAGCGCCGATCCAGATCGACGCGGCGTACGTGAACAGCCACCTGGGTGAGCTGGCGCAGAACGAAGACCTGTCGCGTTACATCCTGTAAGACCGCAGGGGGCCGCCTTGCGGCCCATCGCGACGCAAGGCCGCTCCCACAGGTAGGGCGTTGCCCTCCAATGCAGCGCTGAACTTGTGGGAGCGGCCTTGTGTCGCGAAAGGGCTGCGCAGCAGCCCCAATGTCCCTTGAATCCCTCCTCCATAAGCTGGAAGCTTGCACCATCAGCTCCCGAGAGATTCCAGCCATGGCCCGCCTGCCCACCGCCATCAACCTGCACAAAGCCTCGAAAACCCTCAGCCTCACCTACGCCCCCGGCGAGGTCTACCACCTGCCCGCCGAATTCCTGCGCGTGCACTCCCCCTCCGCCGAGGTCCAGGGCCACGGCAACCCCATCCTGCAGTTCGGCAAGATCAACGTCGGCCTCAGCGGGCTGGAACCTGCCGGGCAATACGCACTGAAACTGACCTTCGACGACGGCCATGACAGCGGCCTGTTCACCTGGGAGTACCTCGAGCAACTGTGCCTGCGCCAGGAACAGCTGTGGGCCGAGTACCTCGACGAACTGCACAAGGCCGGGAAATCCCGCGACCCCGCCGAGTCGGTGGTCAAACTCATGCTCTAGCGCAAGGCCTTCAGGATTTAGAGCGCATTTTCTAAATTCATTTGTTTGAATACCTTACAGACAGCCCAGTGACGGGCTGTCTTGCGCATTACATGAAAGTCGGGTAACCAATGGGGGGTGGCAAGTTCCCTGCATCAAATTGCAGGTAGTCAGAACCCTCGCAGCACCGCTGTTCCTTATCACTGGTCACCCGAGTAGCAGTACCGGGCTCAGAACTGTGCACCCGCCACAGCAACCGGTACTCGTCTCAGGACAACGGAGCGTCGTAGATGAGTAACAAGAACAACGATGAGCTGCAGCGGCAGGCCTCGGAAAACACCCTGGGGCTGAACCCGGTCATCGGTATCCGTCGCAAGGACCTGTTGAGCTCGGCACGCACCGTGCTGCGCCAGGCCGTGCGCCAACCGCTGCACAGCGCCAAGCATGTGGCCCACTTTGGCCTGGAGCTGAAGAACGTGCTGCTGGGCAAGTCCAGCCTTGCCCCGGAAAGCGACGACCGTCGCTTCAATGACCCGGCATGGAGCAACAACCCACTTTACCGCCGCTACCTGCAAACCTATCTGGCCTGGCGCAAGGAACTGCAGGACTGGATCGGCAGCAGTGACCTTTCGCCCCAGGACATCAGCCGTGGCCAGTTCGTCATCAACCTGATGACCGAAGCCATGGCGCCGACCAACACCCTGTCCAACCCGGCAGCGGTCAAACGCTTTTTCGAAACAGGCGGCAAGAGCCTGCTCGATGGCCTGTCCAACCTGGCCAAGGACCTGGTCAACAACGGCGGCATGCCCAGCCAGGTGAACATGGACGCCTTCGAGGTGGGCAAGAACCTGGGCACCAGTGAAGGCGCCGTGGTGTACCGCAACGATGTGCTGGAGCTGATCCAGTACAGCCCCATCACCGAGCAGGTGCATGCCCGCCCGCTACTGGTGGTGCCGCCGCAAATCAACAAGTTCTACGTATTCGACCTGAGCCCGGAAAAGAGCCTGGCGCGGTACTGCCTGCGCTCGCAGCAGCAGACCTTCATCATCAGCTGGCGCAACCCGACCAAAGCCCAGCGCGAATGGGGCCTGTCCACCTATATCGATGCGCTCAAGGAGGCGGTCGACGCGGTGCTGGCGATTACCGGCAGCAAGGACCTGAACATGCTCGGTACCTGCTCCGGCGGCATCACCTGCACGGCATTGGTCGGCCACTATGCCGCGCTAGGCGAGAACAAGGTCAATGCCCTGACCCTGCTGGTCAGCGTGCTGGACACCACCATGGACAACCAGGTCGCCCTGTTCGTCGACGAGCAGACCCTGGAGGCCGCCAAGCGCCACTCCTACCAGGCCGGCGTGCTCGAAGGCAGCGAGATGGCCAAGGTGTTCGCCTGGATGCGCCCCAACGACCTGATCTGGAACTACTGGGTCAACAACTACCTGCTCGGCAACGAGCCGCCGGTGTTCGACATCCTGTTCTGGAACAACGACACCACGCGCCTGCCGGCCGCCTTCCACGGCGACCTGATCGAAATGTTCAAGAGCAACCCGCTGACGCGCCCGGACGCCCTGGAGGTTTGCGGCACCCCGATCGACCTGAAACAGGTCAAATGCGACATCTACAGCCTTGCCGGCACCAACGACCACATCACCCCGTGGCAGTCGTGCTACCGCTCGGCGCACCTGTTCGGCGGCAAGATCGAGTTCGTGCTGTCCAACAGCGGCCATATCCAGAGCATCCTCAACCCGCCAGGCAACCCCAAGGCGCGCTTCATGACCGGTGCCGATCGCCCGGGTGACCCGGTGGCCTGGCAAGAAAACGCTACCAAGCATGCGGACTCCTGGTGGCTGCACTGGCAAAGCTGGCTGGGCGAACGTGCCGGCGAGCTGAAAAAGGCACCGACCCGCCTGGGCAACCGTGCCTATGCCGCTGGCGAGGCATCCCCGGGCACCTACGTTCACGAGCGTTGAGCTGCAGCGCCGTGGCCCCTGCGGGGCGCCACGGTGTTCATTTCACCCCATGAGTCACGCGCATGCCGCAACCCTATATCTTCAGGACCGTCGAGCTGGACAACCAGTCCATCCGCACCGCCGTCCGCCCGGGCAAGTCGCATCTGACGCCGCTGCTGATCTTCAACGGCATCGGCGCCAACCTGGAGCTGGTGTTTCCGTTCATCGAGGCGCTGGACCCGGACCTGGAAGTCATCGCCTTTGACGTGCCCGGGGTCGGCGGCTCGTCCACGCCGCGCCACCCTTACCGCTTCCCCGGGTTGGCCAAGCTGACGGCACGCATGCTCGACTACCTCGACTACGGCCAGGTCAATGCCATCGGCGTGTCGTGGGGCGGCGCCCTGGCCCAGCAGTTCGCCCATGACTACCCCGAGCGCTGCAAGAAGCTGGTGCTGGCCGCCACTGCCGCCGGTGCGGTGATGGTGCCGGGCAAGCCCAAGGTGCTGTGGATGATGGCCAGCCCGCGGCGCTACGTGCAGCCGTCGCATGTCATCCGCATTGCGCCGACGATCTATGGCGGCGGCTTCCGGCGTGACCCGGACCTGGCCATGCAGCACGCCGCCAAGGTGCGATCCGGCGGCAAGATGGGCTATTACTGGCAGCTGTTCGCCGGGCTTGGCTGGACCAGCATCCATTGGCTGCACAAGATCCAGCAGCCGACCCTGGTGCTGGCAGGCGACGACGACCCGTTGATCCCGCTGATCAACATGCGCCTGCTGGCCTGGCGAATTCCCAATGCCCAGCTACACATTATCGACGACGGCCATCTGTTCCTGATCACCCGGGCCGAGGCCGTCGCCCCGATCATCATGAAGTTCCTTCAGCAAGAGCGTCAGCGCGCTGTCATGCACCCTCGCCCGGTTTCGGGTGTGTGAAGGCGATTTGGGACCCTGTGGGAGCGGGTTCACCCGCGAAGAATCCAACTCGGTGTATGGCACCGGCTTCGCCGGTGTTCGCGGGTGAACCCGCTCCCACAGAGACCCTGCTAAATCAGTGAATATGTTTAGTCATGAGGCACCAGGTCAGGACGAGGGAGTGTTGCCATGAAAGACAAAACGGCCAAAGGAACGACAACGCTTCCCGCCACCAGCATGAACGTGCAGAACGCCATCCTCGGACTGCGCGGCCGTGACCTGATTTCCACGCTGCGCAATGTCAGCCGCCAAAGCCTGCGTCATCCGCTGCACACCGCGCATCACCTGTTGGCCCTGGGTGGTCAGCTGGGCAGGGTGATGCTGGGTGACACACCGTTTCAGCCGAACCCGCGGGATCCGCGCTTCAGCGACCCGACATGGAGCCAGAACCCGTTCTACCGGCGCGGCCTGCAAGCCTACCTGGCCTGGCAGAAGCAGACCCGCCTGTGGATCGAGGAAAGCCACCTGGACGATGATGACCGGGCCCGTGCGCACTTCCTGTTCAACCTGATCAACGATGCACTGGCGCCGAGCAACTCGCTGCTCAACCCGCTGGCGGTCAAGGAACTGTTCAACAGCGGTGGCCAGAGCCTGGTGCGCGGCGTGGCCCACCTGCTCGATGACCTGCGCCACAACGATGGCCTGCCACGCCAGGTCGACGAGCGCGCCTTCGAAGTGGGCGGCAATCTGGCTGCAACCGCCGGCGCCGTGGTGTTTCGCAACGAGCTGCTGGAGCTGATCCAGTACAAGCCGATGAGCGAAAAGCAGCACGCCCGGCCACTGCTGGTAGTGCCGCCACAGATCAACAAGTTCTACATCTTCGACCTCAGCTCGACCAACAGCTTTGTCCAGTACATGCTCAAGAGCGGCCTGCAGGTGTTCATGGTGAGCTGGCGCAACCCCGACCCGCGCCACCGCGAATGGGGCCTGTCGAGCTACGTGCAGGCCCTGGAAGAAGCGCTCAACGCTTGCCGCAGCATCAGCGGCAACCGCGACCCCAACCTGATGGGCGCCTGCGCCGGCGGCCTGACCATGGCCGCGCTGCAGGGCCACCTGCAGGCCAAGCACCAGCTGCGCCGGGTGCGCAGCGCCACCTACCTGGTCAGCCTGCTGGACAGCAAGTTCGAAAGCCCCGCCAGCCTGTTCGCCGACGAGCAGACCATCGAGGCCGCCAAGCGCCGCTCCTATCAGCGCGGCGTGCTGGATGGCGCCGAGGTGGCGCGGATCTTCGCCTGGATGCGGCCCAACGACCTGATCTGGAACTACTGGGTCAACAACTACCTGCTCGGCAAGACACCACCAGCCTTCGACATCCTGTACTGGAACGCCGACAGCACGCGCCTGCCCGCCGCGCTGCATGGCGACCTGCTGGACTTCTTCAAGCTCAACCCGCTGACCCACCCCGCCGGCCTGGAGGTATGCGGCACACCCATCGACCTGCAGAAGGTCGAGCTGGACAGTTTCACCGTGGCCGGCAGCAACGACCACATCACCCCGTGGGATGCGGTGTACCGCTCGGCCTTGCTGCTGGGTGGCGACCGACGCTTCGTGCTGGCCAACAGCGGGCACATCCAGAGCATCATCAACCCGCCCGGCAACCCCAAGGCCTACTACCTGGCCAACCCCAAGCTGTCCAGCGACCCCCGCGCCTGGTTCCACGACGCCAAGCGCAGCGAAGGCAGCTGGTGGCCGTTGTGGCTGGAGTGGATCACCCCGCGCTCCGGCCCGCTCAAGGCACCGCGCAGCGAACTGGGCAATGCCACCTACCCACCGCTGGGACCCGCGCCGGGCACCTACGTGCTGACCCGATGAGCATGCCGACTGGATGAAGACTCGCGACCGTATCCTCGAATGTGCCCTGCAGCTGTTCAACCAGCAGGGTGAACCGAACGTATCCACCCTGGAAATTGCCAACGAACTGGGCATCAGCCCCGGCAACCTCTACTACCACTTCCACGGCAAGGAGCCGTTGGTGCTGGGGCTGTTCGAGCGCTTTGAAGAAGCGCTGATGCCTTTACTCGACCCGCCGCTGGAGGTACGCCTGGATGCCGAGGATTACTGGCTGTTCCTGCACCTGATCGTCGAACGCATGGCGCAGTACCGCTTCCTGTTCCAGGACCTGTCGAACCTGACCGGGCGCCTGCCCAAACTGGCCCGCGGCATGCGCAGCCTGATCAACGCGCTCAAGCGCACGCTGGCGGCGTTGCTGGCCAGCCTCAAGGGCCAAGGGTTGGTAGAGAGCGAGACCCAGGCGCTGGGGCAACTGGTGGAGCAGATCACCCTGACACTGATGTTCTCGCTGGATTACCAGCGGGTACTGGGGCGCGAGGGGGATGTGGGGATTGTGGTGTACCAGGTGATGATGCTGGTGGCGCCGCATCTGAAGGCCCAGGCGCGGGGGGCGGCGGAGCAGTTGGCGGTGAGGTATCTGGAGGGGTAAGCCTGACAGGAATGTATTGCAGCAGCCGACGCATTCGCGGGTGAACCCGCTCCCACAGGTACGGTGCAGAGCTTACAAGCGGCGCAGCACCTGTGGGAGCGGGTTTACCCGCGAAGAAGGCGACGCGGTATCAGATCAGGGTACCGGTGCCTGTCGGTGCCGAAGGCGGATTGCTGGCCGGAGCCGCGGTTGGTGCAGGAGCTGCGCTAGCGGTCGGAGCGGCGCTCGCCGCTGGAGCTGCCGGCTTGGCGGCTGCTGGCTTGGCCGGTGCTTTCTTCACTGCCGGCTTCTTCGCCACAGCCGGCTTGGCCGCTGCCGGTTTCGCTGCAGGCTTGGCCGCCGCGGTCTTGGCAGCAGGTTTAGCCGCAGCAGTCTTGGCCGCCGGCTTGGCCGCCGCGGTTTTCGCCGCAGGCTTGGCCGCTGCCGTCTTGGCCAGTGGCTTGGCCGCCGCCTTGCTCGCAGCCGGTTTGGCCGCAGCGCGCGACGAAATCGGCGTAACCGAAGCGCCGGTGAGTTTCTCGATCTGCTTGGTCAGGCTGTCCACCTGCTGGTGCAGGGCCTTGATCTCGTTGCGGCTCGGCACGCCAAGGCGCGAGATGGCGCTGTTCAGGCGCTTGTCGAAGGCCTCTTCGAGTTCGCTCCACTTGCCCAGCGCACGGTCCTTCACGCCCGACACACGCGAAGTGGTCGACGACTTGGCAGTTTCAGCAACATCTTCGGCGGTCTTCTTCGCCTGCTTCTCGGCCTTCTCGCCATCCTTCACCAGCGAGTCGAACAGCTTCGGGCCGTCCTGGTCGATCTTCGAATAGATACCAAGCCCCGCCAGCCAGATCTTGCGGGAGTACTTCTCGATCCCGCCGACCCAGGAGCTGCCTTCTTTCTCGGAATTCTTCTTGCCAGCCATCCTGCTCTCCTTATGGTTTGTGCGCGACGCGCTCGAGCAGCTCGTGGAGCTGTTCAAGCTTGATGGACAACGCCTCAACGTCATGTTTAGACGGAATGCCAAGGCGATTCAAGGCGCGACCTACCCGCGCGTCGAAAGCTTTTTCGATCTTATCCAGTTGAACTTCGACCTTGCCGCGTACGCGACTGACTTCCTGGGTCGCTTCGTCGATCTGGTTGTTGGCAGCATCGAGCTCCTTGTCGATGCGCTTCTTGCCACGCTTCTCGACGCCTTCGCCGGCCTTGACCAGCTCATTGAAGTAGTCGGAGCCTTCCTGGCCCACACGCGCATAGGCGCCGATGCCTGCCAGCCAGATCTTGCGCGCGTAGCCGCGCACCTCGCCCAGCGTGCCCGGGGCGTCGTCCTTTTTCTTCACAGTCACTTTGGCCATGCTCTGTACCTCATGCTCATGAGTGGAGGAGAAACCGCCCATGGAGGTTGGGCTTGAGCACAAGGTAGAGAGGTAAATTAGAATCTTCACCCTAAGGTGAACGAGCATGGCCCCGGGAAGGGGTCAGGCCAGGGCTTTGTCCAGCGCCCGCTCGATCTCGCCCTTGATGGTGCCGCTCATCATCGACAGCATCATGCCTAGCTTCAATTCGACGCGGATGCGGTCATCGAAGATGTGCACACTGCCGTTGGCACCGCTGCGCGCCACGTCGACCCGGTCACCGTTCCAGGTGGCCTTGAGGTCGTATTCGCGGGTCAGTTTGTCGACCAGCGCTTCAGCCTTGGCGCGGGCGGCATCGCGGCCGAGGGAATGTTTGCGTTCGACGCTGATCTGGGTCATGCGGGTGTTCCTGAAGATGAAGACATAATGGGCATTATGCCCGCCCCTGCCCACTGGCACACCCCGCCAAGACAAATCTGCCCGTTCGCCCTAGAATGGCGGTAATTTTTTCCGGTGAAGCGATATGAACGACCAGCGCAAAGGCGACCACGCCGAACCCACCACCCATTTCGGTTACCAGGACGTCCCTGAAAGCCAGAAGGCGAAGAAAGTCGCCGAGGTGTTCCACTCGGTAGCGGCCAAGTACGACCTGATGAACGACGTGCTTTCCGGCGGTATGCACCGCCTGTGGAAGCGCTTCACCATCGAGCTGTCGGGCGTACGCGCCGGCAATCGTGTACTGGACATCGCCGGCGGTACCGGCGACCTGGCCGCCAAGTTCTCGCGGCTGGTCGGCCCGACCGGTCAGGTAGTGCTGGCCGACATCAACGAATCGATGCTCAAGGTCGGCCGTGACCGCCTGCTCGACCGTGGCGTGGCCGGCAACATCGAGTTCGTTCAGGCCGACGCCGAGAAGCTGCCATTCCCGGACAACCACTTCGACTGCGTGACCATCGCCTTCGGCCTGCGCAACGTCACCCACAAGGACGAAGCCATCCGCTCGATGCTGCGCGTGCTCAAGCCAGGCGGTCGCCTGCTGGTGCTGGAGTTCTCCAAGCCGACCAACAAGCTGATGTCCAAGGCCTACGACGCCTACTCGTTCGCCTTCATGCCGCTGGCCGGCAAGCTGATCACCAACGACTCGGAGAGCTACCGTTACCTCGCCGAGTCGATCCGCATGCACCCCGATCAGGAAACCCTGAAGGCCATGATGGTCGAGGCCGGTTTCGACCGGGTCACCTACCACAACATGACCAGCGGCATCGTTGCCGTGCATCGGGGGATCAAGCCCTGATGCTGCTGGCCGGGCTGCTCGCCAGCGCCGAACATGGCCTGAACCGCGTCCTGCGCATGGACAGCACGGCCCTGCCGCGGCTGGCCGCGCTGGAGGGCAAGGTCATCGAGATCGACTGCCGCCAGCCAGCCTTGCAGGTGTTCATCCTGCCCGATGAAGAGGGCCTGATGCTCGCCGCCCACTGGCAAGGCGAGGTCGACTGCAGCCTGCGCGCCCCGGCCGGCAGCCTGGCGCAACTGGCCCTGGCCAGGGACAAGACCGCCGTGCTGCACAGCCCGCAAGTCGAACTGCATGGCGACAGCGCCGTGTTGCTGGACCTGTTCGGTGTGCTGCAGGACCTGGATCTGGACTGGGAACACGAACTGCAACGCTGGCTTGGCCCGGTCGCCACGGCGCTGCTGGCCGGCCACATCCGCCTGCGTGCACGCTGGACCCGCCAGGGCCTGGCGCGCTTCAGCCAGAACCTTTCCGAGTACCTGGCCGAAGAGTCCCGTACCCTGGTCGGCAAGCGCGAAGCCGAAGCCGCCTTCAGTGAGCTCGATACCCTGAAGCTCGATACAGAACGCCTCGAGGCGCGCCTCAAGCGCCTCTCCCGATCCCTTGATACCAGCGATAACGCATGAAGCTGCTCGCCGTCCGCCGTCTTTTTCGCATCCAGCGTGTGGTGATCCGCTACCGTCTCGATGACCTGCTGTTCGACCTGCCGCTGCCCTGGTGGCTGATGAGCCTGCGCCTGCTGATGCCGTGGCGCTGGCTGCCGCGCAAGCCGTCCGAGCTCAACCGAGGCGCGCGCCTGCGCCTGGCCCTGCAGGACCTGGGGCCGATCTTCATCAAGTTCGGCCAGTTGTTGTCCACCCGCCGTGATCTGCTGCCCAACGACATAGCCGATGAACTGATGCTGCTGCAGGACCGCGTGCCGCCGTTCGACCCCAAGCAGGCCGTGGCACTGATCGAGGCACAGCTGGGCGCCCCGGTAACGCAACTGTTCAGCCGCTTCGACGTCGAACCACTGGCCTCGGCCTCGGTGGCCCAGGTGCATGCTGCGCGCCTGAAAAGTGGCGAAGAAGTAGTGGTCAAGGTGGTTCGCCCGGGCCTGAAGCCGGTGATCGCCCAGGACCTGGCCTGGCTGTTCCTGATCGCCAAGGCCGCCGAGCGCGCTTCGGCCGACGCCCGCCGCCTGCACCCGGTGGAAATCGTCGGCGACTACGAAAAAACCATCTACGACGAGCTCGACCTGCTGCGCGAAGCGGCCAACGCCAGCCAGTTGCGGCGCAATTTCGAAGGCTCCGAGCTGATGTACGTGCCCCAGGTGTACTGGGACCTGTGCCGCCCCAAGGTGCTGGTGATGGAGCGCATCTACGGCGTGCCGGTGACCGACATGGCCACCTTGGCCGATCAGCGCACCGACATGAAGCTGCTGGCCGAACGAGGCGTGGAGGTGTTCTTCACCCAGGTGTTCCGCGACAGCTTCTTCCATGCCGACATGCACCCGGGCAACATTTTCGTCAGCACGGTCAAACCATGGAGCCCGCAGTACATCGCCATCGACTGCGGCATCGTCGGCAGCCTGACCGCCGAGGACCAGGACTACCTGGCGCGCAACCTGATCGCTTTCTTCAAGCGTGACTACCGCCGCGTCGCCCAGTTGCACATCGACTCGGGCTGGGTGCCGGCGCACACCAAGGTCAACGAGTTCGAAGCGGCGATCCGCACCGTGTGCGAGCCGATCTTCGAAAAACCGTTAAAGGATATTTCCTTCGGCCAGGTGCTGATGCGCCTGTTCCAGACCGCCCGGCGCTTCAACATGGAAGTGCAGCCGCAGCTGGTGTTGCTGCAGAAGACCCTGCTCAACATCGAAGGCCTGGGCCGCCAGTTGTACCCAGACCTGGACCTGTGGAGCACCGCCAAACCATTCCTCGAGCGCTGGATGCGCGACCGCATGAGCCCCAAGGCCGTGCTCGGCAACATCCACAGCCAGGTCGAGCAACTGCCTCACCTGGCCGACATGGCCCGCGACCTGCTCGAGCGCCTGTCGCAACCGCACCTGCACGATCCGCAACTGCCGGAGCGGCGCCGCCAGGGTGACCGCTGGGCGCTGCGCCTGCTCGGCGCCGGCCTGCTCGGAGGTGGCGCGGTACTGGCCGCTGGCGCCGCCGCAGCCGCCAGCCTGGCCGCCCCTGCCGCCTGGCCGGCCTGGCTGATGCTGGCCGCCGGCCTTTACCTGATCGTGCGCCAATAGCCAGCCGCGCCCATGGCTGGCACACTAGCGCAAAGGGCCCGGCACAGGAGCGGGCCCGCTTTGGAGTCGACGATGAAAGACTGGCTGGACGAGATCAAGTGGAACAGCGAGGGCCTGGTACCGGCGATCGCCCAGGACCACAAGACCGGACGCGTGCTGATGATGGCCTGGATGAACCGCGAATCGCTGGCCCTGACCGCCGCCGAGCAACGCGCCATCTACTGGTCGCGTTCGCGTGGCAAGCTGTGGCGCAAGGGCGAGGAATCCGGGCATGTGCAGAAGCTGCATGAAATGCGCTTGGACTGCGATGCCGACGTGATCATCCTGATGGTCGAGCAACTGGGCCATATCGCCTGCCATACCGGCCGTGAAAGCTGCTTCTACCGCGTCTTCGAAGACGGCCAGTGGAAAACCGTCGACCCGGTCCTGAAAGACCCGGATGCCATCTACAGCGCAGGACACTGACATGAGCGACACCCTGAACCGCCTGGCCGAAGTGCTTGAAGAACGCAAGCAAGCGGCCCCCGACAGCTCCTACGTGGCCAGCCTGTACCACAAGGGCCTGAACAAGATCCTCGAAAAGCTCGGCGAAGAGTCGGTCGAGACGATCATTGCCGCCAAGGATGCCGCGGTCAGCAAGGATTACAGCGATGTCATCTACGAAACCGCCGACCTGTGGTTTCATAGCCTGGTAATGCTCAGCGCGCTGGGCCAGCATCCGCAAGCCGTGCTCGATGAGCTGGAGCGTCGCTTCGGGCTTTCCGGGCATGATGAGAAGGCGGCTCGACAGCCGTCTGCCTGATGTAATTCAAGTGCGCGGGGCCCCCTCTCTTTTTTGTGGGAGCGGGTTCACCCGCGAAGAATGCGACGCGGTGTATGGCACCGGCTAAGCCGGTGTTCGCGGGTGAACCCGCTCCCACAGGGGCCGCGTTGCCAGAACAATTCGCTTTACCTGTAAATTTCAGGAGTACGAAATGGGTATCTTTGACTGGAAACACTGGATCGTCCTGCTGGTGGTCGTGGTCCTGGTGTTCGGTACCAAGAAGCTGAAGAACTTCGGCAGTGACCTGGGTGAGTCGATCAAGGGCTTCCGCAAAGCCATGAGCGACGAAGAGAACAAGCCGGCCGAGCAGACCCCGCCGCCTGCCCAACCCGTTCCACCGGTGCAGAACACTGCCCAGCAGAACCAGGGCCACACCATCGAAGGCCAGGCCCAGCCGGTCCAAGAGCCACAGCGGAAAGACTGACCCATGTTCGGCATCAGTTTCAGCGAGCTGCTGCTCGTCGGTCTGGTCGCCCTGCTGGTGCTCGGCCCCGAGCGCCTGCCCGGTGCCGCGCGCACCGCAGGCCTGTGGATCGGCCGGCTCAAGCGCAGTTTCAACAGCATCAAGATGGAAGTGGAGCGCGAAATCGGCGCCGACGAAATCCGCCGCCAGCTGCACAACGAGCACATCCTGCAGATGGAGGAGGAAGCCAAGCGCATCCTCAACCCGATGACGCCGCCGGCGCAGCCGCCTGTCACCACCGCCACCGTTCAGCCCCCCGCCGGGCTCGAAGCCAGGCCGGTCGAGACCGCTGCCGCCCCGGCCACGCCTTCTGAACCGCCTCAACCGCCGCGAGCCCCATGAGCGAAAATCCGGAACACGACCAGCCAATGCCGCTGGTTTCGCACCTGACCGAACTGCGCACCCGCCTGTTGCGCTGCGTTGCCGTCATTTTCCTGATCTTTGCCGGGCTGTTCTCCTTCGCCCAGCAGATCTACACCCTGGTCTCCGCACCGCTGCGCGAGCACTTGCCGGCCAATGCGACGATGATCGCCACCGACGTGGCATCGCCGTTCCTCACGCCGTTCAAGCTGACCATGATCGTCTCGCTGTTCCTGGCGATTCCGTTCATCCTCCAGCAGATCTGGGGCTTCATCGCACCCGGGCTGTACCGCCATGAAAAGCGCATCGCCATTCCGCTGCTGGTGTCGAGCATCTTCCTGTTCTACGCCGGCATGGCCTTCGCCTATTTCCTGGTGTTCCCGCTGATCTTCGGCTTCTTCGCCAGCGCCACGCCGGAAGGCGTGTCGATGATGACCGACATCGCCAGCTACCTCGACTTCGTGATGACGCTGTTCTTCGCCTTTGGCGTGGCCTTCGAAATCCCGGTGGCGGTGGTGCTGCTGGTATGGATCGGCGTGGTCGACGTGAAGTACCTGAAGAAGATTCGCCCCTACGTGATCATCGGCTGCTTCGTGGTCGGCATGGTCCTTACCCCTCCGGACATCTTCTCCCAGACCCTGCTGGCCGTACCCATGTGGCTGCTGTTCGAGATCGGCGTGCTGTGCGGCAGCCTGATCCGCAAGCGCAGCGCCCACGACGAAACCGCCAACGACCACAACGACCAGCCACCAGCGACCCAACCGTGAACCTGTTGCTCCTTGAAGAGGCCGACTTCGTCTCGGCCGACCGCGTCGTCCTCGCAGATCGGCGCTTCACCCACATGCAGGATATCCACCGTGTGGCGGTGGGCGACAACCTGCGCGTTGGCCGTATCAACGGCCTGATGGGCAAGGCCACGGTGCTGCGCCTGGAAAAGCACGAAGCCGAACTGGAAGTCGCCTTTGACCAGCAGCCACCGGCCAAGCTGCCGCTGACCCTGGTGCTGGCCGTACCTCGGCCAAAAATGCTGCGCCGGCTTTTCCAGACCGTGGCCACCCTTGGCGTGCCGCGATTGATCCTGCTGAACAGCTACAAGGTCGAGAAAAGCTTCTGGCAAACACCGTTCCTGCACCCGGACAGCGTTCGCGAGAACCTCATCCTGGGCCTGGAACAAGCCCGCGACACCGTGCTGCCCGAAGTGATCATCGAGAAGCGCTTCAAACCGTTCGTCGAAGACCGCCTGCCGGCCATCGCCGCAGGCACCCTGGGCCTGGTCGGGCACCCCGGCCCCTACCCCGCCTGCCCGCGCGCCGTGGAACAGCCCGTGACCCTGGCCATCGGCCCGGAGGGCGGCTGGATCCCTTACGAAGTCGATCTGCTGGGCAAGGCTGGCCTGGCACCCGTGCAGCTGGGAGACCGCATTTTGCGGGTCGAGACTGCGGTGACAGCACTGCTATCACGAATTTTCTGACACAGAAGTCAACTTTCAGCCATAAAGTTTCCCTCCCCCAGGCCGATTGTCTTGGCAACACAACAATTAATCGTGGTGCCAAGCCGCCGGGGAGTCGTACATGTATCAATGGTTCGCCCACTCATTGGGCAATGTGAGTGTCAATCGCAAACTGGGGCTAGGCTTCGGCCTGGTACTGCTGTTGACCCTGGCCATCACCCTGGCCGGCTGGCACGGCATGGACAGCATCATCAACCGTGGCGACAAGCTGGGAAACATCTCTGTCATCCTGCAGTACACCCAGGAACTGCGCATCGCCCGCCAGCATTACCAGCGCCAGCCTGACGAAGCCTCGGTGGCAGAGTTGGAAAAGGCACTGGGCAACCTCGAACGCCAAGTGCAGTTTATGCTCGGGCAGATCGAGCAGCCCGTTGACAGACAGCGCCTTGAGCAGCAGCGCGAGGCCGTGCGCGGCTACCAGCAGGCATTCAACGACCTGAAACAGGCCGGCCAGCGCCGCGAGGCCAGCCGCGCCGTACTTGGCGACACTGCCGATAAGGCCGCGGAGCTGATTGGCCGGGTGCAACGCGGCCTGCTGCAGGGAGGCGATATCAGCCAGTACCAGCACGCAGTGGAAGTCAGCGCCCTTTTGCAGCAGGCGCGCTTCCAGGTACGCGGCTACACCTACAGCGGCAACGCCGACTATCAGCAAACGGCGCTGAAAGCTATCGACCAGGCCTTGGCCGAACTGCGCGCGCTACCGGCCAAAGTGCCGGCGGAGCATGCTGCCAGCCTGGACGATGCCACCACCGCCCTGGCAGGCTACCGCGACGCGGTCACCCAGTTCGGCAGTGCCCAGGTCGCCAGTGAGCAGGCCCTGCAGAGCATGGTCGAGCACGGCACGGTACTGCTGGAGACCAGCCAGGCGATGACCACCTCACAAACCGCCGTGCGCGACGCCGGGGCGGCCCAAGCCAAGACCGTGCTCGCCGTGGCCACCGTGCTGGCGCTGGCTCTCGGCCTGCTGGCGGCCTGGGCCATCACCCGGCAGATCATCGTCCCGCTGCGCCAGACCTTGCACGCCGCCGAGCGCGTGGCCAGTGGCGACCTGACCCTGAGCCTGCAGGTACAACGTCGCGATGAACTGGGCCAGTTGCAGGCCAGCATGCAGCGCATGACCCAGGGCCTGCGCGAACTGATCAGCGGCATCGGTGATGGTGTGACGCAGATCGCCAGTGCTGCCGAGGAGCTGTCGGCGGTGACCGAGCAGACCAGTGCCGGAGTCAACAACCAGAAGGTCGAGACCGATCAGGTGGCAACCGCCATGAACCAGATGACCACCACCGTGCATGAGGTGGCGCGCAATGCCGAGCAGGCCTCGGAAGCTGCGTTGATGGCCGATCAGCAAGCCCGCGAAGGCGACCGTGTGGTGGGCGAGGCAGTGGCGCAGATCGAGCGCCTGGCCGGCGAAGTGGTCAACTCCAGCGAAGCGATGAACCAGCTCAAGGCCGAAAGCGACAAGATCGGCAGCGTGCTCGACGTGATCAAGTCGGTGGCCCAGCAGACCAACCTGCTGGCCCTCAACGCGGCGATCGAGGCGGCCCGGGCCGGCGAGGCCGGGCGTGGCTTTGCCGTGGTGGCCGATGAGGTGCGCAGCCTGGCGCAGCGCACCCAGCAATCGACCGAAGAGATCGAAGAGCTGATTGCCGGCCTGCAGAGCGGCACCCAGCGCGTGGCCAGCGTGATGGACAGCAGCCGCCAGTTGACCGACAGCAGCGTCGAACTGACCCGCCGCGCCGGCAGCTCGCTGGAAACCATCACCCGGACCGTATCGTCGATCCAGGCCATGAACCAGCAGATTGCCACGGCAGCGGAAGAACAGACGGCCGTGGCAGAAGAGATCAACCGCAGCGTGATGAACGTGCGGGATATTTCTGACCAGACCTCGGCGGCCAGTGAAGAGACGGCCAGTTCCAGCGTGGAGCTGGCGCGGTTGGGTACCCACCTGCAAGGGTTGGTGGGGCGGTTCAGACTCTAGGCTGATGTGTAAGTCGCCTGTACTGGCCTCTTCGCGGGTAGACCCGCTCCCACAGGTACCGCACAGTTCTCAAAATCTGTGCAGTACCTGTAGAAGCGGGTTTACCCGCGAAGAGGCCGGCACAGATGGAATATTCCTACCTGTTGAAGTGAAATTTCCTACCTGATTATCAGGTCAAGTCCTACAGCTCCGCTGCCGATTGGCAAAGGTGTGATGCCAGCAATACGCCTGCATCCTCGCCCCCAATCGCACGGAGATTCCTCATGCTCGGCTACCTCAACCGCAAGCTCGGCAACATCAGTGTCGCCGCCAAGCTCGCCCTCGGCTTTGCCGTAGTCCTGCTGCTTACCCTGGCCACCACCGTCAGTGGCTGGCGTGCACTGGATGACGCCATTGTGCGCTCGCAGCAACTCAGCGAAATCGGCCTGATCAACGACCTGACCAAAGACTTGCGCGCAGAGCGCATCACTTACCGCGTACTCAACGACAACGCCAGCAGAACGCGGATAGCCAACATTCTCGACCAGCTCAACAGCATGCTGAGCACCTTGCAACAACGTAGCAGCGTGGATGAATCCCGGCAGATGCTGACCGAAAAGCTGGCGTTGCTGCAGCGCCTGCGCGGCGATTTCAGCGAGCTGGAGAATACTGTCGCCAAGCGTATCGCCCTGCGCCAGGCCATGCAGGCCCGTGAGCAGAAGCTCACCGAAGTAATCGACGATCTCCAGACCCAGGCCTTGCTGAGGATGCCTGCCAACAGCCAGCAAAGCGGTGTGCTGGGGCTGATGGACACGCTTAGCCGACATATCGACGGTGCCAACCAGCAGAGCCTGGTTCCGGCCTACACCTTCTCCCCTGTGGAAAGCTTCGCCAAGGTCGGCGACAGCTCCCTGGATGCCGCCGCCAGCAGCCTTGCGCAACTGCTCAAAGGCCTTGCTCCACTTGGCTTGCCGCTTACGCTCACCCAGCAGCCTGGGGAGCAGCTGGCCAACTACCGCGCCAGCCTGGATGAGTATCGTCGGGCTGCGGTGCGTGTCGAACAGCTGCAAAACAATATGGAGAACATGGGCAACGAGCTGCGTGCGGTAAGCCTGGAACTTGGCAAACGCAAGATCGAGCAGCGCGACAGGGAGGCCCTTGAGGCCCGCTCACTGCTGACCACTGTAGCCCTGCTGGCGTTGGCCGTAGGCGTCCTGTCGGGCTGGCTGATCACTTTGCAAATCACCCAGCCGCTGCGTCAGACCCTGGCCGTGGCCGGGCGCATCGCCAAGGGCGACCTGAGCCAGGTCGAACCGGTGCAACGCCGCGACGAGATGGGCCAGTTGCAAACCAGCATGCGCGAAATGACCTTGAGCCTGCGCGAGCTGATCGGTGGCATCGACCAGGGCGTCAGCCACCTGTCACAGGCCGCCACACAGCTGGCGGCCAGTAGCGAAGACACCAAGCTGCGCATCAACCAGCAACGCGAGGAAACCGATCAGGTGGCCACGGCCATGAACCAGATGAGCGCCACCGTGCAGGAAGTGGCGCAGAACGCCGAACAGGCCTCGCTGGCGGCGACCAACGCCGACCAGCAGGCACAGATCGGCGACCAAGTGGTGGCCGAAGCTATTGGCCGTATCGAACAGCTGGCCGGGCAGATGGACCATTGCCTGGCGGCCATGCAGCACCTGGCGGGCGAGAGCCAGCGCATTGGCAGCATCCTCGATGTGATCAAGTCAGTGTCCGAGCAGACCAACCTGCTGGCCCTGAACGCGGCGATCGAAGCGGCACGGGCGGGTGAAGCCGGGCGTGGTTTTGCCGTGGTGGCCGATGAAGTGCGCGGTCTGGCCCAGCGCACCTCGACGGCGACCGAGGAAATCGGCCAACTGATCGACAGCCTGCACAACGGCACCGACGAAGTGACCCGCCTGCTGGACAACAGCAAGAACCTGACCGAGCAGAGTGTGGAGCTGAGCCGCAAGGCTGGGCATGCGTTGAGCCAGATCACCGACACGGTGTCCAGCATCCAGGGCATGAACCAGCAAATTGCCACGGCCAGCGAAGAGCAGAGCGTGGTCGCCGAGCAGATCAACCGCAGTGTGCTGAATGTGCGCGATGTGTCGGATCAGACCAGTGCGGCCAGTGAGCAAACGGCGACTTCGAGTGGGGAACTGGAGCAGTTGGGGCAGCAGTTGCGGGGGATGGTGGGGCGGTTCAATATTTGAGTTTGCCGGGGCTGCTCTGCAGCCCCTCAACCGTTCAACCAGGGCTTGGGTATAAAGAATTAACTGAGCACACCAACCTAGCATTTTTGCCAGTTGTTGGGGCTGCCTTGCTGCCCGCACCCTTGAGGCCATGATTCAATAGGGAGTCATCTCATGGGTAATCGTCAATTACGCTTTTATGAACATGATCGGCTCGCCTCTATTGGAGTGCCCGGCAACCCAGTAAGAATAATGTACGCGGCCGGCAGCCCGATATGCCAGCTAGGGGGCTCATCCTTTGCCGAGGGCAACCTGATTGCTATCGACCAAGCAAACTCCGTCTTGGCTTCGAGCCATAGCTCTGCTGTCAACAGGCTGACATACTGTGCTTATGGATATAACCCCATTGGGCCTTCACCTGTAGCACCAGGTTACAACGGAGAGTATCTTGAGGATTTCGGCGTTTACTTGTTAGGCCGCGGCGAACGAGGATACAGCCCCCGCCTTAGGCGATTTATTTCTTCCGATCGTGCCAGCATCTTCCTGACTGGCAACCTTAATGCATACGCTTACACTGCGGGCGATCCGATTAATTATAACGATCCCTCAGGAAATATCCGCGGACCTATAGCGCGCTACTACGATTGGAAAGCTGGAAAGTCCCTAGTCAAAGCCTCAAAAAATTTGAAAAACCGCATAGACAGCACTCGAAACTTAGAATACAACATCGGCCACGAAAAAAGAAAAGACGCGCAAAGAGCGAGGGACATTAAAACGACTGACATCGCACTTAAGAAAACAGAAACCGAAATGTTAGCGCTCATAGATTCCATGGCGAAAATGGATGGCACAGTAACATACGAGAGCAGCAAGCATGGATTAAAGGCAAGTTATTTGTACGAAGACTACGCCAACCAAGCTGCCAAACTAAAAAGCCTAGAATCCACTTTTGAAGCGCTGAGCACCAAGCGCTCGGAACTAGAGAAAGCAACATCTCAAGTTTCGCGCGCAAAATCGGAATTTGAACAGAATGAATTAGCAATCCAGACAGCCCGCAGCCGTCTAGATTATCTAGAAAAGAAATATCCTCATCTAGCTTCAAAGGCAATAAGAAAAAACCTTTAAGCAACATGCAGCGCAACTTTTCTTTGCCTCCTGCATTCCAAACAACAAATGAGCGAGACAGCCAACCCGCAGGAAGCGAGCTTTGGGGTTGGCTACGCTCTACCGTTCACTACCTGTCACAACACCTGGCGCAGGAACGCCTGCGCACGCGGGTCTTTCGGCGAGGCGAAGAACGCGGCTGGGGCCGAATCTTCCAGCAACTTGCCATGGTCGAAGAACAGCACGCGGTCCGCCACTTCACGGGCAAAGCCCATTTCGTGGGTAACGCAGACCATGGTCATGCCTTCCTGGGCCAAGGTCTTCATCACGTCCAGCACCTCGCCGACCATTTCCGGGTCAAGCGCCGAGGTTGGCTCGTCGAACAGCATCACTTTCGGGTCCATGGCCAGGGCTCGGGCGATCGCCACCCGCTGCTGCTGGCCACCGGACAGGCGCGACGGGTATTCGTTGGCTTTCTGCGCAATGCCTACCTTCTCCAGCAGCGCCCGGGCCTTGGCTTCGCGGTCGGCCTTGTTGCGCTTGCGCACCACCTTCTGTGCCAGGCACAGGTTCTCCAGCACGGTCATGTGCGGGAACAGGTTGAAGTGCTGGAACACCATGCCGACTTCGCGGCGGTAGGCGTTGATGTCGGTCTTCGGGTCGGCCAGTTGCAGGCCGTCGATGGCCACATGGCCTTCGTCGAAATGCTCCAGGCCGTTGAGGCAACGCAGGAAGGTCGATTTGCCCGAACCCGACGGGCCGAGCACCACCACCACCTCGCCCTTGGCGACCTGGGTGGTGACGTTATCCACAGCCCGTACCACGTGGCCACGGGTGTCGAAGACTTTCAGCAGGTCACGGACTTCAATCACTTTGCGCAAGCCTCCGCTCGAGCCGGCTGGCCAGGTGCGACAGCGGCAGGTTGATCAGCAGGTACAGGCCTGCCACGCAGAACCAGATCTCGAAGGTCGAGAACGAGGTGGTAATGGCCTCGCGGCCGCTCTTGGTCAGTTCGGTGATGGCGATCACCGACACCAGCGAGGTGTCCTTGACCAGGCTGATGAACTGGCCGGCCAAAGGCGGCAGCACGCGCTTGAAGGCCTGCGGCAGGATGACGTGGCGCATCGACTGGCCTGCGTTCAGGCCCAGCGAGCGGGCCGCTTCGTTCTGGCCCTTGGCAATGGACTGCACGCCGGCACGAACGATTTCGGCCACGTAGGCGCCGGTGAACAGCGCCAGTGCAGCCACCCCGGCAAACTCGCGGGACAGGTTGAGCACGGTACCGATGAAGAAGTAGAAGATGAAGATCTGTACCAGCAGCGGTGTACCGCGCACCAGCTCGACGTACACCGTCGACAGGTCCCGCAGCGTAGGGTTGCTAGACAGGCGGCAGAGGCCGGCGAACAGGCCGATCAACAGGCCCAAGGCACCGGATACCACCGAAATCCAAAGCGTGGTCCACAGGCCCCAGGCCAGCGGGCCGGCCGCCCAGTGACGGGTGACGCCAATCTGGTCGCCTTCGGAAACATCGTCGCCGCGGGCCAGCTGCAGGCTGTCCTTGGCCACATCGAGCACCTGCTCGGCACCGTTCTCGTCCTTCAGCGTGACACGGGCATTATCGCCAGAGATGACGATGTCCTGCACGGTGCCGTAACCGGCGGCGCGCTGTGCTTCCTCGGCCTTGTAGGCGAAGTACTGCGGTACGCGGTTCCAGCGCCACTCGTAGGAAATCATCGAGGTGGCCATGTACAGGCTGAACGCCAGGCCCACCAGGACCAGGGCAGTCAAACCGTGCCAGGGCCACTGGGCTTTCTTGTGTTTGATCACGTGGGGTACTTCCGTAAATGCGAACGCGCAGGGTTTGCCTGCGCGTCGGGGTCATAAAGCCGGCTTGTGGCCTGGGCCTTATTCCATTTCCTTCAGCCAGTCCTTGTTCTTGAACCACTTGTCGTGAATACGATCGTAGGTCCCGTCATGCTTGATCTGGTGCAGGAAGTTGTTGATGAAGTTGATGCTGTCGTAGTCGCCTTTCTTCAGGCCGAAGGCCAGCGGCTCGTAGGTGAAGGGTTCTTCGAGGAACAGCAGCTTGCCGGCACCGGCCTTGTCCACTGCCACCACGTTGTACGGCGCGTCGTAGACGAAGGCGTCAGCCTTGCCGTTGACCACGTCCATCACCGCTTCCTGCTCGTTGTCGTAGCCGTGGTACTTGGCCTTGGCGATCAGCTTCTTGGAAACCATTTCGCCGGTGGTGCCGAGCTTGGAGGTGATGCGGTACTTCTCGTTGTTCAGGTCCTTGTACGACTTGATCTCGCCCGCCAGTTCCTTGCGGATCAGCAGGGTCTGGCCGACCACGATGAAGGGTTCGCTGAAGTTCAGGCGCAGGTTGCGTTCCTGGGTCAGGGTCATGCCGCTACCGATCATGTCGAACTTGTCGGTCAGCAGGGCCGGGATGATGCCGTCATAGGCCGTGGATACCGGCTCGAACTTGACGCCCATGGACTTGGCCATGGCTTTGAGGATATCGACTTCAAAGCCGATGATCTCGCCACGCTTGTTGGTCATCTGGAACGGCATGTAGGTCGGGTCCATGCCCACGCGCAAGGTGCCGCGCTTGACCGCGTCATCGATCGCGCCCGCCTGGGCGGCCGTTACGGCGACCAGGGCGGTGACACCGACCAGCAGTCGCGAAAGGTATTTCTTGATCATCACCAAGTCCCCTAGCAAGAAAAGTAGCGAATCTTATTGTTGGCATGGCCGTCGTGGCCAATGCGTCATATCGGAGAGGGATGCTAACGCATGGCGGCTCGGGGACCTAGAGCCGGGGGGGACTTTGTTGGCCAAAATCGGTGGGAGCCCTGAAAAGCTTCGCGGGCACGCCCGCTCCCACAGGTACAGCGCATGCCTCAAAGGCTGTGAAGTACCCTGTGGGAGCGGGCGTGCCCGCGAATAGGCCCTGTCAGGCGCCGACGAGTGCCGGTTGGCCTTCATTCTCCGGATGCAACGGCAACAGCGGCGAATGCGGGTCGTTCTTGATCGACGCACGCCACACGTCGATCCACGCCGCATTGTGCTCGGCCCAGACCTGCTCGTGCAGGCGGGTCAGCGCCACCGGGTCGCTGAGCAGGGCCAGGCGGGTATTGAGGTCCAGCCCTTTCGGCCCTACCTCCATCGCCTTGGCCACGCGCTCGGCGCGCAGTGCCTCGATCGGCGCTGCCTGACCATGACGGGCAGTGGCCATGGCGCAGGCCAAGGCGTTCTGCCGCGGGTCGACCACAGCCCGTACGAAGCCGTCATGCAGGGCATGCCAGCGGTTTTCGTGGGTGTACTGGTCGGTGGCCAGCAGCTCCTGCGGAGTGGCGTATTCCTCGGGGATGAGGAACAGCTTCTCGTCCTTGGCCGCCAGGCCCAGGCGGGTACGGCTGGAGATCACCGAAACCGGGATCGACAGCACCAGCGAACCAACGATTGGCGCCAGCCACCACAGGAAGCTCGGGTTCAGCCAGGCCACCAGCGCCGCCCAGGCAATACCCAGCAGGGTCTGCGGGCCGTGGCGGCGCACTGCTTCGCTCCAAGGCGTGGAGTCGTCGTCACGCTGCGGCGAGTTCCAGGTCGCGGCCCAGCCCAGGAACGCGGCCAGCACGAAGCGGGTGTGGAAGATCATGCGCACCGGTGCCAGCAGCATGGAGAACAGCATCTCCATCAGCATCGACAGGGTGACCTTGATGCGCCCGCCAAACTCTGTCGCGCCCTTGGCCCAGATCAGGATGACGCTGAGCAGCTTGGGCAGGAACAGCAGCACGATGGTGGTGGAGAACAGCGCCACGGCCTTCTCCGGGTGCCACTGCGGCCACAGCGGGTAGAGCTGGTACGGTTCGATGAAGTACTGCGGCTCCATCAGCGTGTTGGTGGCCAGCAGCGCGGTCGACAGCACCAGGAACAGGAACCACAGCGGTGCCGACAGGTACGACATCACACCGGTGAGGAACACCGCACGGTGCACCGGGTGCATGCCCTTGACCAGGAACAGGCGGAAGTTCATCAGGTTGCCGTGGCACCAGCGGCGGTCGCGCTTGAGCTCATCGAGCAGGTTCGGCGGCAGTTCTTCGTAGCTGCCCGGCAGGTCGTAGGCAATCCACACGCCCCAGCCGGCACGGCGCATCAGCGCGGCTTCGACGAAGTCGTGGGAGAGGATTGCACCGGCGAACGCACCCTTGCCCGGCAATGGCGCCAGGGCGCAGTGCTCGATGAACGGCTTCATGCGGATGATCGCGTTGTGGCCCCAGTAGTGCGACTCGCCTAGCTGCCAGAAGTGCAGGCCGGCGGTGAACAGCGGGCCGTACACGCGGGTGGCGAACTGCTGCAGGCGCGCATACAGGGTGTCCATGCCCGAGGCCTTCGGCCCGGTCTGGATGATGCCGGCGTCCGGGTTGGCCTCCATCAGGCGCACCAGGCTGCTCAGGCACTCGCCGCTCATGACGCTGTCGGCGTCGAGTACGACCATGTACTTGTATTCGCCGCCCCAACGACGGCAGAAGTCGTCGAGGTTGCCACTCTTGCGCTTCACCCGGCGCCGACGACGACGGTAGAAGATGCGGCCGAAGCCTTTGGTTTCGCGGCACACGTCCAGCCAGGCCTGTTGCTCGGCAACGGCGATGTCGGTGTCGTTGGTGTCGCTGAGCACAAAGAAGTCGAAGCGATCGAGGTTGCCGCTGGCGGCCACCGACTCGAACGTTGCGCGCAGGCCGGCGAACACGCGCGGCACGTCTTCGTTGCAGATCGGCATCACCAGCGCGGTACGCGCCTCGGGCGCGATCGGCTCGTTGCCTGCACTGCTACCCGAAATCTTGTACTTGTCGCGCCCGGTGAGCAGCTCGAGGAAGCCCATCAGCGCAGTCCAGAAGCCCGCCGATACCCAGCAGAACAGGATGCCGAAGAGAACCAGGATGGACGTCTGCAAGGCATACGGCCAAACCTGCACCACGGTGTCCCACAGCGGCTGGTTGACGACTTCGTCAAAGTCCACGAACGACCAGCCCTGGTACGGCAGGATGCCCTTCATGTACCAGCCGGCAACGATGGTCTGGCCGATCATCAGCGCCAGCAGGATGTAACGGCGGATCGAACCGACCGTACGCCAGCGGGCTGGCGGCAGCTCGCGCTTGGGCGGCTGCGGGGCGTTGGTGCGGCCAGTCATGCGCCGCCACATGCGGATCAGCACGTTGGTACGCCATGGCTCGGGCACGACCTTGGTGCGCTTGATCGGCGGGGCGATCTTCAGGCACAGGCGGCCGCTGCCGTCGACACCAAGCATTTCGGCGTCTTCCAGCTCGGCGGCGCTGCCTACGGTCAGGCGCGGGCCCACCGAGGCCTGCACGGCCTCGGCAGAGCTGGCGGCCGGGTTGGCCGCCAGGCGTTGGTGCAGCTCACTGAATGACGTGCAGCTGGCGAGTTCCGCCCGTTGCTCGTCGCTCAGTGGTAGGTGGGCCAGGTACTCGCGAAGCGATTCCGGCCTTGCGCTTGAGTTACTCATCGGCAGGCAACTGATAGCTCCAGGTCTCGGTCAGCACCTTCTCGGTGGTGGCCGGGGTCCCGTTGGTGGGCGCCGCATCGGCGGCAGGTTGTTCGGCCTTGGCGGCTTTCTCGGCCTTGGCTTGCTTGGCTGCAGCCTTGTCCTGCTTGGCGTCCTTGGCAGGCTTGGCGGCTTCGACCGGCACGTCACGCACAAGCGCGGCACGCATTTCGGTCGATTTGTTGGCTTCCTTGACCTTCAAACGCAGGGTCAGGCGCCAGCCCTTGGTCTCAGGGTTATAGCGCAGGTTGTTCTCGACCACCTCGGCATTGTCGCCCACGCTGATCTGGCTGCGCACGGCGGTGTCTTCCGGCAGGGCGGCCAGCGCCGGGCCGGCGAAGTCGACCAGGAAGGCCACGCTGCCGTCTGGCTGGCGGATCAGGTTGGATTGCTTGACGTCGCCGGTGGAACGCAGGGTCTGCTTGACCCAGCCCAGCTCGGGAGCCTGGAACTTCGGCTCGTCGATGGTCCAGTGCAGGCGGTACGCGTACTCGAATGGCTTGCCTGGCTCAGGCAGCTTTTCCGGGCTCCAGAAGGCCACGATGTTGTCATTGGTCTCGTCGGCAGTCGGGATTTCGACCAGGTCGACGGTGCCCTTGCCCCAGTCCCCCTTCGGCTCGATCCAGGCGCTCGGGCGCTTCTGGTAGTTGTCGTCGAGGTCTTCGTAGTCGCTGAAGGCGCGCTGGCGCTGCATCAGGCCGAAACCACGCGGGTTCTCGACGCTGAAGTTGCTCACGGCCAGGTGTTTCGGGTTGTTCAGCGGGCGCCACAGCCATTCGCCGTTGCCGGCATGGATCGACAGGCCTTCGGAGTCGTGCAGGGCCGGACGGTAGTTGAGGACCTTGGACGGCTGGTTGGGGCCGAACAGGTACATGCTGGTCAGCGGGGCAATGCCCAGGCGGCTGACATGGTCACGCAGGAACACGCGGGACTGCACGTCGACCACGGTATCGTTGCCTGGGCGCAGGGTCAGCTTGTAGGCGCCGGTGGAACGCGGCGAGTCCAGCAGGGCGTAGATGACCAGGTGCTTGTCGGCCGGCTTGGGCTTCTCGACCCAGAACTCGGTAAAGCGCGGGAACTCCTCGCCCGACGGCAGTGCGGTGTCGATGGCCAGGCCACGGGCCGACAGGCCATACACATGGCCCTTGCCGACCACGCGGAAGTAGCTGGCGCCAAGCAGGGTCATGATCTCGTCCTGCTTGTCGGCCTTGTTGATCGGGTACAGCACGCGGAAACCGGCGTAACCCAGGTTCTTGGTGGTTTCCGGGTCGTGTGGCACGTCACCGAACTCGAAACGGCTCGGGTCGTACTTGATTTCCTCGACCTTGGTGGCGGTGACCTCGTTGATCTTCACCGGGGTATCGAAGTGCATGCCCTGGTGATAGAACGACAGCTTGAACGGGGTCTTGTCCTTGGCCCACTCGGCCTTTTCCTGCAGGAAATGAATCTTCTGGTAGTCCGCGAACTTCATGTCGCGGAATACGGCCGGCAGGTTGCTTTTCGGTGCTTCGTACTTCTGGCCGGCCAGATCCTTTGCCTTGGCTGCAACATCGTCAAGATTGAATGCCCACAGCTGGCCCGCGCTCATCAGGCCGACCAGTGCAACACTGGCCATCAGGGCCTTGCGCAGCCCGGTACCGGGGATTCTTGATGCTTTTTGGGGACTAACAATCACGAGCAACCCTCGCCGAAAACAGATCATGAAACCAACGGCCAGCGACAAATGCCGGGTTGGCGAGCACTGTTCGGACCCCGTGAGGGCGTAATGATTCCCCAAACGGATCCAGACAATACTCGAGTCAGAGTGAAACGAACCTGCGAACGCAGGTCCATGCAGCGCGCGATTATCCAGCAGGTCGCGTGACAACGCATCAGGCTGGAACAACTATTTATCGTACAAAACCCCTTGTTTTCCTGTGAACAAGGGGTTTTTTAACCTCATATTTGTAACATAAATGTTACGGGGCCATCATTGACCAGGTGCACCTGCATGTCTGCGCCGAATTGCCCGCTTGCCACATCAGCGTGCCGGGCCTTCGCCTGCTGCAAAAGATAGTCGAACAACTCGGCGCCGAGGGCCGGTGGCGCTGCCGTCGAGAAGCTCGGGCGCATGCCGTTGCGGGTGTCTGCCGCCAGGGTGAATTGCGACACCAGCAACAAACCTCCCCCGACATCCTTGAGCGACAGGTTCATCTTGCCCTGCTCGTCGCTGAACACCCGGTAGTTCAACAACTTGTGCAACAGCTTGTCGGCCTGCTCACGGGAATCTTCAGGCTCGACGGCCACCAGCACCAGCAAACCCTGGTCGATGGCACCCACTACCTCCCCCGCTACTTCCACCCGCGCACCACGCACGCGCTGCAGCAGGCCCCTCATGCTTCTTCCAGGGGCAGGTCGAGCAGGCGCCGGGCCATCTGGTCGGCGGCACGCACCAGGGCATCGGTGATGCCCGGCTCGGAAGCCGCGTGGCCAGCGTCACGGATCACCTTCAGTTCGCTGTTCGGCCAGGCCTGGTGCAGCGCCCAGGCGTTGTCCAGCGGGCAGATCACATCATAGCGGCCATGCACGATCACGGCCGGCAGGTGGGCGATCTTCGGCAGGTCGCGGATCAGCTGGTCCGGCTCGAGGAAGGCGTTGTTCATGAAGTAGTGGCATTCGATACGGGCGATCGACAGTGCACGCTGCGGCTCGGAGAAGCGGTCGACCACCAGCGGATTGGGGCGCAGGGTGGCGGTACGGCCTTCCCAGGTGGACCAGGCCTTGGCCGCGTGCATCTGGGCAATCTGGTCGTTGCCGGTCAGGCGCTTGTGGAAGGCCGTGACCAGGTCACCGCGCTCCTCCGGCGGGATCGGCGCGATGTAGTCCTGCCAGTAATCGGGGAACAGGCGGCTGGCGCCTTCCTGGTAGAACCATTGGATTTCCTGGGGCCTGCACAGGAAGATGCCGCGCAGGATCAGGCCATGCACCCGCTCGGGGTGGGTCTGGGCGTAGGCCAGCGCCAGGGTGGAGCCCCACGAGCCGCCGAACAGCACCCACTTGTCGATGCCAAGGTGCTCGCGGATGCGCTCGAGGTCCTCGACCAGGTGCCAGGTGGTGTTGTTCTCCAGGCTCGCGTGCGGCGTGGAACGGCCACAGCCGCGCTGGTCGAAGGTGATGATGCGGTACAGGGTCGGGTCGAAGTAGCAGCGGCTCTGGGCGTCGCAACCGGCTCCCGGGCCGCCGTGGATGAATACCACCGGCAGACCTTCTGGCGAGCCGCTTTCGTCGACATACAGCACATGCGGCGCTTCCACGGCCAGATCGTGCCGGGCGTAGGGTTTGATCTGCGGGTACAGGGTCTGCATTGCGCACTCCGTGTGAGGATTATTCGGCCGTGGGCCATCATAAACCTGAATTGCGCTTTGAGCACTGCCCGCGCTGATGCCGCCGCACCTCGAGGGCACATATATCTACCTCCAGCAGCTCAGACAGGCCCGCGATAGTCCCTCGCCCCAAATCAAGCAAGGGCTTCGCCATGCCAACTGCAGTCACTGCCGTACCTAGGGATGGTCTGAAGTAGCCCCTGTTTTCCGGCTACTTCGCCATCGACACTT
>NZ_JALLKV010000046.1:0-50608 GCF_023093815.1 Pseudomonas sp. PNPG3
GAGCACGACCTTGCCAAGGTCGGGGTCGCGAGTTCGAGTCTCGTTTCCCGCTCCAGTTTAAATACTGTGGCGTCTATGCGGTGCAGTGGTGGTGAAGGTTTTCAAGGCGCTTCACGCCGATAGTGGTAAAGCTTCAAATTGCGGGAATAGCTCAGTTGGTAGAGCACGACCTTGCCAAGGTCGGGGTCGCGAGTTCGAGTCTCGTTTCCCGCTCCAAATATGTAAACAGACGCCCCGACTTGTTCGGGGCGTTTGCTTTTGTACTGAAAAAAGCTCTCCAGCCTCTCATGGCTTCATTTCCCTGGTTCCCAGGACACGGATCGCCCGTTTGGGTTGTACGTGGTGGGCGCACCCTATAACGAGAAATGCTCCCCATCTTTCGATGCGGAGCATTTTTGCGTTTTTGCTTTTCCCAAACCAACAACCTGGCAAGCAAGTTGCCAGGTCATGGCACGCCCGGCCGTGTTGCGGGGCAGTTGCGAACCGCTGTAGTCCACACGTTCCAGGCGGTCCAGGTCGTCGTAGGCGAAGATTTCCTCAAGCAGCAGCACGCCGGACTGATGGCGGGTCCGGATGTGCAACTGGTCATCGTCACGCCATTTCTGCTCCAGCACCTCTACCGTTCCGTTGTCCAGTGTCCTGATGATGAGTTCGAGGATGCATGGCTACCTGGTCAGAGCCGGGGGGCAATTGAATGCCACTGGCGCCACCACCCAGCGCATCAGGGCAAACGCAGGCAGTGAGTTGAACCTGCAAGGCACCACGGTCGATGGGGGAACATTGGAAGGCGTGACGCTCATTTCGGCAAACGGGACTATCAGCGGTAACAGTTCCATACGCGCCGACCTGTTCGGGTTGAGCCTTGCTCGTCAAGGGGTGGTGGGCTCAACGGTGACAGTCAGTGACAGCCATATTGAAGGGGGACAGGGGGGGCGTCACTGAGTGCCGGCTCTGCACTGGTGCTGGAAAACAGTTCACTGGTCAGCAATGGCAACTCGGGGGCGGCGCAATTGTTCGGTAACGCCAGTCTGATTGCCAGCGGCAGCACCATCAGTGGGGCACGCACCGGTCTGGAGATTCTCGCCGACCCAGATTTTGCCGATGCGGCCACGGTAAGCCTGGTTGGGTCTCATGTCGAAGGCCTGGACGGTTCTGCAATCGTCGTAGGCGATGCTTTACTGGGGCCTGCGAGTGCCAATATCCAGGTCGGAGCGGGTTCGACCCTCACGGGCAGCAACGGCACCCTGCTGGAAGTGGTGGGCAACTCCACGGCGAACCTGAGCGTCGACAACGCTCAACTGGTAGGGGATGTACGTGCCGAAGAAGGCTCGACCGCGAATGTGAGCCTGGATAACCATGCCAGTCTTGTCGGCCGCCTGGAAAATGTGGCAAGCCTGACGCTGGCCAACCAGGGGCGTTGGACCATGGTCGAGGACAGCCAGGTCGGCCACCTGCAGATGAACGGCGGTGAGGTACGCTTTGGTGAAGCCAACCAATACCAGCGTTTGACCCTGGGTAGTTTGGCGGGGAGCGGTACTTTCATCATGGACGCCGATTTCGCCAACGGGCAAACCGACTTCCTAGAAGCGACCGGGAATGCCAGCGGTAATCATAGCTTGCTGGTCGGTAGCAGCGGCGCCGAGCCCACCGCGCCGAATTCATTGCACCTGGTCCACATCGAGAGTGGCGATGCTTCGTTCTCGTTGCTCAACGGGCCGGTCGATCTGGGCGCGTTTTCCTATGCCTTGGCACAGCGTGGCAACGATTGGTTCCTTGATGGCTCGAGCAAGGTCATCAGCCCTGGCACCGCATCGGTGCTGGCGTTGTTCAATACTGCGCCGACGGTCTGGTATGGGGAGTTGACCAGCTTGCGTGGGCGCATGGGCGAATTGCGCCTGGACGAGCGCAAGGCAGGGGCCTGGGCCAGAGCTTATGGTAACCAGTACAACGTCGGCGAGCAGGCAGGTTACAAGCAGACGCAACAAGGGTTTTCCCTGGGGGCGGACACGCCGTTGCCTTGGGGCGACGGGCAGTGGTTGGCGGGGGTCATGGCCGGGCACAGTTCGTCCGATCTCAACCTGACCCGTGGCGGTTCTGCCGAAGTCAAAAGCTACTACCTCGGCCTGTATGCCACTTGGCTCGATGCAGGTAGCGGCTATTACTTCGATGGCGTGGTCAAACTCAACCGCTTCGACAACGATTCAAAGGTGACTCTGAGCGATGGCGAGCGTGCCAAGGGCAGCTACGACAACCTGGGTGTCGGTGGATCTGTGGAGTTCGGCCGTCATATCGCCTTGGGCGACGGTTATTTCGTCGAACCGTATACACAGTGGTCGGCAGTGAGCATCGCGGGCAAGGACTACAGCCTGGACAACGGTCTCAAGGCACACGGTGACGACACCCGATCACTGCTGGGCAAGGCCGGCGCCACCCTGGGGCGTACGTTCGTCCTGGGTGAGGGGCGTTTCGCCCAGCCCTATCTTCGCGTCGCGTATGCCCATGAATTCGTGAGCGGTAATGAGGTGAAGGTCAATGATCATCGTTTCGACAATGACCTGGCCGGTTCGCGTGGTGAACTGGGGGTCGGAATAGCGGTGGCGCTGGACGAACGTCTGCAGATGCATGCCGATTTCGATTACAGCAACGGTGAGCGGATCGAGCAACCGTGGGGTGCGAATATCGGCGTGAGCTACCGCTGGTAACGTTGGCCAAGGGTGAGCGAGTGCTCACCCTTGGCGTTCTGGTTTTGGAGGAAGGCAACATGCCTATGGATTCATCACACGGCGCCAATTTTCTCGACCCTCCTTCGACACCAGCGGCGCTGGAGGACATCCCGGATGGCGCGCCTGGGTTGTTGCCGGTTGCAAAGCTGGGCCTTCCCTTGCGGATCGAGGTTCCAATGTGGCCGATTTCCAATCCAGGGCCGGGTGGCAACCGGGAAACTCTCTCTCTTTTCTGGAATGGCGACTTCATTGATGACAAGACCTGGTACGCCGAGATCGATCCTGCTGAGTTGTTCATCGATGTACCGGTCGACTACTTGCTCAAGGAAGGCGAGGTTCTGGTTACCTATTGCGTTCGGGGCTCTAACGGAGTGAAGACTGAATCCAGCGCCCTGACCTTGACCATCGATCGCACTGCACCGATTCTGGGAGGAGACAGAGGACGGCTTGAATTTCCTGACCTGGGCTCACAGCCGGTAACTGACAAGTTTCTCAAGGACCATGGCGAAGTGTTGCGGGCGAGCGTGCCGGACTATCAGGGATTCATGCCGGGCGACACGATCGTCTACTACTGGGATGACGAGCCGCTGGACAACACCCAGGTAGGCGAACGCACCTTGACCGCTGCGGATGCCGGCCAGCCGGTGCTCATTGAATATGACGGCAAGATGATCCGGGAGCGCGGTGATGGTGGCCGCTATGCGCAGTATCTGCTGCGTGATCGTGCCGGAAACACCAGCATGACGTCTGTGCCCAAGGCCGTCACCGTCGATGCCAAACCTGTACCTCGTGTATTGCCCTGGCCTGAAGTGCCGCTGGCGGCTGGCAGTCAGGAGCAGGTGGTTCTGCAACTGAGCGACATGTATGAGCCACTGGAAATACGGATACCCGATTCGGCTGTCATTCATCCGGGCGAGCCGTTCACGGTGGAATGGGCACCTGGATTTTTCGGTGAGCAGTTGCTGCCGGGTGTGGAGGGGGGGCGTCGCTACTGCATTGGCGAGCGTCACGTAGTTGCCATGAGCGGCAAGACGGTACCGCTGCGTTACAAGGTAGACGCAAGCGATGGCCCTTGGGTATCGGCTGTCAGGCAGGTCATGGTACAGCCGTTTCCACGCAACATGATGACTATCCCAAAGCTATCGGGTACCGAAGGTAATACCTTCTCATTGAAGGAGCAGGCGCAGAATCCTGCGATTACCCTGGCGCCCTGGAAACTGATCGGTCTGGACCAGAGGGTTCGCATCGACGTTACTGGGGTATCCGCTGAGGGTGCCGGTAGTGCTCTGCCAGTCATGCACGATCATGCGATCACCGAGGAAGAGGTGACCTCAGGGATCGGTGCAAACGGTGATGTAACGGTGCCACTGACATTCTTGGGCAGTTTGCAGCTGGGGCAGCAATTCTCGGTAGAGGTGAGGGTCAGTTTCGACGCCGGCCAAACCTGGCCGGACTTGCCGAATTTCGAGCCGCTACATATCACCTTGCAGCCTTGAGAGTCAGTGGCTGCCGGATGACGGCAGTAGAGGCACCATAGTCGTTGAGGGTATTGAAAGTTACCTGCAGCCCTTGCAGCCTGCGGATTTGCGTCAGCCGGTAGGACTGTTGGGCGAAAGGAAGTGCCATGGCCATGGCGCTGGGTTTTTCCGATTGCCCGGCACCACTGACTTCCAGTTGGTCGAAAGTGAAGTGAAATGGTGTCGGGTTGTCGACCACCAGATACAGGGCGTCATCGCGTTGCTGCAGAAACCAGTTCAGTTGCTTGACGTTATCCTGCGGCAAGCCCTTGAGTTGGGTGGGGCGATAGAACAGCTTGATGCGGGTACGCATGGCGACGTTCAACTGGTTCCGGCCAGACGTTTCCTGCTGCGGAATTTCCTGGACATTGAAGAAGAACAGCGACTCACGGTCTTGCGGAAGGTCGTTGGGCAGTCGGTTGATCTGCACCAGTTGGTCTTTGCCAGGGTCCAGGCGGAACAGCACCGGGGTTGGCACCAACGGTACGGCGGTGAGTGTATCGTCCGCCTGGGTATTGACCCACGTCTGCACGGCGAAAGGCCTGTTGGTCGGGTTGGCGACCACGACCGAAGAGCTGCGAGCGTCGCTGGCGTGAATCACCCGGGTAGCGTTGATGGTCAGCGCGGCTTCGGCGGCTGGCAGTGAAAGGGCCAGGCACAGAGGGAGCAGGGCGCGTCGGAGGCGTTGGTATCCAGTGTTAGACATGATTTGCACAGGGCGTTGTGAAGTAGGGGCCGCGCCGCGCTCGGCGCGGCCAGGGGGCTATTTCAGGTCGAACACGAAAGGAATCGTGGCGTTGACTGGCCCGGCGGTGACAACGGCTGCGGTCGAGCGCAGGTTGGCGTAGAACAGCATGTTGCTTTCGCCGGTGTCGTTCAGGTCATATTCCTTGGATTCGGCTCCCCAAGGGATGATGGCGCCGGTGTTGTCCTTGATTGCCAGAGCTACGCCAGCGGCGCTGCCAGGGTGCAGTGCATGCAAAGCGTCGCCCGTGCCTGCCGGGCCGTCTTTGCCAGCGAAGGATACGACACCTGTCTTGCCGGTCGGGTCGCAACCGGTTCCGGCAGTGATGCTAATGCCAAAGCCCAGAGGGGTCGACTCTTTGTCAATGGCGCCCGTGAGCTTGGAAGCTTCAGCCTCAGGCAGCACGATTGGGTTCAGTGTCGCACCGCTATAAGGGTCGACAATCTCGATGGAGCAGGTGTTGCCGTTGACTTTGCCGGTGAAGAGGATGGTGTCGGTGTCTGGCAAGGCATGGGCCGTACTGGCGGCCACGGCCAAGCCGAGGGCGATCAAGGTCTTTTTCATTGGAAATACCCGTTGGTCAGTTTTTGAGTCCTGGTCAGCGCTGGTCAGCAATTGCAGGGCCGCATGCAGGTTAAGCAGGCCGGCACCGAGCGTCTGTAAGGCGAATCAACATGAGCACGGGGGATTGCGGTTGGCTACAGCGTCAAGTCGCGCCTCGATCAGGCGCGACTGTCGAGGTGGTCAGTGGCTGGCAGAGTCGCCTGGTAACGAGAGCAGTTGTTTTTCCTGGTGCCAGTCGAACGGCTCGTCGTTCTGCTCCGCTTCGTAGCGGCGCTCTTCAAGGCGCTGGTACAGGTCCAGCTCCTCGTCAGGCATGTAGTGCAGGCAGTCTCCACCGAAGAACCACAGCAGGTCGCGTGGTACCAGGTGCGCGATTTGCGGGTAGCGCTGGATCACCTGGCAGATCAGGTCCTGGCCCAGATATTGGCTTTCCAGCGGATTCTGCGGCAGCAGGCTCAGCAGTTCGTCGAAACGCTCGAGGAACAGGGCGTGGCTTTCCTCTGGTACCTGCTCGGCGTCACCCAGGGCCACCAGGATGGTACGCAGGTGGTTGAGCAGTTGCAGGTGGTATTCCAGGTGGGGGTTGGCCATTGGGGCGGTCCTCGGGGTGGTTGAAACGGGGGCGGAGTATACGCGGGTTACAGAAGGGGCCGCAAAACGGCCCCGCTGGCTCAGCGTACCTTGCCTGGTTCGGGCAGCAACTGTGTCTTGTCGAAGGCATCCACATCGATCACTGCCCGCCGGGCGTGCTCTGCCTCGTGCAGTCGTTGCCCCTCACCAGGCTGTAGCGCACCGCTTTCCACTGCCGCATCGAGTATCGACTGCCCCGTTGCAGGCCGAACCTTGCCTTCCTTGATAGCCTGGTGCAGTGCCTTGTGCAGTGGGGCCGCCCCATCCAGCAAGTCGGCGGCCCGCTGTAGTGCCGCTACCGGGTCGCCTTCGGCCTGCGGGCGGAAGCAACCTGCAAGCAGCTCCTCCAGGGCTGGGTCGCCCTTGCTGCGACCGATCAACGCCGCCACTTCGGCATCCAGTTCATCGCTTGGGCCGGTGTGGCGGCGGCCGAAGGGGAACACCAGCACGCGCAACGCACAGCCGACAAAGCGGTTGGGGAAATTGTCGAGCAACCGATCCAGGGCTGTTTCTGCCTGGCCCAGGCTTTCTTCCATCGCCCAGCGCAGCAAAGGTTGCATATGTTCCGGTGAGCCCAGGTCGTGATAGCGCTTGAGCGCAGCGCTGGCCAGGTACAGGTAACTCAGCACATCCCCCAGCCTTGCACTCAGCCGCTCGCGGCGTTTCAGTGCGCCGCCCAGCAGCATCATCGACAGGTCAGCCAGCATGGCGAAGGCTGCTGCCTGGCGGTTGAGTGCACGGAAGTAGCCTTGGCTCAGGGCATCGCCGGGCACGGATTCCAGTCGCCCCAGCCCCAGGCTGAGTATCAGTGTGCTGGCCGCATTGCCAGCGGCGAACATGATGTGTTTCATCAGCAGGTCATCGAATTCCCTCAATGCCTGGTCACCGTCCTCGCGCCCGGCCAGGGCCATTTCCTTGAGCACGAACGGATGGCAGCGGATGGCGCCCTGGCCGAAGATCATCAGGTTGCGCGAAAGAATGTTGGCGCCTTCGACAGTGATGAAGATCGGCGCGCCTTGCCAGTTGCGCCCCAGGTAGTTGTTCGGGCCCATGATGATGCCCTTGCCGCCATGCACATCCATGGCGTGCTGGATGCACTCGCGGCCACGCTCGGTGAGGTGGTACTTGAGGATCGCCGACAGCACCGAAGGTTTTTCGCCCAGGTCCACGGCCTTGGCGGTCAGCAGCCGCGCGCTGTCCATCAGCCAGGCATTGCCGCCGATGCGTGCCAGCGACTCCTGGATGCCTTCGAATGCGGCCAACGGAACATTGAACTGTTCGCGGATATTGGCATATTGACCGGTGACCAGGCTGGTGTATTTGGCAGCGCCAGTGCCTACGGCCGGCAGGGAGATGGAGCGGCCTACCGACAGGCAGTTCATCAGCATCATCCAGCCCTTGCCGAGCATGGCCTGGCCACCGATGAGGAAATCCAGCGGCACGAATACGTCCTTGCCGCTGTTGGGGCCGTTCATGAACGCGGCGCCCAGTGGCAGGTGGCGTTTGCCGATTTCGACGCCGGGCGTGTCGGTAGGGATCAGCGCCAGGCTGATACCCAGATCTTCCTGCTCGCCCAACAGGTGGTCCGGGTCGTAGGCCTTGAACGCCAGACCCAGCAGGGTGGCGACGGGCCCGAGGGTGATATAGCGCTTTTCCCAGTTCAGGCGCAGGCCGATGACCTCTTCGCCGTTCCATTGCCCCTTGCAGACCACGCCGGTGTCAGGCATGGCGCCTGCGTCGGAGCCGGCCAGCGGGCCGGTGAGGGCGAAGCAGGGGATTTCATCGCCACGCGCCAGGCGTGGCAGGTAGTGGTTGCGTTGTTCGTCGGTGCCGTAATGCAGCAGCAGCTCGGCCGGGCCGAGCGAGTTGGGCACCATCACGGTAGAAGCCAGGTCGCCGCTGCGGGTGGCCAGTTTCATCGCCACCTGGGAGTGGGCGTATGCCGAAAAGCCTTTGCCGCCGTACTCCTTGGGAATTATCAGGGCGAAAAAGCCATTCTGCTTGATATGTGCCCAGGCTTCGGCCGGCAGGTCCATGTCCTGGCCGATCTGCCAGTCGCTGACCATGGCGCACAGTTGTTCCGTCGGGCCGTCGATGAAGGCCTGTTCTTCTTCGGTCAGCTGCGGAGCCGGGTAGGCGAGCAGGGTGCGCCAATCGGGACGGCCGCTGAACAGTTCGCCGTCCCACCATACGGTGCCTGCGTCGATCGCCTCGCGCTCGGTCTGCGACATAGGAGGCAGGGTGCGCTGGAACCAGTTGAACACGGGGCCTGTGAATACCTTGCGGCGCCATTCCGGAAGCGCCACCAGGGCGACTTTCAGGGCCAGCACTATCCAGATCAGTGTCAGCAGCCAGCCGGGAGCACTGCTGAAAATGCCCATCAGCAGTACATAAGCCGCCATGATGCCAAGAATCTGCAAGGGCGCCAGGCGCCGGTGCGTGAGGTACGCCGCGCCGATCACCAGCACTACCAACCACAACAGCAACATAATCGGTCCTCCTTGGAACCAGGGGGGTAAGCCGTCCCAGACAGCTTAGACGCAACGCTGCGAACGGCCGGGTCAGAACAGTGACAGGGTATGGCGGTGGGAGTTTCAGTCCGGTGTTTGTCTGTACCGGCCTCTTCGCGGGTGAACCCGCTCCCACAGGTACTGCATCACTCTCAGGTCTGGCGCAGAACCCTGTAGGAGCGGGTTTACCCGCGAAGAGGCCGGTACAGGCGACGAAAGTCTGGAGTAGACTGCACCACCTCCGCATTCATAAGGACGTTGCCATGCTGAAGATCTGGGGCCGCAAGAATTCGAGCAATGTGCGCAAGGCGCTATGGATCGCCCACGAACTGGGCCTGGATTTCGAGTCGATCGACGCCGGCGGCGCCTTCGGCGTGGTCAACGAGCCGCACTACCGTGCCCGCAACCCCAACGGCCTGGTGCCGATGCTGGAAGACGGCGACCTGACCCTGTGGGAGTCCAATACCATCGTCCGCTACCTGTGCGCCGAGTACGGTGCGGAGCAGGGCTGGTACCTGGACGACCCGCGTCAGCGCGCCCTGGCGGACAAGTGGATGGACTGGACCACCTCGTCCTTCGCCACGCCATTCCGCCCACTGTTCTGGGGCCTGTTGCGCACCCCGGAAGACCAGCGCGACTGGGTGGCGATCAACGCTGCGCACAAGCAATGCGCCCAGCTGCTGGCCATTGCCGACGAGGCCCTGGCCAAACAGCCGTACCTTTCCGGTGACCAGATCGGCATGGGCGACATCCCACTGGGCAGCTTCATCTATGCCTGGTTCGAAATGCCCATCGAGCGCCCGGCCATGCGTCACCTGGAGGCCTGGTACGAGCGCCTCAAGGCCCGTCCTGCCTACCAGGCAGCGGTAATGACTGCGCTGACCTGATCGAACACCACGGCCACTTCGATAGTCATTATCAATACACATGACTGTACTTGTGCGGCCAGGCCAAGCACCATTGGCCGCACTCACTGCGCCAGTGCCTTTACCTGGCGTGTCCTGCACCTTTTTCTCGGTAAGTGACCCGCTATGAGTTCCGCCCTGTCCATCCGACAGCTGACCAAGACCTACGGCAACGGCTTCCAGGCCCTCAAGGGCATCGATCTGGATGTTGCCGAAGGCGATTTCTTCGCCTTGCTCGGCCCCAACGGCGCGGGCAAGTCCACCACCATCGGCATCCTCTCCACCCTGGTCAACAAGACCAGCGGCACGGTCAACGTGTTCGGCCACGACCTGGACCGCGAGCCGTCGGCGCTCAAACGCTGCCTGGGCGTGGTGCCGCAGGAGTTCAACTTCAACCAGTTCGAGAAAACCTTCGACATCGTCGTGACCCAGGCCGGTTACTACGGCATCCCGCCCAAGGTGGCCAAGGAGCGTGCCGAGCAGTACCTGACCCAGCTCGGCCTGTGGGACAAGCGTGACGTGCAGTCGCGTTCGCTGTCGGGGGGCATGAAGCGCCGCCTGATGATTGCCCGCGCGCTGATCCACGAGCCGCGCCTGCTGATTCTCGACGAGCCCACCGCCGGTGTGGACATCGAACTGCGCCGTTCGATGTGGAGCTTCCTCACCGAGCTGAACCAGAAGGGCATCACCATCATCCTCACCACCCACTACCTGGAAGAGGCCGAGCAGCTGTGCCGTAACATCGGCATCATCGACCACGGCACCATCGTCGAGAACACCAGCATGCGCCAGTTGCTGGGCAAGCTGCATGTCGAAACCTTCGTCCTCGACCTCAGGCATGACCTGGCCACTGCACCGGTGCTGCAGGGCTACCCGTGCCGGCTGCTGACCCCGCACACCCTGGAAGTGCAGGTGGACAAGGACATCGGCATCACTGCGCTGTTCGGCCAGCTGGCGCTGCAGAACATCGAGGTGCAGAGCCTGCGCAACAAGACCAATCGACTCGAGGAGCTGTTCGTGTCCCTGGTGGAAAAAAACCTGTCGAAGGTGGCCGTATGAGTGTGGAACTGCGCACCAACTGGGTCGCCCTGAACACCATCGTCTACCGCGAAGTGCGGCGCTTCCTGCGTATCTGGCCGCAGACCCTGCTGCCGCCAGCGATCACCATGGTCCTGTATTTCGTCATCTTCGGTAACCTGATCGGCCGGCAGATCGGCGACATGGGTGGCTTCACCTACATGGAGTACATCGTGCCGGGGCTGATCATGATGTCGGTGATCACCAACTCCTACGGCAACGTGGTGTCGAGCTTCTTCGGCAGCAAGTTCCAGCGCTCCATCGAAGAGTTGATGGTGTCGCCGGTATCGCCACACACCATCCTCGTCGGTTACGTGCTGGGTGGCGTGCTGCGCGGCCTGGCGGTGGGCGTGATCGTGACCTTCCTGTCGCTGTTCTTCACCCACCTGCAGGTGCACCACCTGGGTGTGACTGTGGTCGTGGTGCTGCTGACCGCCACCATCTTCTCGCTGCTGGGCTTCGTCAACGCGGTGTTCGCGCGCAATTTCGACGACATCTCGATCATCCCGACCTTCGTGCTGACGCCGCTGACCTACCTGGGCGGGGTGTTCTACTCGATCAACCTGCTGCCGCCGTTCTGGCAGACCGTGTCGTTGACCAACCCGGTGCTGCACATGGTCAACTCGTTCCGCTACGGCATTCTAGGGGTGTCGGATATCAGCATTGGTACGGCGATTACCTTCATGCTGGTCGCCACCGCGGTGCTCTACCTGGTGTGCGTTCGCCTGCTGGTCAGCGGCCGCGGCATGCGTGCCTGAAGCCTTGCACCGGCATTGGCGCAGACGCCACTGCCGGCCCACCCACCAGCGCCAGTAGAGCATGGTGGTGAAGTAGCCAAGGATGCCCAGCACCACACCGCACACTACCGAGCCGAGCAGGAAGGGTTGCCACAGCGTCGACAACTGGTCGGTGATCCACTGGAAAGTCAGTTCGTCGGGCAGGGTGCGCGGCGGTACCTGCATCAGCCAGGCACCGGTCATGTAGGTGACGAAGAACACCGGTGGCATGGTCAGCGGGTTGGTCAGCCATACCAGGCTGACCGCGATCGGCAGGTTGCCGCGCAGCGGAATGGCCAGCGCGGCGGCCAGCAGCATCTGCGCCGGCATCGGGATCAGCGCCGCGAACAGGCCGACGCCCATTGCCCTCGCCACCGAATGGCGGTTCAGGTGCCAGAGGTTCGGGTCATGCAGCAACTTGCCGAAAAAGCGTAAGGACTTGTGTTCCCGAATACTGGCCGGGTCCGGCATGTAGCGTTTGAAAAGTCGGCGCGGCATGTAGGCTCCCGGAGCGTTGATCCGGGCAGTATGCCCTGATTCCCGCTCAGCCTCGTTTAGAGTTTGTGACAATTGTTGAGCAAGCGCTGGCGGCAATTGGGCTATGCCTCAGAAGGTGATTTCGCTTCTGGAGCTCTACTTCATGCGCACAGGGATGTTTGCGCTCGCGCTCGGGCTGTTGTGTCTGGGCTTTCTCCCCGCATTGCCATCGGTCGGATGGCTGGTGCTGCTGGCTGTAGTCGGTGGCCTCGGCCTGTTCACCCGGCTGTGGCCGCTGGGCTGTTTTCTGTTGGGCCTGTGTTGGGCCTGCTGGTCTGCGCAGCAGGCGCTGGATGACCGCCTGGCCACCGGGCTGGATGGTCGCACCCTGTGGCTTGAGGGCCGGGTGGTCGGCCTGCCGACCCGGACTGCGCAGGGTGTGCGCTTCGAGCTGGACGCGGCCCGCTCGCGGCGGGCAGAGCTGCCGCAGCGCCTGCAACTGAGCTGGTTCGACGGCCCGCCGCTGCGCGCGGGCGAGCAGTGGCGGCTGGCGGTGACCTTGCAGCGCCCGGCCGGGCTGCTCAACCCGCATGGGCCGGACCGTGAGGCGCAATTGCTGGCGCGGCGGGTCGGTGCGACCGGTACGGTCAAGGCCGGGCAGTTGCTGGCGCCGGTTGTCGGCGGCTGGCGCGACACGCTGCGCCAGCGCCTGCTGGCAGTCGAGGCCAATGGCCGGCAGGCAGCGATGGTGGCGCTGGTGCTTGGCGACGGGGCGGGCCTGGCCCGGAAGGACTGGCAAACGTTGCAGGCCACCGGCACGGTGCACCTGCTGGTGATCTCTGGCCAGCACATCGGCCTGGTTGCCGGCTTGCTGTATGGCCTGGTTGCCGGGCTGGCGCGTTGGGGGCTGTGGCCCGCTCGTCTGCCGTGGCTGCCCTGGGCGTGTGGCTTGGCCATGGCTGCGGCACTGGCCTACGGTTGGTTGGCTGGTGGCGGTGTACCGGTGCAGCGTGCCTGCCTGATGCTGGCCGTGGTGTTGCTCTGGCGCCTGCGTTTTCGCCAACTGGGTGCGACCTTGCCGTTGTTGCTGGCGCTGGTTGCCGTGCTGCTGGTGGAGCCGTTGGCCGCGCTGCTGCCCGGGTTCTGGCTATCGTTCGCGGCCGTGGCCACGCTTGTCTATTGCTTCAGTGCCCGCCTGGGCAACTGGCGGCCCTGGCAGGCCTGGACGCGGGCGCAATGGGTGATTGCGATCGGCTTGCTGCCGGTACTGCTGGCTACGGGCTTGCCGGTGAGCTTGAGTGCGCCGCTGGCCAACCTTGTTGCGGTGCCGTGGGTCAGCTTGGCAGTGCTGCCATTGGCGTTGCTGGGCACTTTGCTGCTGCCGTTGAGCGGGATAGGGGAGGCGCTGCTCTGGCTGGCGGGTGGTTTGCTTGATGTGCTTTTCCGGCTGCTGGCGCTGGCGGCGCAGCAGCCGGCGTGGCTGCCACCAGCCCTGCCGTTGTGGGCCTGGCTGCTGGTGTGCCTGGGTGCGCTGCTGGTTTTGATGCCCCGTGGCGTACCACTGCGCGGGTTGGGTGGCGTAATGCTGCTGGCGCTGTGGGTACCCCGGGAGACGGTGCCGTTCGGCCAGGTCGAGGTCTGGCAGCTGGACGTCGGCCAGGGGCTGGCGGTGCTGTTGCGCACTCGGCATCACAACCTGCTGTACGACGCCGGGCCGGCCAGGGGAGAGAGCGACCTGGGCGAGCGGGTGGTGTTGCCGACCTTGCGCAAGCTGGGGGTGGGCAGCCTGGACTTGATGCTGGTCAGCCACGCCCATGCCGACCACGCCGGTGGTGCTGGTGCAATCATACGTGGCCTGCCGGTCAAGCGGGTGATCGGCGGCGAAGTGCTGGATGAAATGCGACTGCAACCTTGTGCCAGTGGCGAGCAATGGACGTGGGATGGCGTGCGCTTTTCGCTGTGGCGCTGGGCTGATGGACAGAGCAGCAATGACCGCTCCTGTGCGTTGCTGGTCGAGGCGCAGGGTGAGCGGTTGTTGCTGGCGGGAGATATGGAAGCCGGTGCCGAACGGGCCTGGCTGGCGGCCACAGAAGCGCCGCGGATCGACTGGCTGCAGTCGCCGCACCATGGCAGCCGCAGTTCGTCCAGCGAGGCCTTCATCCGCGCCACGGCGCCGCGCGGGGTACTGATTTCGCGCGGGCGCAACAACAGCTTCGGGCACCCGCATGCGCAGGTGGTCGAACGTTATCGGCGGCATGGGGTGGTGATGCATGACACGGCGGAGCAGGGGGCGTTGCGGTTGGTGCTGGGGAGGCTGGGGGAAGTCGAGAGTGTGCGCCGACAGCGGCGTTTCTGGAGGGATGCGGGCGGTGGCTGAGCAGGCCCTTTCGCGGGTAAACCCACACAGGGACGGCGTCGCACTTGAGATCACGCGGTACCTGTGGGAGCGGGCATGCCCGCGAACACCGGCAAAGCCGGTGCCATCCACCGCGTCGTCTTTTTCGCGGGCGCGCCCGCTCCCACAGGTACTGCGCTGGCTTCGAATTGACGCTGAACCTGTGGGAGCGGGTTCACCCGCGAAAGGGCCAGTTCAGCCACCCGACATCTCAAGGTAGAAACCGGGTAGGCCAATTCCCTGACCTCCGGCAGATGAGCCCCCGGCGCGCCTATGGTAGAGTGGCGGCCTTTTTCCGAAGGGGCGTTTACTGTGTGGGAATTGGTCAAGTCCGGTGGTTGGATGATGCTGCCGATCATTCTGAGCTCCATCGCTGCCATGGCTATCGTCGTCGAGCGCCTGTGGACCCTGCGCGTCAGTCGCGTCACCCCGCCGCACCTGCTCGGCCAGGTGTGGATATGGATCAAGGACAAGCAACTGACCAGTGACAAGCTCAAGGCCCTGCGTGCTGATTCGCCATTGGGCGAAATCCTTGCCGCCGGCCTGGCCAACTCGCGCCATGGTCGCGAAATCATGAAGGAATGCATCGAGGAGGCCGCCTCGCGCGTCATCCACGAACTGGAACGCTACATCAGCACCCTCGGCACCATCGCCGCCATGGCCCCGCTGCTGGGCCTGCTGGGCACCGTGCTGGGCATGATCGACATCTTCAGCGCCTTCATGGGCTCGCAGATGACCGCCAACGCCGCAGTGCTGGCCGGTGGTATCTCCAAGGCCCTGGTCACCACCGCGGCCGGCCTGATGGTCGGTATCCCGGCGGTATTCTTCCACCGCTTCCTGCTGCGCCGTATCGATGAGTTGGTGGTGGGCATGGAGCAGGAAGCTATCAAGCTGGTGGAAGTGATCCAGGGCGACCGCGAAGTGGAAGTGGCCGGAGGCAAGGCGTGAAGTTCCGGCGCAATCGCCAGCGGGAGAACGTCGACATCAACCTGGCGTCGCTGATCGACGTGGTGTTCGTCCTGCTGCTGTTCTTCGTGGTCACCACCACCTTCACCCGCGAGACCCAGCTGCGCGTCGAGCTGCCCGAAGCCGCCAGCGCCGAGCCGGCGGCGCTCGACCAGGGCAAGCTCGTGGAAATCACCATCAGCGCCGAAGGCGTGTACTCGGTGAACAACCACCTGCTGCCCAAAAGCGACCTGGCCACCCTGAGCGAAGCGATCGAGCGTGAGTCGGGCGGCGACAACAAGCTGCCGCTGGCCATCAGCGCCGACGGCAAGACCCCGCACCAGGCCGTGGTCACTGCGATGGATGCCGCCGGCAAGCTCGGTTTCAGCCAGTTGCGCATGACCACTGTCGAGGCGGCCCAGGGCACACCTTGATGGCCTTCGCCGACCGTCTGCTCGCCGCCTGGTACGCCGGGCACCCGGCCCTGGCGCTGCTGCGCCCGCTGGAGGCACTGTATCGCCGCGTGGTCACGCGCAAGCGGGCGCGTTTTCTCAGCGGCGAAAGTGCCAGCTACCGGGCCCCGGTGCCGGTCATCGTGGTGGGTAACATTACCGTGGGTGGTACCGGCAAGACGCCGATGATCCTCTGGCTGATTGAGCACTGCCGCAAGCAGGGGTTGAAGGTGGGCGTGGTCAGCCGTGGCTATGGCGCCAAACCGCCGCAGCTACCCTGGCGCGTGCAGCCCGATCAGGCGGCTGGGCAGGCCGGCGACGAACCGCTGCTGATCGTGCAGCGCACCGGCGTGCCGCTGATGATCGACCCCGACCGCTCCCGCGCCGTGCAGGCATTACTGGCCAGTGAACCCCTCGACCTGATCCTGTGTGACGACGGCATGCAGCACTATCGCCTGGCGCGCGACCTGGAGCTGGTGCTGATCGATGCCGCCCGCGGCCTGGGCAATGGCCGCTGCCTGCCGGCGGGGCCGTTGCGTGAGCCCGCCGAGCGCCTGCACGAGGCTGATGCAGTGCTGTTCAACGGCGCCAGCGCAGACCGCGCCGATGGCTTCGGCTTCTGCCTGCAGCCATCCGCCCTGGTCAACCTGCGCAGTGGCGAGCGCCGTGCGCTTGACCATTTTCCCGCAGGCCAACGCCTGCACGCGGTGGCCGGTATCGGCAACCCGCAACGTTTCTTCAATACCCTGCTGGGGCTAAACTGGCAGCCGGTGCCGCATCCCTTTGCCGACCATGCGCAGTTCAGCGCCCGGAGCCTGGCCTTCAGCCCGCCGCTGCCGCTGGTCATGACCGAGAAGGATGCGGTGAAATGCCGGGCCTTCGCCGCTGACGACTGGTGGTACCTGGCCGTCGAGGCGCAGCCCACGCCGGCTTTCAGCGCCTGGTTCGACAACCAGTTGCAACGCTTGCTGCGCAAGCCCTGAGCCCTTTTTCAATTCCCGGCCACCTGGCCTAAAGGAAGCCTCAAATGGACACCAAACTGCTCGATATCCTGGCCTGCCCGATCACCAAGGGCCCGCTCAAGCTCAGTGCCGACAAGACCGAGCTGATCAGCAAGGGCGCCGGCCTGGCCTACCCGATCCGCGACGGCATCCCGGTCATGCTGGAAAGCGAGGCGCGCACCCTGACTGATGAAGAGCGTCTGGACAAATGAGCCTGGATTTCACCGTGGTGATCCCCGCCCGTCTGCGCTCCACACGACTGCCGGGCAAGCCATTGCTGCTGATCGCTGGCAAGCCGATGGTGCAGCACGTGTGGGAACAGGCCCGCAAGAGCGGCGCGGGCCGCGTAGTCATCGCCACCGATGACGCCAGCATTCTGGAGGCCTGTCAGGCCTTCGGAGCTGAAGTGCTGATGACCCGTGCTGACCATGAGTCCGGCACCGATCGCCTGGCCGAAGTGGTCGCACACCTGGGGCTGCCGGCCGATGCCATCGTGGTCAACGTACAGGGCGACGAGCCGCTGATCCCGCCGGTGATCATCGACCAGGTGGCAGCCAACCTGGCGGCGCATCCGGAAGCCGGCATCTCCACTCTGGCCGAACCGATCCATGAGCCGGAAACCGTGTTCAACCCCAATGCGGTCAAGGTGGTCAGCGACAAGAATGGCCTCGCCCTGGCCTTCAGCCGTGCGCCGCTGCCCTGGGCCCGCGATGCTTTTGCCAAGGACCGCAACCTGTTGCCAGAAGGCGTGCCATATCGCCGCCACATCGGCATGTACGCGTACCGCGTCGGCTTCCTGCAGGACTTCGTCAGTTGGGGCCCATGCTGGCTTGAGCAAACCGAAGCGCTGGAGCAACTGCGTGCCCTGTGGCATGGCGTGCGCATCCACGTCGAAGACGCCATCGAGGCGCCTGCCGTGGGCGTGGATACCCCTGAAGACCTGGAGCGCGTACGGCGCTTGCTGGAGGCCTGATGCGCGTCCTGTTCGTCTGCCTTGGCAATATCTGTCGCTCGCCCACCGCCGAAGGCGTGCTGCGCCATCAATTGCAGGCTGCCGGGCTTGCCGACCGGGTGCATGTAGCCTCGGCCGGCACCGGCGACTGGCACGTCGGCAAGGCGCCCGACAGCCGCACCTGCAAGGCAGCGCTGGCGCGTGGCTATGACCTCTCGCAGCAACGCGCCCAGCAGGTCAAGGCGGCGCACTTTGCCGAATATGACCTGATCCTGGCCATGGACGAAAGCAACCTCGGCCATTTGCGTGCGATGCGCCCGCACACGGCAGTGGGCGAGCTCGACCTGTTCCTGCGCCGTTATGGCGCAGCGCTGGATGAAGTGCCGGACCCGTACTACGGTGGCGCCGACGGCTTCGAGCAGGTGCTCGACCTGGTTGAAGCGGCGTGCCAGGCGCTGGTCCTGGAAATCAAGGGGCGGCTATGACAGTGCAGTGGCAGGAGCAGGTATCGCTCAAGCCGTACAACACCTTTGGCATCGACGTGAAGGCGCGGTATTTCACCCAGGCACATGATGACCAGGAGGTGCGCCTGGCGCTGGCCCAGGCGCGGCAAGGCGGCGTGCCGGTGCTGGTGATTGGCGGTGGCAGCAACCTGCTGCTGACCCGCGATATCGATGCGCTGGTGCTGCATATGGCCAGCCGTGGTCGGCGCGTGCTCAGCGACGATGGCGAACGTATCGTGGTCGAGGCCGAGGCCGGTGAGCCGTGGCACCCGTTCGTGCAGTGGACACTGGCGCAGGGCTATTGCGGGCTGGAGAACCTCAGCCTGATCCCTGGCACCGTGGGCGCCGCGCCGATGCAGAACGTGGGCGCCTATGGCGTGGAGATCAAGGACGTATTTGTCGGCTTGACCGCCCTGGACCGCGAGACCGGCGAGTTGCGTGACTTCGGCCTGGCTGAATGTGCCTTCGGGTATCGCGACAGCCTGTTCAAGCGCAACCCTGGGCGTTGGTTGATCCTGCGTGTGCGCTTTGCCTTGAGCCGTACGCTACAGGCTCACCTGGACTACGGCCCGGTGCGCCAGCGCCTGGCGGAACAGGGCGTGACCGAGCCGACCGCGCAGGCGATCAGCGAGGCGATCTGCAGCATTCGCCGCGAGAAGCTCCCAGACCCGGCAGAGCTGGGTAATGCCGGGAGCTTCTTCAAGAACCCGGTGGTCTCGGCGGAGCTGGTCGAGCGTATCCGTGCGCAGTACCCGGGAGTGGTGGCGTATCCGCAGGCCGATGGCCAGGTGAAGCTGGCGGCAGGCTGGTTGATCGAGCAGGCTGGCTGGAAGGGCCACCGCGAGGGGGATGCGGGGGTGCATCGTTTGCAGTCGTTGGTGCTGGTCAACTACGGCCAGGCGAGCGGGGCGCAGATGCATGCACTGGCGCGGCGGATCCAGGCCGATATCCTCGAGCGGTTCGGGGTCGAGCTGGAGATGGAGCCTAACCTCTACTGATTCAGTGCCTGGGCTGGCCCTTTCGCGGCTGAAGCCGCTCCCACAGGGACTTCATAGGGCCTGAGGGTGGTGGGCACTGTAGGAGCGGGTTTACCCGCGAAGAGGCCGGTACAGGAAAAACGCCCAGCCAAGAAAAAGCCCCGCCAGTGCGAACTGGCGGGGCTTTTTCATTCAGCCTTGGCTATCAACCGTGATGAGGCTTTTGCTCATCGCTGGCTTCCAGGGCTGGCTCCTCGGTGGCTGCGGCAGCTTCCTGTGCGGCCTTGGCGGCAGCCTCGGCCTCACGCTTGCGGCGACGCACTTCACGCGGGTCGTTCGGCGCACGGCCGTTGGCCAGCATGACAGTGGCAGGTTCCACCGCCGCAGGGGCTTCGACCGGTGCAGGCTCGACGGCCACTGGGGCAGGCTCGGCCACCACTTCTGGCTGGGCTTCGACAACCGGGGCAGGTTGCTCGGCAACCGGAGCGGCCTCGATCACGGCCGGGGCCTGCTCGATTTCACCGGCCTCGACGGCAGGCGCTTCTACCGGTGCTTCGGCAACCACTACCGGTTCGGCAGCAGGTGCTTCGTCGACCACTGGCTGCGGAGCGACTTCGACCACTGGCTCGGCAGTTGCCTCGACCACGGCTACAGGCTCGCTGACCGGCTGCTCGACCACTGGGGCCTCGGCCACTTCTTCAGCCTTGGCGGCAGCTTCGACCTGCTCGAACTTCTCAGCCTGCTCGACCGGCTGGGCGACTTCGGCGGTGGCAAGCTCGGCCTGCTGGTTGGCCTGGGCTTCGGCGTCGGCACTGATGTTGCTGCTGGCGACAGCGGCAGTCACGGCCAGGCCGGCGGCCAGTTCGGCACCCAGCTCGGTGGCCTGGTGCTGTTGTGGCTGCTCTTCGCTGCCTTCTTCCTCGCTGCCATCGATCAGCTCGCCGTTGGCGTTGCGCTGACGCTCACGACGGTTGCTGCGACGACGCTGGCCACGGGAACGGCGGCGCGGGCGCTCGCCATCGGTGCCTTCCTGTTCGTCCTGCAGCAGCTCTTCGTTCGGCAGTTGCTCTTCGGCCAGCTCGGCAGCCTGCTCGGCGGCTTCTTCGGCTACGCGTGGCTGACGCTCTTCGCGTGGTGGGCGAGGGGCACGTTCTTCGCGTGGAGCACGTTCTTCACGAGGTGCGCGCTCTTCACGAGGAGCACGTTCTTCGCGAGGTGCGCGTTCTTCACGTGGAGCACGTTCTTCACGAGGTGCGCGCTCTTCACGTGGTGCGCGTTCCTCGCGAGGTGCACGCTCTTCACGCGGGGCACGTTCTTCACGGGCTACACGTTCCTCGCGCGGCTGACGTTCTTCACGCTCGGCAGGGGTGGCGTCCAGTGGCTCACGCAGTTCGCGCACACGCTCTTCGCCACGATTGCCACGGCGGTCTTCGCGTGGCTGGCGTGGTGCACGTTCTTCACGCGGTGCACGCTCTTCGCGTGGGGCGCGTTCTTCACGAGGTGCGCGTTCTTCGCGCGGGGCACGTTCTTCACGAGGAGCACGTTCTTCACGAGGTGCGCGCTCGGCACGTTCTTCACGCGGCTTGCGTTCTTCGTCGCGACGGCCGTTGCGGTTGCGGCTCTGCTGACGGCCGTTGCGGCGTTCTTCGTTGCGTGGGCTGCGCTCGGCGGCCGGCTTCTCGGTGGCAGTGACAACCGGCGCTGCGGCAGGCTCTTCCTTGCCGGCGAACAGGCTTACCAGCGACTTCACCAGGCCCTTGAACAGGCTTGGCTCCGGGGCGACCGGGGCAGGGGTGACCGGTGCGGCAGGCTGCGGTTCTTCGACAGTGGCCGGTACCGGCGCGTTGGCGCGGGCCGGGGCGGTCTTGACTGCGGCTTCCTGGCGAACCAGGGTGCGGGTGGCGGTCGGCTGCGGCGCTTCTTCGGCTTCGGCGGCGGCGATCTCGTAGCTGGACTGGTTGCTCAGCACTTCCGGATTGTCGTCGCGCAGGCGCTGTACTTCGAAGTGAGGAGTTTCCAGGTGATCGTTCGGCAGGATGATGATGCGCGCACGGGTGCGCAGTTCGATCTTGGTGATCGAGTTGCGCTTCTCGTTGAGCAGGAAGGCAGCCACCGGGATCGGCACCTGGGCGCGAACTTCGGCGGTGCGGTCCTTCAGGGCTTCTTCTTCGATCAGGCGCAGGATGGCCAGCGACAGCGATTCGACGTCACGGATGATGCCGGTGCCGGAGCAGCGTGGGCAGACGATGCCGCTGCTTTCGCCCAGCGAAGGGCGCAGGCGCTGACGGGACATTTCCAGCAGGCCGAAGCGCGAGATGCGGCCGACCTGGACGCGGGCGCGGTCGGCTTCCAGGCACTCGCGAACACGTTCTTCGACGGCGCGCTGGTTTTTCGCCGGGGTCATGTCGATGAAGTCGATGACGATCAGGCCACCGATGTCACGCAGGCGCAGCTGGCGGGCGATTTCCTCGGCCGCTTCCAGGTTGGTCTGCAGGGCGGTTTCTTCGATGTCGCTGCCTTTGGTGGCACGCGCCGAGTTGATGTCGATCGACACCAGGGCTTCGGTCGGGTCGATCACGATCGAACCGCCGGACGGCAGATCGACCACACGCTGGAAGGCGGTCTCGATCTGGCTTTCGATCTGGAAGCGGTTGAACAGCGGCACGCTGTCTTCGTACAGCTTGACCTTGCTGGCGTACTGCGGCATGACCTGGCGGATGAAGGTCAGGGCTTCTTCCTGGGCATCGATGCTGTCGATCAGCACTTCGCCGATGTCCTGGCGCAGGTAGTCGCGGATGGCGCGGATGATGACGTTGCTTTCCTGGTAGATCAGGAATGGCGCGGCGCGGTCCTGGGACGCTTCCTTGATGGCGGTCCACAGTTGCAGCAGGTAGTCGAGGTCCCACTGCATTTCTTCGCTGCTGCGGCCAAGGCCGGCAGTGCGCACGATCAGGCCCATGTCGCCCGGCACGGTCAGGCCGTTCAGGGCTTCACGCAGTTCGTTGCGCTCTTCGCCTTCGATGCGGCGGGAAATGCCACCGGCACGCGGGTTGTTCGGCATCAGCACCAGGTAGCGGCCGGCCAGGCTGATGAAGGTGGTGAGGGCGGCGCCTTTGTTGCCACGCTCTTCCTTCTCGACCTGGACGATGACTTCCTGGCCTTCGCTCAGCACTTCCTTGATGTTGACCCGCCCTTCGGGGGCTTTCTTGAAGTATTCGCGGGAGATTTCTTTCAGCGGCAGGAAGCCGTGACGTTCGGAACCGAAGTCGACGAAGGCGGCTTCGAGGCTGGGTTCGATGCGGGTGATCTTGCCTTTGTAGATGTTGGCCTTTTTCTGCTCGCGCGCGCCGGACTCGATGTCCAGGTCGTAGAGACGTTGGCCGTCCACCAGGGCTACACGCAACTCTTCGGGTTGAGTCGCGTTAATCAGCATTCTTTTCATGTTGTACCGTCGGTTTCCGGGCTGCCGGAAACGGCGTTCGGCACACACGACGTCTCATGGTCGGTGCCAAGGTGCGCAAAGGGTGGCCGGGCCACCCCCGTGTCGAGCAACGTTCGGCACCAGCCGGTTGCCCAGCCTGCCGTTGTCGCGACGACGCGTCCTGTTTGCTGCGGTGCCAACAAGGCCCCGGTGGCTTCGAATTGGAATCCGAATCAACCAAGCGGGCCTTGTGCACTCAGTCAGGAGGAGGAATCAACCGTCAGCCGTGGACGCCCGGAGGCATCTGTTCAGGACCTTATCCGCTCGCCAGCCGCTCAGTGGGCTGGTGGGCCGGACGCGGTGCTACACGGTCCGAGGGCTGTGCATCTCCACCCTGCACGTATCCCTGATAATTCGGGTGCTGCCGCGCGCTGAATCCGCAACGGGTTGCATTTTTCGCCAGCGCAGGTACTGCGCTGGCGCCATTCATGTCCAAGGCAGGTATTTCCGAAGCATTCGCCGGGCGTTGCGTGGAAGCGACGGGGCGGGCAGAGGTGCAGCGAAAAGAATCGGGTAAGCAGGTGAAACACCGCACTTGTCGTTTTTTTTCGGTCTTCTCTACACAGCGCTGGTGGCGATTCCAGGCAATTCGGTAAACTGGCGAAAACCCCGTAGGACGGCCTCGCGTCCTGGAGAATTGCGTTGGTCAGGGACCGGCTAGGAGCCTGGTGCCGCTGGCCTGCCGCTTTTGGCGGCGTTCGCGACTATAGCAGCAATGATTAAGTGCTTCAATTCCATAAAAAATTGTTATGATCCCGCCATGACGACCAATACCCCTCCGACTTCCGGCGTTCAGCTGATCGAAGTCGCGCCGGAGCTTGCCGGCCAACGCATCGACAATTTCCTCATCACGGCCCTCAAGGGCGTGCCCAAGACCCTGGTTTACCGCATCCTGCGCAAGGGTGAAGTACGGGTCAACAAGGGCCGCGTCAAGCCGGAGTACAAGATCCAGGCCGGCGACATCGTGCGGGTACCGCCCGTCCGCCTGCCGGAACGTGACGAGCCGGCGCCGGTAGCCCAGGGCCTGTTGCAGCGCCTGGAAGCGGCCATCGTCTACGAAGACAAGGCGCTGATCGTGATGAACAAGCCGGCCGGCATCGCCGTGCATGGCGGCAGCGGCCTGAGCTTCGGCGTGATCGAGGCGCTGCGCCAGTTGCGCCCGGACGCCAAGGAGCTGGAGCTGGTGCACCGCCTGGACCGCGATACCTCCGGCCTGCTGATGATCGCCAAGAAGCGCAGCATGCTGCGCCACCTGCACGCCGCGCTGCGCGGCGACGGTGTCGACAAGCGTTACATGGCGCTGGTGCGCGGCCACTGGCCGACCTCGAAGAAGCAGGTCAGCGCGCCGTTGCTCAAGAGCAACCTGCGCTCCGGCGAGCGCATGGTCGAGGTGAACGACGAGGGCAAGGAGGCACTGACCCTGTTCCGTGTGCTGCGCCGCTTCGGCGAGTTCGCCACCATTGTCGAGGCGCGCCCGATCACTGGCCGTACCCACCAGATCCGTGTGCACACCCTGCATGCCGGGCATATGATCGCTGGCGACAGCAAGTACGGTGACGAAGACTTCAGTCGTGAAATTCGCGACTTGGGCGGCAAGCGCCTGTTCCTGCATGCCTACGCACTGACCGTGCCGCTGCCGGACGGTGGCGAGCTGAAGCTCGAGGCGCCGGTGGATGAAGTCTGGGCGAAAACCGTTGAGCGTCTGAGTGCGTCCTGATCTATGAAAAAAGGCTATGAGCTACTGATCTTCGACTGGGACGGCACCCTGGCCGACTCGATCGGGCGTATCGTCGAGGCCATGAACGCCGCCGCCGAGCGTGCCGGTGAGGCGCAAAGCAGCGAGGATGCGGTCAAGGGCATCATCGGCCTGGCCCTGGGCGAGGCGATCCACACCCTGTACCCGCACCTGGCGCCTGCTCAGGTCGAAAAGTTTCGTCAGCACTATGCCGATATCTACATGGCCCTGGACCAGCAGCCCTCGCCGCTGTTCGAGGGTGTGGTCGAGTCGCTGGATGCCTTCCGTGCCGAGGGTTACCGCCTGGCGGTGGCCACCGGCAAGGCGCGTCGTGGGCTGGATCGGGTGCTCAAGGCCAATGGCTGGGAGCAGTTCTTCGACATCACTCGCGCCGCCGACGAAACTCGCGGCAAGCCGCACCCGCTGATGCTCGAGGAAATTCTCGGGCATTGCGGTGTCGAAGCAGGGCGTGCGCTGATGGTTGGCGATTCGGCATTCGATCTGCAGATGGCCAGCAATGCCGGCATGCATTCGGTGGCCGTGGGCTATGGTGCCATGTCGCTGCAGGCACTGGCCGAGTTTGGTCCGCAGGTGTGCATCGATCATTTTTCCCAGTTGCGTGAGTGGCTGGGTGGTTCCGCAATTCCATTTCCAAGGTAGGTAAGCATGGCAGACGAATGGAAAGCCCCCGAGGCCGAACCCGAGGAGCGCGAAGAGCGCAAGAGCTGGAAACTGCTGGAAAAGACCCTGCTGGCAGGCGTTCAGGAGCAGCGCCGGGCGCGACGCTGGGGGATCTTCTTCAAGTTGCTGACCTTCGTCTACCTGTTCGGCATCCTGATCCTGTTTACGCCGTTGATGGACATGGACAAGGCAGCGTCGCGCAGTGCCAGCCATACCGCGCTGGTCGAGGTGCGCGGGGTGATTGCCGACCAGGAGCCAGCCAGCGCCGACAATATCGTCAAGAGCCTGCGCGAGGCGTTCAAGGACAGCAAGACCAAGGCTGTGGTGATGCGCATCAACAGCCCGGGAGGCAGCCCGGTGCAGTCGGGTTACGTGTATGACGAAATCCGCCGTCTGCGGGCTGAATATCCGGCCATCAAGCTGTATGCGGTCATCGCTGATCTTGGGGCTTCCGGGGCCTACTACATCGCCAGTGCGGCGGACGAGATCTATGCCGACAAGGCCAGCCTGGTGGGCTCGATTGGTGTGACGGCGGCCGGTTATGGCTTCGTCGGCACCATGGAGAAGCTGGGTGTGGAGCGGCGTACCTACACTGCAGGTGAGCACAAGGCCTTCCTCGATCCGTTCTCGCCGCAGAAGCCGGAAGAGACCGAGTTCTGGCAGGGCGTACTGAATACCACGCACCAGCAGTTCATTGCCATGGTCAAGCAGGGGCGGGGTGAGCGCCTGAAGGACAAGGAGCATCCGGAGCTCTTCAGTGGCCTGGTCTGGTCGGGCGAGCAGGCCAAGGAGCTGGGCCTGGTGGATGGGCTGGGCAGTGCCAGCTATGTGGCGCGCGAGATTGTGGGTGAGAAGGAGTTGGTGGACTTCACCGTGCAGGAATCGGCGCTCGATCGCTTCTCCAAGCGCGTTGGCGCCAGCGTGGCTGAACGCTTGGCGATGTGGATGGGCTTCCAGGGGCCGCAGTTGCGCTGATCCGGGATTGCCGGGGGCGCTTTGCGCCCCTTCGCGGGCATGCCCGCTCCCACAGGGATCGTGCAAGGCCCGCAGGTTGCGACACGCCTGTGGGAGCGGGCGTGCCCGCGAAGGGCCGCAGCGCGGCCCCAAAATCTCAGGGAATCACCACCCCTTCTCTGGTCAACATATCCACCAATCTAATCAGCGGCAGCCCGATCAGGCTGGTCGCATCGCACCCGTGCGTGCTCTGGAACAGGCTCACTCCCAACCCCTCGGCCTTGAAGCTGCCGGCGCAGTCCAGCGGCTGCTCCGCCGCCACATAGCGCTCCACCCGCTGCCGGTCCAGTTCGCGCAGGGTCACGGTAAACGGCACGCAGTCCACCTGGCAGTGCCCGGTGGCGCTGTTCAGCAACGCCAGCCCGGTCAGGAAGCTCACCTGCTGCCCGCTGCACTCCAGCAGCTGCTCGCAGGCCCGCTCGAAGGTATGCGGCTTGCCCAGTACCTGCTCGCCCAGCACCGCAACCTGGTCCGAACCAATGATCAGGTGCCCGGGGTGGCTGCCTGCCAGGGCCTCGGCTTTTTGCCTGGCCAGCCGCCGCACCAGCTCCGCCGCCGGTTCGTCATCCAGGCGTCGCTCGTCTATATCGGGGCTTGCCCAGGTGAAGGGCAGGCGCAGGCGTGCAAGCAGTTCGCGGCGGTAGGCAGAGCTGGAAGCCAGTAACAGAGGAAGCATGGTAGACTCCTGAATCGGTTGAACAAATTCTATCACGCACGATGCCGCCGAATTTCCTTTGACAGGGGCGGGGGGCATCCCTAGAATGCTGCGCCTATGTTGAATGACCCGATTCCACCTCACGTTGACCCGCGCAAATTAGCCGATCGTGGCGTAACCCTTAACGGTTCGCTGCAGCTCGCTGATTTGGAAAGACTCTGCGACCCGCTTTCCGACAATGTCGGTACGGTGCAGGCGAAGTTCGATTTTGAACGAGATGAACAGCACGTGGTGGTTATCCACAGCGAGCTGGACGTCGAGGTCAAGATGGTTTGCCAGCGTTGTCTTGAGCTGGTCACCCTGCCGATCCACAGCGAATGTACATACGCCGTGGTGAAGGAGGGTGCGAATACCCAGTCGTTGCCGAAAGGCTATGACGTGCTGGAACTGGGCGAAGATCCTTTGGATCTGCAGGCATTGATCGAGGAGGAGCTTCTGCTCGCCTTGCCAATCGTGCCTGCTCATCATCCGGAAGAATGCCAGCAGCCGGCGGGCGCAGACGAGCCCGAATCGAGCAAGGACGAGGTATCGCGGTCCAACCCGTTCAGTGTTTTGGCGCAGTTAAAGCGTGACCCAAACGTTTAGGAGTTAATCAATTATGGCTGTTCAGCAGAACAAAAAATCCCGCTCTGCCCGTGACATGCGCCGTTCGCACGACGCCCTGTCGGAAAACGCGCTGTCGGTAGAGAAAACCACCGGTGAAGTACACCTGCGTCACCACGTTTCGCCAGAAGGCGTATACCGTGGTCGCAAAGTGGTCGACAAGGGCGCTGACGAGTAATCCTTGTCCGCTCAGATCATCGCGATCGACGCAATGGGCGGGGACTTCGGTCCCCGCAGCATTGTCCAGGCTAGCATTGCCTGCCTTTCGGCTACCCCCTCGCTGCACCTGACCCTCGTCGGTCAACCCTCTCTCCTCGAAGATCTTGTCAGCGGCCTTGCGGCTGCGGATCGCGCGCGCCTGCAAATCGTGGCCGCCAGCGAGGTAATCGGTATGGACGAGCGGCCATCCCAGGCGCTGCGCGGCAAGCCGGACTCGTCGATGCGCATCGCCCTCGAACTGGTGCGCGACGGCAAGGCTCAGGCCTGCGTCAGCGCTGGCAATACCGGGGCGCTGATGGCGCTCTCGCGTTTCGTGCTCAAGACACTGCCGGGTATCGACCGGCCGGCCATGGTGGCGGCGATCCCGACCCAGACCGGTTACTGCCAGTTGCTCGACCTTGGCGCCAACGTCGACTGCAGCGCCGAGAACCTCTACCAGTTCGCCGTGATGGGCTCGGTGGCCGCCCAGGCCCTGGGTGTGCAGCGGCCGCGCGTGGCGCTGCTTAACATCGGTACCGAGGACATCAAGGGCAACCAGCAGGTCAAGCTGGCGGCCAGCCTGTTGCAGAACGCTCGCGGGCTCAACTACATAGGCTTCGTCGAAGGTGACGGGTTATATCGCGGCGAAGCCGATGTGGTGGTGTGCGACGGGTTCGTCGGCAACATCCTGCTCAAGTCGAGCGAGGGGCTGGCGACAATGATTGGTGCGCGCATCGAGCAGCTGTTCAAGGGTGGTGTGTTGTCGCGGGCGGCCGGGGCTGTGGCCATGCCGCTGCTCAAACGCCTGCAGGCCGATTTGGCACCGGCGCGGCACAATGGCGCGAGTTTCCTGGGGTTGCAGGGCATCGTCATCAAGAGCCATGGCTCGGCGGGGGTGCAGGGCTTCCAGAGTGCCATCCAGCGGGCGTTGATCGAGATCCAGGAAAACCTGCCGCAGCGCTTGCATGGGCGGCTCGAGGACCTGCTGTTGTAGCCTGTTCCGGCCCCTTCGCGGGCTTGCCCGCTCCCACAGGATTGCCACAGGGCTGAAGATTGTGGGGTATCTGTGGGAGCGGGCAAGCCCGCGAAAGGGCCGGTACAGGTAAACAAAGACCTTAGGCATATCGCCGCTGAAGTGCTTAAATGTGACCGCTTGGTCTGTGTATCCATCCAAGCTTTCAGATTCCGCGCCTGGTCCAAAGCCGGCGCACCCTATCCGACGACAAGATCATAAGGGCTTGTTCAATGTCTGCATCTCTCGCATTCGTCTTTCCCGGTCAAGGTTCCCAGTCGCTGGGCATGCTCGCCGAGCTCGGCGCCGAGAAGCCAGTGATCATCGAAACCTTCAAGGAAGCGTCCGAGGCACTCGGTTACGACCTGTGGAAGCTGGTCCAGGAAGGCCCGGAAGAGCAACTCAACCAGACCGACAAGACCCAGCCGGCCATTCTCACCGCCTCCATCGCGCTGTGGCGCCTGTGGCTGGAGGAGGGTGGTGCCAGGCCGGCCTTCGTCTCTGGTCACAGTCTGGGTGAATACAGCGCCCTGGTTGCCGCTGGCAGCCTGAGCCTGAAAGATGCCGTGCGCCTGGTTGAGCGCCGGGGCCAGCTGATGCAGGAAGCCGTGCCGGCCGGACATGGCGCCATGGCCGCCATTCTTGGCCTGGACGACGCCGTGGTCGTGGAAATCTGCGCCGAAGCGGCCGAAGACCAGGTGGTCAGCGCGGTCAACTTCAACTCGCCAGGCCAGGTGGTCATCGCCGGCAACAAGGCCGCCGTCGATCGCGCCATCGAGCTGTGCAAGGCCAAGGGTGCCAAGCGCGCCCTGCCGCTGGCGGTCAGCGTGCCGTCGCACTGCGCGCTGATGAAGCCGGCTGCCGAGCGCTTTGCCGAGTCGGTCAACGCCATTGAGTGGCACGCCCCGCAAATTCCTGTGGTGCAGAACGTGACCGCTGCCGTTGCCGCTGACCTCGATGCCCTCAAGCACGACCTGCTGGCGCAGCTGTACCAGCCAGTGCGCTGGGTCGAATGCGTGCAGACCCTGGCCGCTAACGGTGCGGTCAACCTGGTCGAGTGCGGCCCGGGCAAGGTCCTGGCCGGCCTGAACAAGCGTTGCGCCGATGGCGTGACCACCTACAACCTCAATACCCCTGACGCCGTCGCCGCCACCCGCGCGGCACTGGCCTGATTTGGAGAAGCTTGCATGAGCCTGCAAGGTAAAGTTGCACTGGTCACCGGCGCCAGCCGTGGCATTGGCCAGGCCATCGCCCTCGAGCTGGGCCGCCAGGGCGCGACCGTGATCGGCACCGCCACTTCGGCCTCCGGCGCCGAGCGCATTGCTGCCACCCTGAAAGAACACTGCATCACCGGTACCGGCATGGAACTGAACGTGACCAGCGCCGAATCGGTTGAAGCTGTGCTGGCCGCCATCGGCGAGCAGTTCGGCGCACCGGCCATCCTGGTCAACAACGCCGGTATCACCCGTGACAACCTCATGCTGCGCATGAAGGACGACGAGTGGTTCGACGTGATCGATACCAACCTGAACAGCCTCTACCGTCTGTCCAAGGGTGTGCTGCGTGGCATGACCAAGGCACGTTGGGGCCGTATCATCAGCATCGGCTCGGTCGTCGGTGCCATGGGCAACGCCGGCCAAGCCAACTACGCGGCCGCCAAGGCCGGCCTGGAAGGCTTCAGCCGCGCCCTAGCGCGTGAAGTGGGCTCGCGTGGCATCACCGTCAACTCGGTGACCCCGGGCTTCATCGACACCGACATGACCCGCGAGCTGCCAGAAGCGCAGCGCGAAGCCCTGCAGACCCAGATCCCACTGGGCCGCCTGGGCCAGGCCGACGAAATTGCCAAGGTGGTTTCGTTCCTGGCATCCGACGGCGCAGCCTACGTAACCGGCGCTACCGTGCCGGTCAACGGCGGGATGTACATGTAACACTGCAACTCAATGTGACGGATTTCGTAAAAAAAGAGTCATACTGCGAGCCTAAAATCCGTTATAAAGCTGCAACCAGATTCCAGGCAGCGGGTGTGGTGACTGGTGTGAAGGTGCGTTGAGCTTGAAAAGCGAACGTCTTTCTATAAAATTAGCCACCGGCCAGCTGCCTGACATATGTCCATTAGGAGTGAAAACTAGGTATGAGCACCATCGAAGAACGCGTCAAGAAAATCGTCGCCGAGCAACTGGGCGTCAAGGAAGAGGAAGTGACTCTCGAGAAGTCCTTCGTCGATGACCTGGGTGCCGATTCGCTTGACACCGTTGAGCTGGTGATGGCTCTGGAAGAGGAATTCGAGACCGAAATCCCTGACGAAGAAGCCGAGAAGATCACTACCGTTCAAGCTGCTGTAGACTACGTCAAAGCCCACCAGGCCTAAGACGCTGTAGTCGACGCTTCTTGTCGGGAAAAACCGCACTGCCTTTGCCGGCGTGCGGTTTTTTCTTTGCGAGCACCCTGCGTTTTGCAGGATGGTCTCGTTCACCGGGTATCAAGAGCTTGTTGCCATTTCATTCCATCGCTTGAATGCAATGGCAAGAAACTCTGTCATTAGAAAAGGAGAGTACTGTGTCGCGTAGACGCGTCGTGGTCACCGGTATGGGTATGCTGTCGCCACTGGGTACTGATGTACCGAGCACCTGGCAGGGCATTCTGGCTGGCCGCAGTGGCATCGGTCCGATCGAACACACGGATCTGTCTGCCTACTCCACCCGTTTTGGCGGCTCGGTGAAAGGCTTCGAGGTCGAGCAATACCTGTCGGCCAAAGAGGCCCGCAAGCTCGACCTGTTCATCCAGTACGGCCTGGCGGCCGGGTTCCAGGCAGTGCGTAATGCCGGCCTGGAAGTCACCGACGCCAACCGCCAGCGTATTGGCGTGGCCATGGGCTCGGGTATCGGCGGCCTGACCAATATCGAAGAAACCAGCCGCGCCCTGCACGACTCGGGGCCGCGTCGTATTTCGCCTTTCTTCGTGCCTGGCTCGATCATCAACATGATCTCCGGCTTCCTGTCGATCCACCTGGGGCTTCAAGGGCCGAACTACGCCATCGCCACCGCGTGCACCACTGGTACCCACTGCATCGGCATGGCTGCGCGCAACATCGCCTACGGTGAAGCCGACGTGATGATCGCCGGCGGTGCCGAAATGGCTGCCTGCGGCCTGGGCATGGGCGGCTTCGGCGCCTCCCGCGCACTGTCCACTCGCAACGACGAGCCGACCCGTGCCAGCCGCCCGTGGGACAAGGGCCGCGACGGCTTCGTGCTGTCCGACGGTGCTGGTGCCCTGGTGCTCGAAGAACTGGAGCATGCCAAGGCCCGCGGCGCGACCATCTATGCCGAACTGGTCGGGTTCGGCATGAGCGGTGACGCTTACCACATGACTTCGCCGCCCGACACTGGTGAAGGTGCTGCCCGTTGCATGGCCAACGCCTTGCGCGATGCCGGCATCCAGCCGGAAGAGGTCAGCTACATCAACGCCCATGGCACCTCGACCCCTGCTGGCGACGTGGCCGAAGTGGCGGCGATCAAGCGCGTGTTCGGTGAGCATGCCTACAAGCTGGCGGTCAGCTCGACCAAGTCGATGACCGGCCACCTGTTGGGCGCCGCCGGTGCCGTAGAAGCGATCTTCAGCGTGCTGGCAATCAACAGCCAGATGGCTCCGCCCACCATCAACCTGGACGAGCCGGACGAAGGCTGCGACCTCGACTTCGTGCCGCACCAAGCGCGCAGCATGCCGATCGATGTGGTGCTGTCCAACTCGTTCGGCTTTGGCGGTACCAACGGTTCGCTGGTATTCCGCCGGTTCGCCGGTTGATGCAAAGCTGGATCGATGGCCAGCCGGCGGCTGCAGTCAACCTGCAGAACCGCGGCCTGGCCTACGGCGATGGGCTATTCGAGACCATCGCCGTGCGCGACGGCCGGCCCAGCCTGCTGGACGGCCACCTCGCACGCCTGGCGCTGGGTTGCCAGCGCCTGGCGATCAGTACCGACCTGGCGCTGGTACGCGACGAACTCCTGCGCTATGCCAGCCAGCTCGGTGATGGTGTAGCCAAACTCATCCTTACTCGTGGTGACAGCCAGCGCGGTTACGCACCGGTTGCCGGTGCCGCGCCGCGGCGTATTCTGCAGGGCAGCCCGTTGCCCAGCTATCCTGTCGACAATGCCGAGCAGGGCGTGCGACTGTTTCCGTGCCAGACCCGGCTTGGGGAACAACCGCTGCTGGCCGGCCTCAAACACCTCAACCGCCTGGAGCAGGTGCTGGCCCGTGCCGAATGGCAGGACAGCGAACATGCCGAAGGCCTGATGCGTGATGGGCAGGGCAGGGTGATCGAAGGTGTGTACAGCAATCTGTTCCTGGTGCGCGATGGCGCGCTGTTCACGGCTGACCTCAGCCGCTGTGGCGTCGCTGGCGTGATGCGGGGCGCGTTGCTGGAACAGGCAGTGCTGCAGGGCATCCCGGTGCAGGTCTGCGATCTGCCGTTCGACGCTCTGGAGCAGGCAGATGAAGTATTTGTCTGCAACAGCGTCTACGGTGTCTGGCCCGTGCGAGGCGTTGCCGAGCTAAACTGGTCGCCGGGCCCGCTCACCCGTAAACTGCAGGCCGTTGCCCGTACGTTACTGGAAACCTGAATTCGTGAGACGTAAATTCCTGCTGCTGCTGGAAATGGGCTTGATCCTCGCCGGCCTTGCCGTGGGCTGGTCGGCCTGGAAGGTCAACTCGGTCCTGGAGCAGCCTCTGCACGTGACGCAGGAGCGCCTGCTGGACGTGCCCAATGGCACCACCCCCAACCGCATGTTCTATCGCATGCAGAACGAAGGGTTGCTCGACGACGCCGTCTGGTTGCGTCTGTACTGGCGTTTCAACATGGCTGGCACCCCTCTGCACACCGGTGAGTATCGCCTGACCCCCGGCATGACCGTGGAGCAGCTGTTCGATGCCTGGCGTCGGGCCGACGTGGTGCAGTACAACCTCACCCTGGTCGAAGGCTGGACCTTCCGCCAGGTGCGCGCGGCCGTGGCCAAGCATGAAAAGATCAAGCACACCCTGGACGGGCTGTCCGATTCGGAAGTGATGGACAAGCTCGGCCATACCGGTGTGTTCCCTGAAGGGCGCTTCTTCCCGGACACCTACCGCTTCGTGCGCGGCATGAGCGACGTCGAGTTGCTGCAGCAGGCCTACATGCGCCTGGACGAAGTGCTGGCCAAGGAGTGGGCCGAGCGCACCACCGACCTGCCATACCGCGACCCGTACCAGGCGCTGATCATGGCTTCGCTGGTAGAGAAGGAGACCGGCATTCCCCAGGAGCGCGGGCAGATCGCCGGCGTTTTCGTGCGGCGCCTGCGCCTGGGCATGATGCTGCAGACCGACCCGACGGTGATCTACGGCATGGGTGAGCGCTACAACGGCAAGATCACCCGCGCCGACCTGCGCGAGCCGACGCCCTACAACACCTACACCATCACCGGCCTGCCGCCGACCCCGATCGCCATGGTCGGTCGCGAAGCGATTCACGCGGCGCTCAACCCGTCCGATGGCACCAGCCTGTACTTCGTTGCCCGTGGCGATGGCAGCCACGTGTTTTCCGACGACCTCGACGACCACAACTCGGCGGTGCGCGAGTTCCAGCTCAAGCGCCGTGCGGACTACCGCTCCAGCCCCGCGCCGCAATCGCAGCCAGAGCCACAACCACAATCAGGTACCGACGAGGCCGAACAACCCGAAGCCCCTGCCGACGAGTCTACCGCGCAGCCAGCGCCCGACCAGCCGCCTGTGCAGGACGCCCCTGCCGGCGGCGCGCAAGCGGCCGAACGGCCGATGCCTGACGAACAACATTAAGGACTGCCTGTGAGCGGCTTGTTTATTACTTTGGAAGGCCCGGAAGGTGCGGGCAAGAGCACCAACCGCGACTACCTGGCTGCGCGCCTGTGCGAGCAGGGCCTGGACGTAGTGTTGACCCGTGAGCCCGGCGGCACGCCGCTGGCCGAAAAGGTGCGTGAGCTGCTGCTGGCGCCCAGCGATGAAAGCATGGCGGCCGACACCGAACTGTTGCTGGTGTTCGCTGCGCGTGCCCAGCACCTGGCGCAGGTGATCCGGCCGGCGCTGGCCCGCGGGGCCGTAGTCTTGTGTGACAGGTTTACCGATGCGACATACGCCTACCAGGGCGGCGGGCGTGGTTTGCCAGTCGAGCGTATCGCCATCCTGGAGCAATTCGTCCAGGGCGACCTGCGCCCGGACCTGACTCTGGTCTTCGATCTGCCGGTCGAAGTGGGCCTGGCCCGCGCCGCCGCCCGCGGCCGCCTGGACCGTTTCGAGCAGGAAGGCCAGGCGTTCTTCGAAGCAGTGCGCCAGGCCTACCTGCAGCGCGCCGGCCGCGAACCACAGCGCTATACCCTGCTTGATGCCGCCCAGCCTCTGGAGGCCGTGCAGCGCTCCATCGATGCGTTGCTACCAGGCATCGTGGAGCGTTGCCGTGGCTGAAGCCTATCCCTGGCAGCAGGCCCTCTGGCAGCAGCTGGCCGGCCGCAGCCAGCACGCTCACGCCTACCTGCTGCATGGGCCGCAGGGTATCGGCAAGCGGGCCTTGGCCGAGCGCCTGATGGCCCGCCTGCTGTGCCAGCAGCCCCAGGCCCTGGAGGCCTGTGGCGCGTGCAAGTCCTGCCTGCTGCTCAAGGCCGGCAGCCACCCGGACAACTTCGTACTCGAGCCCGAAGAAGCTGACAAGCCTATCAAGGTAGATCAGGTACGCGAGCTGGTGGCCTTCGTGGTGCAGACCGCGCAGCTGGGTGGGCGCAAGGTGGTACTGATCGAGCCGGTGGAGGCGATGAACGTCAACGCCTCCAACGCCCTGCTCAAGAGCCTCGAAGAACCCTCCGGTGATACCGTGTTGCTGCTGGTCACCCACCAGCCCAGCCGTCTGTTGCCGACCATCAAGAGCCGTTGCCAGCAGGTCGCCTGCCCGCAGCCCAGCCTGGCCCAGAGCCAAGCCTGGCTGGCCGGCGCGCTGCCCGACAGTGACGAGACCGAGCGCGACGAGTTGCTGACCCTGGCTGCCGGTTCGCCGCTGATGGCGGTCAGCTTGCAGGCGCAAGGCGTGCGAGAGCAGCGTGCGCTGGTCACCGACGGGGTGAAGAAGCTGCTCAAGCAGCAGCAATCGCCCAGCCAGCTGGCCGATGCCTGGAACGGTGTGCCGTTGTTGCTGCTGTTCGACTGGTTCTGCGATTGGGCGCACCTGATTCTGCGCTACCAATTGACCCAGGGCGAGGAAGGGCTAGGCTTGGCCGATATGCGCAAGGTGGTGCAGTACCTGGCGCAGAAGAGCCACCAGGCCAAGGTGCTGGAGGTGCAGGCATGGATCCTGGAGCAGCGCCAGAAGGTGCTGGGCAAGGCCAACCTCAACCGCGCCCTGCTGCTTGAATCGCTGCTGGCCCACTGGCTGCAGTTGCCGGGCGCCCGCTGATTTTCATTTTATCATGTGTGTCGTTATCCCATGCTCGTAGATTCCCATTGCCACCTCGACCGTCTTGACCTGAGCGCCCATCAGGGCTCCCTCGATGCTGCCCTGCAGGCGGCGCGTGAGCGCGGGGTCGGGCATTTCCTGTGTATTGGCGTCAGTGCCGAGAATGCTTGTGCGGTGAAGGCGCTGAGCGAGCGTTACGCCGATGTCGATTGCTCGGTGGGCGTGCACCCGCTGGACCTGGCGCCGGGCGAAACGCCGGCGCTGGAATGGCTGCTGCGCGAGCTGGCTCACCCGCATGTGGTGGCGATTGGCGAAACCGGGCTGGATTACCACTACGAGCCGGAAGCAGCCGAGTTGCAGCAAGCCTCGTTCCGCCTGCACCTGGAGGCCTCGCGGCAGACCGGCAAGCCGGTGATCGTGCATACCCGTGCGGCGCGTGCCGATACCCTGGCGCTGCTGCGCGAGGCCAACCTGCCGCAGGCCGGCGTGCTGCACTGCTTCACCGAAGACTGGGACATGGCCAAGGCGGCGCTGGACCTGGGGTATTACATTTCGTTGTCTGGCATCGTTACCTTCCGCAATGCCGATGCCCTGCGTGAAGTGGCGCGGCAGGTGCCGGTCGATCGTTTGCTGGTGGAAACGGATTCGCCGTACCTGGCGCCGATTCCGTATCGCGGCAAGCCGAATTTGCCGCAGTATGTGCGTGAGGTGGCGGAGTACGTGGCTTCGTTGCGCGGGGCCAGTTATGAGCAGTTGGCCGAACAGACCACTGCCAACTTCAAGCGCTTGTTCCCGTTGGCGCGGGTGGCCTGACTCGAAGGGGTGACGGGCGCCTGGTGTTCCTCATGCAATCCCCACCAACCCCAAACCTGAACCCCCGGCTTCATTTCCCCTCGAAACACCCAAAAAAAACCCGGGTTCTGGGGGGGGAATCCGGGTTAAGACCATTAGGAGTAAAACAAAGGTACGCGGTCCCTGAGCACCTTTATCGGCGCGCCACTTGGGGGGGATGCGCCGCGCCAACACTTCAAGTATTAGTCAGCTTTGGCGCAGTGCCAGTGCATATTGATCGATTTTTAAACAAATTTGGAATACGTCCACGTTTCATTCCTCCCGCAGCGCATGGCCATAAGCATCGTGAAACACAGACATGCTTGGATGATCCGTGCAATTTCTTGCAAGTTAGGCATAATAAACCGCTTCGATTGTCATCCAGTCCTTCCTATGCAGAAAGAACCTCGTAAGGTCCGTGAGTTTCGCCGTCGCGAACAGGAAATCCTCGACACCGCGCTCAAGCTGTTTCTCGAACAGGGGGAAGACAGCGTCACCGTCGAGATGATCGCCGACGCCGTGGGCATCGGCAAAGGCACGATCTACAAGCACTTCAAGTCCAAGGCGGAGATCTACCTGCGCCTGATGCTCGACTACGAGCGCGACCTGAACGGGCTGTTGCATTCGGCCGACGTCGATCGCGACAAGGAAGCCCTGTCGCGAGCCTACTTCGAGTTCCGCATGCGCGATCCGCAGCGTTACCGGCTGTTCGACCGCCTGGAAGAAAAGGTGGTCAAGGGCAACCAGGTACCGGAAATGGTCGAACAGCTGCACAGCATACGTGCCTCCAACTTCGACCGCCTGACCCAGCTGATCAAGGGCCGTATCAGCGAAGGCAAGCTCGAAGACGTGCCGCCGTATTTCCACTATTGCGCCGCCTGGGCGCTGGTGCACGGCGCCGTGGCGCTTTACCACTCGCCGTTCTGGAGCAATGTGCTGGAGGACCAGGAAGGCTTCTTCCAGTTCCTGATGGACATTGGCGTGCGCATGGGCAACAAGCGCAAGCGCGACCCGGAACCTTCGAACTGAAGCATCCGCGTTCAGGTAATACGCAGTACCGGTAGCAGCAGCCTTGTGCTGCGAAAGGCTGCTCCTACCTATTTCGGCGATGTGCAGGGCTTGCAAAAACCTGATTTATGAGTCAGGTTTTGCCAGCCCCCATCATCCATGCCGGAGTCATTCATGATCGTCGATCGTCAAGGCAGGCGTTTTCGCAACCTGCGCGTCAGCCTGACGGCTGCCTGTAACTATGCCTGCACCTACTGCGTGCCAGACGGCAAGCGCCTGGTGGCAGCACAGGACGAACTGTCGGCGGAGGCACTGGCTCGTGGCGTGGCCTACCTGATCGAAGCCGCCGGCATCGAACGCTTGCGCATCACCGGCGGTGAGCCATTGGTCAGTCCGCGTCTGGATGCTTTCCTGGCTGCCGTGGCCAAGCTCGACCTTGACGATATCTCGATGACTACCAATGGCCAGTTGCTGGCGCGCAAGTTGCCCCAGTTGCAGGCGGCAGGTATCCGCCGATTGAACGTTTCCCTCGACACCCTCGACCCTCAGGCGTTCCGCCGTATTGCCCGGGGCGGCGACCTGGCCAGCGTGCTGGCGGGGATGGAGCGGGCCAGCGCCATGGGCATGCAGATCAAGGTGAACATGGTGCCGATGCGCGGGCACAACCTCGATCAGGTGCTGCCGCTGCTGGATTATTGCCTTGAGCGCGGCTTCGAACTGCGCTTCATCGAGCTCATGCGCATGGGCCACCTGGCGCGTGACCAAAACGTCTTTCTGCAGCAGTTCGTCGGCCTCGACCAACTGCTCGCACTGATTGCTGGCAAGCATGCCTACGTTCAGGTCGATGCTCCGCTGGACGCCACTGCCTTGCGTTATCAGGTGCCCGGCAGAGGCCACTTCGGCGTGATCGCCAACGAAAGCGTACCGTTCTGCCGCACCTGCTCGCGGCTGCGCCTGTCTTCCACGGGCTGGCTGCATGGCTGCCTGTCGTCGGGCAATCGTCATTTCGTCGGCGACCTTCTGGAAAAACCGCGCCATCAGGCGCTGCCGGCGCTGCAGCGCTTGCTGGTCAAGGCCTTGGCAGACAAGCAGGACCTGGCGTTCTCCGGCGATGTGATGGTGATGAAGGTGATTGGCGGCTGAAGCTGGCGCAAAAGCTGCATCCGCCAGCTATTCGCCGGTTTTTCGTCGCCGGCCACTGGAGGAAAGATGCGTAGCCTGGTTTTGCTGCTGGCGCTGATGGCGTTGGGCGGTTGCATGAATGTCAGCGATATGGGCGAGGGCGTCCGTTACCACATGAGCGATGCCGGTCTGCTGGACCACAGCGATACCCGTCGCACCCTGTCGATCCGCCTGCAGCCCGATTCGTTCATCTTCATCGGCCAGGGCGCGTTCGTGCCTCCGGGCAAGGGACCGGTGCCGCGGCAGAACGCGGTGGCCGAGCAGGCTTACAAGAGCTTCGTCGAATATTTCCCGCTGGTACGTCGCGCCCAAGGGCCACTGGGCCTGGAAGAGGCCATTGCCCAGGCGCGTTCGGTGGGTGCCGACTACGTGCTGTACACCCGCTTCGCGCGCACCGACGACCGTATCGGCAATGGCGACGAGTGGTATGACGAACAAGCGGTCGACCGCCTGGGCTGGGACACCGGCGTGGTGCAGATGATGCTCATCGAAACCAGCACCCGCTACCTGATCGACACTGCACGTATCAAGAGTCGTGGCGGTTTGTTGACGTTCCACGATAAAACTCCGGAGGATTTGCTAGGCGCGCCGATGCGCGAGTACGCTCGTAGCCTTCTGGGTGTGAGTGAATGAGGCAAGCGTGATGAGCGATTCCGGCAAGGCCAATGATCTTCTGGCGCAGATTCCCAAGGCCAAGGGCCTGCCGCCGGTACATCTGTGGAACCCGGACTTCTGCGGTGACATCGACATGCGCATCGCCCGTGATGGCACCTGGTATTACCTGGGAACGCCGATCGGTCGCAAGCCGATGGTGCGGCTGTTTTCCACCATCATCCGCCGCGATGGCGATGACTACTTCCTGATTACCCCGGTAGAGAAGGTGGGCATCCGCGTCGACGAGGCGCCGTTCGTGGCTGTGGCGTTGGATGTGGAAGGTGAGGGTGAGGGTGAGCAGCAGGTGCTGCGCTTCACCAGCAATGTCGAGGACCAGGTCGAAGCCGGGCCGGCCAACCCGCTGCGCGTGGTGATCGACCCGGTCACGCAGGAGCCATCGCCGTATGTGCTGATGCGCAGCAACCTCGAGGCGCTGATTCATCGCAATGTGTTCTACCAGTTGGTAGAGCTGGCGGTGCCGCGTGAGATCGACGGGGAAGAGTGGCTTGGGGTCTGGAGCCACGGTGAGTTTTATCCCATCGGGCGTAGCAGCTGAGATATCTGGTGCCTGCACCGGCCTTTTCGCGGGATCGCCCGATCCCACAGGGTTTTCTGGAGGCTTCAGGGACTGCGCCGTACCTGTGGGAGCGGGCAAGCCCGCGAAGAGGACGGCACAGGCAATGATCGGCCTCTTGGTTTTTCCCCGAATTGGTCATTTGTCTCTCTGCCCCACAGGCCTAACCTGCAGGCAATTGCCATCCAGGAGAAGCCCCCATGAAACCCTTTAGCATCATCCTTCTTGCCCTGTTCGTCGCTCAAACCCCTGCCTGGGCGCACGGCGACGCTGCCGACCAAGTCAAGGTCCTGCAGCAGCAACAACCCTCGAACGCCCCCGGCAAGAGCGCCGTGATGCTCACCGTCAGCTACGCCCCCGGCCAGGCATCACCCGCGCATCAGCACCCGGGCGCAGTGATGGCCTACGTGCTGGAAGGGGCAGTGGTATCGAAGCTCGATAACGAGCCGGAGAAAACCTACAAGGCCGGTGAATATTGGTATGAAGCCCCGGGTACCGTGCACAGCGTGTCGCGCAACGCCAGTCAGAAGCAGTCAGCCAAGTTGCTGGTCTGGAGCCTGGTGGATGAAGGCAGTGCGGTCACATTGCCCTATCCGGCAGCAGGCTCGGAGCGCTGAGCCTGCCCCAGCCGGGTTGTAACTTCCTGCATCAGGTTCGGGTCCAGTACCTGGCAAGGCGCGACCTGCACGTTGCTCGTGTAGAACGGCGGCAGATTCTGCGCCAGTCGCGCAACATCCTTGGCAGTGCAGCCTGTTGGCAGCAATACATATTGCAGGCTTGAGGGGAAGGACGGCGCGGTGTGCCGTTCCATGGTGGAGCCATACGCGCCAAGGGTCATGACCGCCTCGCTGCCGGCTGGGTCCGGAAAACGGAGCAGGACGAATGTGCAGTAACGGGGGTGGGTGAGATGCTGGTGTGCTTCGTCGCGGACCTGTGGGTCGTCATGGTTCATCAGGTTCCAGCGCAGCGCGGCGTAGCTGCGAGTGGTCTCCATGAACGCAGTGCGAATGGGGGAGCGCGTTTCGTCACCGCCCAGGCAGGACAGCAGATTGCCGAATGGGTCCAGCAAGGCTACGGCGTTGCACGTATCTGCCGCGAGAGCTGTGTCGACCAATGGCGCGGCCAGTTCGATGCCGGGCAGGCGAGGATCTGCACTTTTGCTGCGCAGGCTCCATGGGCTCAAGCCCTCCAGGGCCTGGCGTACCAGGCTCCGGCTGGGTAGGGTGATCGGGTCTTTCAGGGCAGATGGCGGGAGGCCGGCGTTGCTGCTTTCGTCGTGCACGTGGTTCACGCTGGCCTCGAACAACGAACGGGTAAGGCACATCGTTGCGGCGTCGATGCGTTCGCCAGCGTAGACCGGCCCTTGCGGCGGCCCGACATAGTCGCGATCAAAAGGGTTGCCGACAGCATAGTAGCCCCACGTGGCTTGCGCGCGCAGACGAAGTGCGGCCGGCAGGCCGGGGAATTCGAAACGGCCGTCATGATTGACGCCGGCAAAGGTGTCGAGCGCACTTACGGCAACATTGAAGCCGGCAGTCAGCAAGGCACCTGCGCACATGGCGCAGGGGTCGAGCGTGGTGATGACGGTCAGTTCATGCGTGGGGGGGAGGGCAAGGCGCTGCTGGTTGTCGAAATACCAGTCGACCAGCCGGCGCTCACCATGCCCCGTTGGGTCGCGGAGCCTGAATGCGGGTTGCGCCTGGCTGGCAGAGGGCTCCAGCACGCGGTTGTGCAGGGCGATCAGTACCTTGCCAGTGGCATTTTCGATGATGCAGCCACCCACGGCGAACGTTGCTTGTCGGCTTGCCAAGAGGGCCTGGTTGGCGGCGATTGCTACCGCTTGCTGAGCGTTCTGGGTGAAATCGTTGGCTTTCATGCTTGCCTGTGCTCGTCGAGGGATCTCGGACGATACAGCAGCCGTGCGCTGGCATGAGGGGATAAGTGCAACAAAAAACCTCCAGTGCTTGCGCATCTGGAGGTTTTCAAATTTTGGCTCCGCGACCTGGACTCGAACCAGGGACCCAATGATTAACAGTCATTTGCTCTACCGACTGAGCTATCGCGGAATCTGTGCGTATCTTACTGATTGCCCAGGGGAAGTCAAGCCACCCCTAGGCAAAACAATGAGTTACAGCACCTGCACGATAGCTTTGGTCACTACGTGGATGTTGCTCTGGTTCAGCGCGGCCACGGCGATGCGGCCGGTGTCCAGCGCATAGATGCCGAACTCGTTCTTCAGGCGGGCGACCTGTTCGACGGTCAGGCCCGAGTACGAGAACATGCCAACCTGGCGGCCAACGAAGCTGAAGTCGCGGTTGGCGCCATATTCGGCCAGCAGCGAAACCATCTGCTTGCGCATGCCGTGGATGCGCTCGCGCATTTCGGCCAGCTCGGTTTCCCACATCTGGCGCAGTTCGGCGCTGTTCAGCACGGTGGCAACGATGGTTGCACCGTGGGTCGGCGGGTTGGAGTAGGTGGTGCGGATCACGCGCTTGACCTGCGACAGCACGCGGGTGCTCTCGTCCTTGGAGGCGGTGACGATCGACAGCGCACCGACGCGCTCGCCGTACAGCGAGAACGACTTGGAGAATGAGCTGGACACGAAGAACTCCAGGCCCGACTCGGCGAACAGGCGCACGGCGAAGGCGTCTTCGGCGATGCCGTCACCGAAGCCCTGGTAGGCCATGTCGAGGAATGGCACGTGGCCCTTGGCCTTGACCACTTCCAGGACGTTTTTCCAGTCGTCCAGGTTCAGGTCGACGCCGGTCGGGTTGTGGCAGCAGGCGTGCAGCACCACGATCGAGCCGGACGGCAGGTTGTTCAGGTCTTCGAGCATGCCGGCGCGGTTGACGTCGTTGGTCGGCGCGTCGTAGTAGCGGTAGTTCTGCACCGGGAAGCCGGCCGATTCGAACAGCGCACGGTGGTTTTCCCAGCTCGGGTCGCTGATGGCAACCACGGCGTTTGGCGACACACGCTTGAGGAAGTCGGCGCCAATCTTCAGTGCGCCGGTACCGCCGACGGCCTGCACAGTAACCACGCGGCCAGCGGCCAGCAGTGGCGACTCGGCGCCGAACAGCAGCTTTTGTACAGCCTGGTCGTAGGTGGCGATACCGTCGATCGGCAGGTAGCCGCGCGAGGCGTGCTGGGCGGCACGCTGGGTCTCGGCTTCGATCACGGCGCGCAGCAGCGGAATGCGGCCTTCCTCATTGCAATATACGCCCACGCCCAGGTTGACCTTGTCGGTACGTGGGTCGGCGTTGAATGCTTCGTTGAGGCCCAGAATAGGGTCGCGGGGTGCCAGCTCGACAGCGGAAAACAGGCTCATTGTTACCTTGGCTCTGATTGGAGTGTGATAGGACGTACACGCTCCAGCCCGAATGCACTGAAGCGGTGCACAAACGGGGAGTCAGTATAGTGATACCGACCGGTCACCGCGACAGTCCGGCATCGCTTTTCAGGTCATTTGCGCAAATATTTTTCGACCATTGGTCTAATTGCCGGGTCCACCGTAACAAGCGCTCACAGCTGTGCCTTGAAACTGCCCCCCGGCGGGCGCATTTGGGTATAGACTACTGGCTAAATTTACAGTTGCTGCAACACCGCGAGGTCCGTCATGTCCGAGTTCCAGCTCGTCACCCGTTTCCAGCCGGCCGGCGACCAGCCCGAGGCCATCCGCCAGATGGTCGAAGGTATCGAGGCGGGGCTGTCGCACCAGACGCTGCTCGGGGTGACTGGCTCGGGCAAGACCTTCAGCATCGCCAACGTCATTCAGCAGGTGCAGCGGCCTACCCTGGTGCTTGCGCCGAACAAGACCCTGGCCGCGCAGCTTTATGGCGAATTCAAGGCATTCTTCCCCAACAATGCGGTGGAGTACTTCGTTTCCTACTACGACTACTACCAGCCTGAAGCCTACGTACCGTCGTCCGACACCTTCATCGAGAAGGACGCTTCGATCAACGACCACATCGAGCAGATGCGCCTGTCAGCGACCAAGGCATTGCTGGAGCGGCGTGACGCGATCATCGTCACCACCGTGTCGTGCATCTACGGCCTGGGCAGCCCCGAGACCTACCTGAAAATGGTCCTGCACGTGGACCGCGGCGACAAGCTCGACCAGCGCGCGCTGCTGCGCCGCCTGGCCGACCTGCAATACACCCGCAACGAGATGGACTTTGCCCGCGCCACCTTCCGCGTGCGCGGCGATGTGATCGACATCTTCCCGGCCGAATCGGACCTCGAGGCCATCCGCGTCGAACTGTTCGATGACGAGGTGGAGAACATCGCAGCCTTCGACCCGCTGACCGGCGAGGTCTTCCGCAAACTGCCGCGTTTCACCTTCTACCCCAAGAGCCACTACGTCACCCCGCGGGAAACCCTGCTGGAGGCGGTGGAAGGCATCAAGGAAGAGCTCAAGGACCGCCTGGAGTACCTACAGAAGGCCAACAAGCTGGTCGAGGCCCAGCGCCTGGAGCAACGCACCCGCTTCGATCTGGAGATGATCCTGGAGCTGGGCTACTGCAACGGCATCGAGAACTACTCGCGCTACCTGTCCGGGCGCCCGGCCGGGGCGCCGCCGCCCACCCTGTACGACTACCTGCCGCCCGATGCGCTGCTGGTGATCGACGAATCCCACGTCAGCGTTCCGCAGGTCGGCGCCATGTACAAGGGCGACCGCTCGCGCAAGGAAACCCTGGTCGAGTACGGCTTCCGCCTGCCTTCGGCGCTGGACAACCGGCCGATGCGTTTCGACGAGTGGGAGGACGTCAGCCCGCAGACCATCTTCGTCTCCGCCACCCCGGGTCCCTATGAGGCCGAGCACGCCGGGCGCGTGGTAGAGCAGGTGGTGCGCCCCACCGGCCTGGTCGACCCACAGGTAGAAGTACGCCCGGCGCTTACCCAGGTGGATGACCTGCTGTCGGAAATCCGCAAGCGCGTGGCACAGGGCGAGCGGGTGCTGGCCACCACGTTGACCAAGCGCATGGCCGAAGACCTCACCGACTACCTGGCCGACCACGATGTGCGGGTGCGTTACCTGCACTCGGACATCGACACCGTCGAGCGGGTGGAGATCATCCGCGACTTGCGCCTGGGTACCTTCGACGTGCTGGTGGGCATCAACCTTCTGCGTGAGGGCCTGGATATGCCCGAGGTGTCGCTCGTGGCGATCCTCGATGCCGACAAGGAAGGTTTCCTGCGCTCCGAGCGCTCACTGATCCAGACCATCGGCCGTGCTGCGCGTAACCTCAATGGCCGGGCCATCCTGTATGCCGACAACATCACCGGTTCCATGCAGCGCGCCATCGACGAGACCGAGCGTCGTCGCGAGAAGCAGATCGCCTTCAACCAGGCCAATGGAATCGTGCCCAAAGGCGTGGTCAAGGACATCACCGATATCATGGAAGGCGCGACCGTGCCCGGCGCGCGCAGCAAGAAGCGCAAGGGCATGGCCAAGGCAGCGGAGGAGAGCGCCCGTTACGAGGCCGAGCTGCGCACGCCGGGCGAGATCACCAAGCGCATCAAGCAGCTGGAAGAGAAGATGATGCAGTTCGCCCGCGATCTGGAGTTCGAGGCCGCGGCGCAATTGCGCGACGAGATTGCCCAACTGCGCGAGCGGCTGATCACCAGCTGATTTCTTTACTGCCTGCACTGGCCTCTTCGCGGGTAAACCCGCTCCCACAGGATCGTTGTAATCCTTGAGCTCTGCGCAGTACCTGTGGGAGCGGGTTTACCCGCGAAGAGGCCGGCTCAGGCGACAACCCCATTCAGTGGGCCTCCCCAGCCTTCAGCCCCTCCGGCAACTTGCGGGTCAACAACACCGCCACCATGCTCACCGCCAACCCGATCCCCACAAAGTGGAACGCATCGTTATAGGCCATGATCAACGCCTGCTGGTGAGTGATCTCGCTCAACTTGCCCAGCGCCGCATTGTCATTGCCCAGCCGCTCCGCCAGTTGCGCCAATCGTTCCGCCACCTGCGGGTTGCTCGGCACCACTGCCTCCCTCAGGTAATCGAAATACACCTTGGTCCTTGCATCCAGCAGCGTGGCCAGCAGCGCAATGCCGATCGCACCGCCCAGGTTACGCAGGATATTGAACAGGCTCGACGCCGAACCCGCATCCTGCGGCTGTATATACGCCGTGGCGATCAGCGAAATGGTCACCATGATCATTGGCTGGCCGATGGCACGGATGATCTGGATATGGTTGAACTGCGGCCCTGCAAAATCCGGGTTGAGCACCCCCGAGCCGAAACTGGCGGCGCCGAACAGGCAGAACCCCAGGGCACACAACACCTTGGGCGACACCACTTTCATCAGTTGCGGCACCAACGGGATCAGGAACAGCTGCGGGATACCCATCCACATGATCACCTCGCCGATCTGCAAGGCGTTGTAGCCCTGCACCTGCGCCAGGTACAGCGGCAGCAGGTAGATCGACCCGTACAAGCCCACCCCCATGCCAAGGCTGGCGATGCTCGACAGGCCAAAGTTGCGGTTGCCGAGGATGCGCAGGTTGATCAGCGGGTGTGGCTTGGAAAACTGCAGGATGACGAAGGTGATCAGGCTGACCAGGGCGATGCTGCCCAGGCCGACGATCAGCTGCGATTCCAGCCAGTCCTTGCGGTGGCCTTCCTCCAGGAACACCTGCAGGCAGCCAAGCCCCAGGCCCAGGGTGAGGATGCCGGCGTAATCGGTGCTTTTCAGCAGTTCCCAGTGCGCGTCCTTCTTTTCCAGCCCGTACAGCAGGCCGGCGATCATCACCAGGCCCGGTGGGATATTGATGTAGAAAATGTACTCCCAGCCCCAGTTCTCGGTCAGCCAGCCGCCCAAGGTGGGGCCGATGGAGGGGGCGAAGGTGGCGGTCATGGCGAACATGGCCATGCCCTTGGCGCGGTGGTGTTCGGGCAGCTTGATCAGGGTCAGGGTGAAGGCCAGCGGGATCAGCGCACCGCCGGTAAAACCTTGCAGGGCGCGGAACAGGATCATGCTCTCCAGGTTCCAGGCCATCGAACATAACAGCGACGACAACAGGAAGCCGCCGGATACCCACACGGCCAGGCGCCGCGCCGACAGCAGCTGCACCAGCCAGGCGGTGAGCGGGATCATGATGATTTCCGCGACCAGGTAAGAGGTGGAAATCCACGAGCCTTCCTCCAGCGTCGCCGACAGTGCGCCCTGGATGTCCTTGAGCGACGAGTTGGTGATCTGGATGTCCAGCACCGCCATGAAGGCGCCGAGCATCACGCTCATTACCGCGATCCAGTCCCGCCGTGTCGGCTCCGCGGTTGGCCTGAGCAGCTGGTCACCGGCCATTGTGGCCTTCGTCTTCGCTGCGCAGGTCGACGGTGGCGGTCACCGACATGCCAGGGCGGATGCGCCCGTGCAGCGGGTTGTCAGCGCGGAAGGTCAGCTTGACCGGAATACGCTGCACCACCTTGGTGAAGTTGCCGGTGGCGTTGTCGGGCGGTAGCAGGCTGAACTGCGCGCCGGAGGCGGCGAAAAGGCTGTCGACCCGGCCTTCTATCGGTGTGTCGGGGTAGCTGTCGAACAGCAGCTCGGCACGCTGGCCGGGCTGCATGCGGCCGATCTGGGTTTCCTTGAAGTTGGCCTGCACCCAGATGTCTTCGTCCGGCACGATCGACAGCAGGTAGGCACCGGCCTGTACCACCTGGCCATTACGCGCGTTGCGCTGGCCGATACTGCCACTGATCGGTGCGCGGATTTCGCAGCGGGTCAGGTTCAGTTCGGCTTGTGCCAGGTCGGCGCGGGCGTTGGCGATCTGCGCGTCGAGGCGCTTGAGTTCGGCGGTCAATGCGTTGACTTGCTGGCGCTGGCTTTGCAGGTCGGCACGGGCCTTGTCGACCTGCGAGCCGGCGACATGGCTGTCCGCGGACAGGGTGGTGACCCGTTCTTCCGATACGAAACCTGGTTTGCGCAGCTTCTCGGCACGGCTCAGGTCCAGGCGCGAGCGGTCAAATGTAGCTTGGTTGGCCGCCACCTGGGCCTGGCCGGCGGCGATCAGGCTGGCTTGCTGCGTCAGGCGGCTTTGCGCCTGCACCTGCTCAGCTTCGCGGGTGGCCAGGGCGGCGCGGGCGCGTTGCACGGCCAGTTCGAAGTCGGCGGCCTCCAGGCGCACCAGCAGGTCGCCTTTTTTGACGTGCTGGTTGTCCTCGACCCGCACCTCGTCGATGCGTGCGCCCAACTGGCTGGAAATGCGGGTGATCTCGCCCTGTACGTAGGCGTTGTCGGTGCTTTCGTAGAAGCGGCCCTTGAAGTACCAGTGGCCCAGGAAGGCGAGGGCGATGACGGCCACCAAGGTGAAGAAGACCAGCAGGCGGCGTTTGAGTTGGGCAGGCATGAGGACTATCGTTCCAGAAATGTAAATAAATTTAACAGCGGCACATGGCCAGTCGACAAGTGACGTTCGCGCCATTGCTGGAGCCCGGTGCCTGCCTCCTGCTAACATCCCGCCTTTGTTTCATCTTTCGTTCGAGACTCTCCATGACCACCGTACGCACGCGTATCGCGCCATCGCCTACCGGCGACCCCCATGTCGGCACTGCCTACATCGCCCTGTTCAACTACTGCTTTGCCAAGCAGCACGGCGGTGAGTTCATCCTGCGCATCGAAGACACCGACCAGCTGCGCTCCACGCGCGAGTCGGAGCAGCAGATCTTCGATGCCCTGCGCTGGCTCGGCATCGAATGGAACGAAGGTCCGGACGTCGGCGGCCCGCACGGCCCTTACCGGCAGAGCGAGCGTGGCGAAATCTACGCCAGGTACGCCAAGGAGCTGGTTGACGCCGGCCATGCCTTCTACTGCTTCTGCACCGCCGAAGAGCTGGAGCAGATGCGCGCCGAGCAGCAAGCCCGTGGCGAAACCCCGCGCTACGACGGCCGCGCGCTGCTGCTGAGCGCCGAGGAAGTGCAGCGCCGCCTGGACGCTGGCGAGCCGCACGTTATCCGCATGAAAGTGCCGAGCGAAGGCGTGTGCGTGGTACCGGACATGCTGCGTGGCGATGTCGAGATCCCGTGGGACCGCATGGACATGCAGGTGCTGATGAAGAACGACGGCCTGCCGACGTACTTCCTGGCCAACGTGGTCGACGACCATCTGATGGGCATCACCCACGTGCTGCGCGGCGAAGAGTGGCTGCCATCGGCACCCAAGCTGATCAAGCTGTACGAATACTTCGGCTGGGAACAGCCCAAGCTGTGCTACATGCCGCTGCTGCGTAACCCGGACAAGTCCAAGCTGTCCAAGCGCAAGAACCCGACCTCGGTGACTTTCTACGAGCGCATGGGCTTCATGCCCGAGGCGATGCTCAACTACCTGGGCCGCATGGGCTGGTCGATGCCAGACGAGCGCGAGAAGTTCTCGCTGGCCGAGATGGTCGAGCACTTCGACCTGTCGCGTATCTCGCTGGGCGGCCCGATCTTCGACATCGAGAAGCTGTCCTGGCTGAACGGCCAGTGGCTGCGCGAACTGCCGGTCGAGGAGTTCGCCGCGCGCCTGCAGAAGTGGGCGTTCAACAGCGACTACATGATGAAGATCGCCCCACACGTGCAAGGCCGGGTGGAAACCTTCAGCCAGGTTGCCCCGCTGGGCGGGTTCTTCTTCGAAGGCGCGCTGAAGCTGGACGTCAAGCTGTTCGAAAGCAAGAAGCTGTCGGCCGACCAGGTACGCCAGGTGATCCAGCTGATCCTGTGGAAGCTCGAAAGCCTGCGTCAGTGGGAAAAAGAGCGCATCACCGGTTGCATCCAGGCGGTGGTCGAGGCGCTGGAGCTGAAGCTGCGTGATGCCATGCCGCTGATGTTTGCCGCCATTACCGGCCAGGCCAGCTCGGTTTCGGTACTGGACGCGATGGAAATCCTTGGCCCGGACCTGACCCGCTACCGCCTGCGCCAGGCCCTGGACCTGCTGGGTGGTGTGTCGAAGAAAGAAAACAAAGAGTGGGAAAAGCTGCTGGCCTCTATCGCCTGACAGTGGTCCCGAGGCCACAAGCCGAACTTGTGGGAGCGGGTTCACCCGCGAATACGATGGTGCGTTTTCCGTCGCATTCGCGGGTAAACCCGCTCCCACAGGGCTCACTGTTCGGTTTTGGCAAGGGGAGGGCGGTAAGTGATTGTTATCTGTGAAAAATTTTTTGAATATTTTGAAAAATTCGTTTGACAGCCCTGCAATCCGATCTTAATATGCGCCCCGTCCACAGCGATGAACGAAAACGAAACGCCAGGCACCCAGCCAGCGCTTCGGTTCAAAGCGACATTGTGGGGCTATAGCTCAGCTGGGAGAGCGCCTGCATGGCATGCAGGAGGTCAGCGGTT